>DATBYU010000023.1:0-5872 GCA_036513555.1 Candidatus Dormiibacterota bacterium | reverse complement strand
AGGACCAGCCGCAGTATCTGGTGGCGATGCGACCACAGTCGCGGCGGAAGCACAGGCGGGGCCGCCCACCGGCGAGCGGCATCCGACGCCCTTGCCACCCCCTGGCGCCACAGGGCCGGGCGAGACGCAGGATTCACATGAATACATCGGCTCCCACCCTCGATCGTGGCTACCTCAATTGAGGGACGCCGGCACGCGAGCGAGGGCAATCTGGGCGTCGAGCCGTTCCGCGATCCGGTCGACGAAATCCTTGATGGTCGCCTCCGCCACCCGCGACAGGAGGGCGCGATCTACCGTTCGCCCGATGAGCCCAAGCGGGGGACGGTATCGCGCGCTGAAGGCGAGTTGCGTGCGCTCGGCACCTAACCGGGCGATCTCCAGGTCACCATCGAGTACGGGGAAGAGCCCGCTTGGCCCGGTGGCCTGCCATGAAATCGGTATCCAGGTCCGCGCGGACGACCGGACCGGGTCTCCGATCGCGATCGAGACCCTTTTGACGATCCGATGGCCATCCATGGGAAATCCGACCTCGGTCAGAAGGCGCTGGCCACGCTCGTCGGCGCACTCAGCGAGATCGGGTAACCATGACGATGGGGCCTCGAGCAATGAGCGTTCCAGGTTGGGCATCGGGTGCGCCAGTTCGACGTAGTAACGGATGAACACGGTGCTTCACCGCCCTGCTTCTTCTTTGTAGTAGCGGCGCCAGACCAGCCGGTAGATCGGGACGATCCGCGGGATGTCACGCAGGCCGGGAATGAACGGCACCAACAGGAGGCCGAGCGTCAGGAGGCCCATCAGGATGACCACTAGTAGGTCGCCGTTGGGCGCTGTGTTGAACGGTGGGATCTGGTACCAGACGGTGTACAGCCACAACCATGACTGCCCCGGGTACTGGCCGGTCTCATTCATCATGCCCCACTGGCTGCCGCTCAGATGTTGCTGGGCGGCCAGGCCGGCTAGGTACGTACCGTCGGCCATGAAGAGCAGCGGCTTGGTGAAATCGGTCTGATAGAAATGACCGCTGCTGAGCAGGAGGCCATCGAGGCCACCCGAGCGCGCAACCGTAAGGAGTCGGTCCATCAGCACGGGTACGGCGCCGTAGTCGCCACTCGCAACCGTGACCTTCCCGTCCTGCACTTTGGCGTCGCCGAGCGCCTTCGTGTAGGCCGTCAGCCAGGCGGTCTTCTGGGCGTCGGACGCCGCCTGGAAAGCCGTCAGCGCCGTCGCCAACTGCGCATCGCCGACACTGGCGAGCTTGAGCGGGTTGATGACGAAGTCATTGGCGCTATCCACCGGTTGCCGAACGCCAGCCCAGCGGGACGGAGCGATGAAGCCGATCGTCTGTCCGGCGTCGGTGGCGTTATAGGGCGCGCCGTAGCCGGCGCTAATCGTCGAGCCGGCTAACTCGTTGGCCGCCGTAGTGGTGAAGTCGACCGGGTCAGCCTGCGCCCAGCTCTGGATCGTGACCGATGGCACGTCCGGCGACGACAGGGCCGCCGCCAGGACGATCACCAGCACGAGGCAGGCGATGAGCGCGATCGCGACTTCCTTGAGCAGGTCATAGGGCACCGTCCGGATGGTCGACGCCGAGCTATCTGAGGTCGCGCGGTTCTGCTTCATCGTCACACCTTCTCCGAGGTCGAGCGCGTCGCCCGCTGGGAAGACTCGATCGGCCGCACGACGCCTTTCATGCGGACCCAGACGATGTGCAGCGCAACCAGCACGATGATGGCGGCGGGTAAGAGCAGCACATGGATGCCGTACATTTGCCCGAAGTTGAGGACGTTGAAGAAGGCGCCGAGACCGGAAGCATTGAGCGCGTCCTTGGCGCTGACCGCGATCCATTGCGACGCGAAGTTCTGCTGCGAGAGGTAGCCCGTGAAGGCCGCCGCAATCGAAATCGCAAAGATGACCACCCCAACCATCCAGGTCACGGCCCGACCGCCCCGCCAGCTGGCCATGAAGTACTGACCCCAGAGGTGCAGCACCATGAAGACGAAGAAGACCTGGACGCTCCAGAAGTGCAGGCTATTGAAGAATCGGCCGGCCGCCGAGATGTGCCACCAATCGGGGCCTGCAATCGCCAGGATGACGCCGCTCAAGACGGTCAGCACCAACGCGGCGATCGTTACCACGCCGAAGACGTAGACCCAGGAGCCCACGTAGTAGGGCTGGCGGTCGGGCAGAAGGTTTTCCATTGGCAGCCTTTCTGCGATTTCCTCGCGGGCGCGGGCCGTCCAGCTGCTGGAGCGTTCGCCCAGCGGTCCGGAGGCGTTGGTTGGTCTCATGACTACTCCTTCTCCCCCGGCAGAGGAACGAACAGGGCGATCACGAACAGCACGATCATCAGGCCGATCACGAGTAGGTTCGGGATCGAGATCAGGATGAATCCCCAGTGCAGGTAGCCGGCAGGTGTATCCATGGTGGTTTCTACGGTAGGGGATGCTCGGGGAGGATGACACCGACAAAGGTCCCGGCTTCTACGGGACCTTTGTGAGCCTCACCGTCGAATTTGCGACGATCGAGCGCACAGAGTAGGCTCGTCCAGACGTGGTCATCACCCAAGACGCAGGTCCTGATGCTAACGACGTTCGCCCGATGATGACGCGCTGTTCGCCTCGATATTCTTCACATGCAGGAATGCGGCCAGGACAAGAAGTGGGACGTGGATCGCCGGCAGATTGTGGGCGAACCACCCCGGCAAATAGATGTCCGTCACTGAACCTCGCTCCGCCCCAAACTGCTCGGCGAGTGTGGTGAGGGGACACCGAAAGCCGTTCGCCGCAAAGATGAGGCTCTCGGCGCCGACCACGGCGGCTGCGATCGCCACTCGTCGGTCTGACCGCTTCCTCAGCCCGGTGTAGAGGAGGTAGATCATGCCTGACTCGACGGAGAACCAGGCGAGCGTGTGGACGGCCTTAATCCCCACGACCGCCAACTTCGACCGCCGAATCTGCTGAAGCTGCATCAGGCCGACAGGGCTGACGACCTGAGACCAAGCTCCGCAGACCTGAATTCGGGCGCCGGTTGTCTGACATTTCGGACGAGGTGAAACGACATGGCGAGTCCGAGGAGCGCTGTCGCCACGGCCGGTACGGCGTCGGCGAGTCCGACTGGCGTTCCGAGGGCCGCCATCGCGGTCACCATGCCGACCAGCCCCAGACCCATCGTGGCCGTGAACAGCACCACGGGGAACGCAAGCAGGTAACCGATCGACTGACGTCGCAGCAACAAGATGCCCGTCACGATGCTCAGCGGGATCACGATGCCAAGGTCAGCGGCCTGGACCGAAAGGGTTGTGTAGCTTTCCAGCCCGATCGGCGGGGCACCGGTCGCGATTGAGGGGACGATGCGGCCGAGCCATAGAAGCAGAAACATGCCGCCGATCACGAGCACGATCGAAGCGATGGTTCGCCTGGCGAAGCGGGGCGAGATGTGGTTCGCCACGCGACAAACGTCGACAGAGAGCAGCGACAGGATCAGGCCGGCCAGGCTGGCAGCGAGCAATGCCACGTAGATAAGAAAGAACGCGTTGTAGGCGACCCCAAACGTAATCACCAGGTATGAGTAGGTGAAGTACCAGAAGGCAGCCACGCGAACCAGCTGGCCGCGCAGAGAGCCTCTGGCAGCGAGATAGCTGGCCAAAAGTAGCAGGGGCGTTGCGACGAAGAGCGTGACCAGGTCCATTCCAACCCCCTGAGCCGCTACCGAGACCGACTCATGGCCGTACAGCCCACCACCTTGGAGCATGATGGTTTCTCCGCGGAGCGAGACAAAGGTTCGGTGAACATGACCGAAGGCGGTCACGATGCCCCCTGTCGTCGCCACGACCGCAAGAGCCGCGATCACAAGGGATAGCGCGCTGATCCAGGATTGCTTTACCTGAATGATGCTTGAGTTCCCGTTGTTCATTGAAATGCTCCTTGATGCTAGGGACCGGTCCAAAGAAAACGTCCCTCGCTCTTCGCGGCGAGGGACATTCGGTTCGAGGTCGGGAGAGTGCGTTAGGCGGAAATCGCGATCGGCTTCGTTGCGATGAACGGCACCGCGACCTTCTGCCGCTGGCGGATCCAGAGGAAGATCTCGAGCGCAAAGGCGCCGAGGACCACCAGGGCTGCGACCGCTAGACCGATCGCCGCGTAGAGGGCGTAGGATCCGATCGTCCACCAGCCGTAAGAGTTCAGCAAGGTCCCGCGCAGCATCTCGCCCTTGAAGGTCGTAGCAACCTGGCCGGCCACCTTCGTGTCGGTCGGATTTGCCATCGCCTTGGCGCTCAGCTGCGAGTAGGTCAGGCCACCGGCCACCTCATTCAGGTGGACCCCGATGAAGCTGTTCGCGTAGACCTTCGCTTGGTCGCCGGTCGTCAACTGCTGACCACCGTAGACGTTCATCGCCGTCGCATCAGCGGCCGGGAGGGCCGCGATCGCCGGGCTGTTAGCAGCCGGAAAGTAGATCTGTTGCGCCGTCAATTCCGTCGAAATCTGATTGTGAATGAAGGAGTTCCCCCAGAAGAGGAATCCCGCGCAGAAAACCAGGATACCGATGAGGCCGGCCTGGAGAACCAACACTCGCCACCGCAATGTCTTCGTCATTTCAAATTACCTCCATCGAAATTTGCTTCCCTGGTCGTGCGCTCCAGGTGTTGATCTCATCCTGACCGAGTGTCGGGAGAGTGCTTAGGACCAATGGTCCCGACCTCGTGGTGACCTGATCTTGGCGGGCCGGGACCTGGGTGCTGCGGTCCAACGTTAGAGGCGAGCGAGCCCGATCGCCGTCGGTGTCGAGAAATCTTGTGGGACGCAACGCCGCCACTGGGACCGCCGTTCGGCGTCGGTGCGCATGCTCAGCTCGAACATCACCCAGGCATAGCCCGCCGGGTCGTGTCCGTCGAAGGCGAGAGGCTCATAACCCAGCATCTGGAGCTTGGTCTCGTCCTCATCGGCACAGAGCACCAGAGACTCAGGGGCAAGGCGTACCAGCGTGCTGATCGCGCGATGGCCGGCCTCGGCCGCGGCATGCGGGTCGCCCGAAAGCGCGATGCACCGGTCGGCTTCCTCGAGCGCCGTAAAGAGGTCGGTCCGATCGACCCCGCGTCGTTCCAGCTGCTCCGCCATGCGGAAGACCCGTTCCTGCGTCTCTAACGAATGTGACACGTGGCGGAGGCCGCGTGCCCATCGGTCAGCCGTAGCGTGGCCGTGTCGGTACTCGCGAACCCAGTTGGTGCGCAGATCGTCGATTATCTCTACCGTCGGCGTCCGAACCGTAACAACCATCATTAGTAGGATGCGCGACGACGGGTCGCAAACCCAGGGACGCTGGTCCCCAAACGAAGGGGACGTTCGGCCTGCTGCCCGTCAAGCCACGGGCGTCAGAGCAGCCTCAACGGCGCTGGCAAGCCGATCGACGAAGTCCTTTGATCGTCGCTTCAGCAACCCGCGAGAGCAGGGCCTTGTCAATCGTCCGCCCAACCAACCCTCCGCGTCCATCACCGGGAACAGGCCCGCCGGGCCGGTGGCACGCCAGGTAATTGCGATCCAGGACCGACCGGCACTGGCGACCGGTTTGCCAGCTTCGATCTCAAGCTCTAAGGCACCGAGAGGAGTGCCTCCTCAAGGGCTGCGCGTGGGTAGGGCAACTCGACGTAATACCTGATAAAGATGCCATTCACGCTGCGGCTGGTGCCTGTTCGACGCAGCGGAGAATGGTCCCCCCTTGAGCAGGACCGTCATCTTGGATTTGCCCGGCTTTCTGCGAAGATAGGCTCGCCGTGAGCGCCATGCCTCTCCGTGTGGTCCTGGTCGATGACCACGAAGTCGTGCGCAATGGCATCAAGGCCCTTCTCCAAGAAACGCCCGACGTCTCCGTGGTCGGT
>DATBYU010000022.1:0-29473 GCA_036513555.1 Candidatus Dormiibacterota bacterium | reverse complement strand
GCAGGGTCGATTTTGTCGCCGTTCTCCTGCAGCTGCTTCTCAGCCTGATACACGAGGCTATCGGCCTGGTTGCGGGCCTCGACTTCCTCGCGGTGCTTGCGATCCTCTTCGGCATGCGCCTCGGCGTCCTTCACCATCTTCGAGACCTCGTCCTTGTTCAGGGTGGTGGAGGCGGTGATCGTCACCTTCTGCTCCTTGCCGGTGCCAAGGTCTTTGGCCCGCACGTTGAGGATGCCGTTGGCGTCGATATCGAACGTCACCTCGACCTGCGGCACGCCGCGTGGTGCCGGCGCAATCCCGTCCAGGTGAAATTTCCCGAGTGTCTTATTCGCAGACGCCATCTCGCGCTCGCCTTGCAGGACGTGGATCTCGACCGAGGGCTGGTTGTCCGATGCGGTCGAGAACACCTGGCTCTTCGAGGTCGGGATGGTGGTGTTTCGCTCGATCAGCTTGGTGTTGACCCCACCGAGGGTCTCCAGACCGAGCGACAGCGGCGTGACGTCGAGGAGCAGGACGTCCTTGACCTCACCCTTGAGGACGCCCGCCTGGATGGCGGCGCCCACGGCGACGACTTCGTCCGGGTTGATGCCGCGATGCGGTTCCTTGCCGTTGGTGAGCTTCTTGACCAGCTCCTGGATGGCGGGCATCCGGGTCGCTCCACCGACGAGAATCACCTCGTTCAGGTCGGCGGGCGTCAGGCCCGCGTCCTTGAGCGCCGCGTTGAACGGCGCGATCGTCTTTTCCGTAAGGTCCGCGGTCAGCTGCTCGAACTTCGACCGCGTGATTTTGATGTCGAGGTGCTTCGGGCCGTTCTGATCGGCCGTGATGAACGGCAGGTTGACCTCGGTTTCCATCCGGCTGGAAAGCTCGATCTTCGCCTTCTCTGCGGCCTCGGTCAGTCGCTGCAGGGCCTGGCGATCCTGCCGGAGGTCGATCCCTTGCTCTTTCTTGAACTCGTCGGCGATGTAGTCGACGAGCCGGCGGTCGTAGTCGTCACCGCCGAGATGGGTATCGCCGTTGGTCGCCTTGACTTCGAAGACACCCTCGCCGATCTCCAGCACGGACACGTCATAGGTGCCGCCACCGAGGTCGAAGACGAGGATCTTCTCGTTCTCCTTCTTGTCGAGCCCATAGGCGAGCGCGGCCGCCGTGGGCTCGTTGATAATGCGCACCACGTTGAGACCGGCGATCTCACCGGCGTTCTTGGTCGCCTGCCGTTGCGAGTCGTTGAAATAGGCGGGCACGGTGATGACCGCGTCCGTGACCTTCTCGCCGAGGTAGGCCTCGGCGTCCGTCTTGAGCTTCTGCAGGATCATGGCCGAGAGCTGCTCGGGGGTGTAGCGCTTTCCCTGAATCTCGACTTCGACCCGGCCATCCTTGCCGGCGACGACCTTGTAGGGGACCATCTTCCGCTCGGTCTCTACCTCGTCGTACTTGCGACCCATGAAACGCTTGATCGAGAACACCGTGTTCTCCGGGTTGACGGCGGCCTGCCGGCGGGCCAGCTGCCCCACCAGGCGCTCGCCTGATTTGGTGAACGCGACGACCGACGGGGTGGTCCGACCGCCTTCCGCGTTCGGAATGACCACCGGCTCGCCGGCTTCCATGACGGCGATAACTGAGTTCGTGGTTCCGAGGTCGATGCCTACGGTCTTTGCCATCTCGTAGTACTCCTTAAAGTATGTGCCGGCCCCGGCGCCCCAGTGCCCGGGCAAGCTGGCCGGTATATACCCTCGCCAATTCAGCGCTAAACGATACGAACCCTAGAATAGTTTGAGGTTATATGCGTACGGTGATCGTGGGCTGCGGACGGGTCGGTTCCAGCCTGGCCCGGCAGCTCAGCCAGGAAGGTGACGATGTGGCCGTGGTCGATTCCAGTGAGGCCGCCTTCAACCGCCTGGGCGAGGACTTTGCCGGGGAGATGGTCTTCGGCTCGGCGGTGGATGAGGATATCCTCCGCCGCGCCGGCACCGACCGTGCCGAGGCGTTCGTGGCGGTGACCAACGCCGATACCACCAACATCATGGCGGCCCAGCTGGCCCAGCATGAGTTCGGAGTCAAGAAGGTGATCTGCCGGATCTACGACCCGGCCCGGGCTGATCTCTACGCCGAACTGGGCATCGAGACCATCTGCCCGACGACGGTCGGCGCTGAGAAGGTCACGCGCTTCTTCGAGAAGTAGGTGAGCGCCTCGACCGACACGCCGAGCGACTCAATCGGGGCGAGCGAGCTACGCCGCGATGTCAGCGTCTGGGGCTCCTACATGTGGGGCTACGCTGATGTCGGCGCCGACATCTATGTCGCGCTTGGCATCGTCGCGCTGGCGGCCCTCGGCTTCACCCCGCTCGCCTTCCTTGCCGCCGGACTCGTCTATGCGATGGTGGGCCTCTGCTACGCGGAGCTGGCCTCGGCGTATCCCGTCGCCGGCGGCGGCCAGTACTTCGCCCTCCGCGGGCTCGGGGACCTCTGGGGCTTCGTGGCCGGGTCCGCCCTGTTGCTCGACTACACGATCGACATCGCGCTCTTCACGGTGATCTCGTTCGGCTACTTCAACTTCTTCATGCCGTTCGCCCAGACGCTGACCGTCAAAGTCGGCCCCACCCACGTCCAGTGGTTCTGGCTCGCCGAGACCATTGCCGGGATCGTGGTGCTGATCTGGATGAACGTCCGCGGCATCAAGGTCTCCTCCACCTTCAATAACTTCCTTGGCGTGGTGGCCATCACCGGCCAGGCGATCATTGTGATCGCCGGCTTTAGCCTGGTCTGGGACCCGGGGCTGGTCGTGCAGAACTTCACCCACTACCCGGCCAACCTCGGACAGTTTGCGCTGGGCTCCTCGCTGGCCATCATCTCGTTCGTGGGCCTGGAGTCCATCTCGCAGGTCGCGCAGGAGACCCGCCGACCCGCCACCATCATCCCGCGGACGTCGATCGGTCTCATCCTCTCGGTCCTCCTCTTCGCGATGGCGTTCTCGATCCTCGCCGCCGGGATGTTCCCGCTCGGCCAGGGCCCGCACAGCGGCTTCTTCGGCCACAGTGGCGATCCCGTCGCCCTGATCGCCGGCCACATCCCGGTGATCGGGATCGTCGCCGCGCCGCTGACGGCGCTGATCGGCGGCGTCATCGTCTTCATCTCAGCCAACTCGGGCGTGGTCAGCGCCTCGCGCCTCACTTACTCGATGAGCCTCTTCCGGTTGGTGCCACGTTGGTTCAACAAGGTCAACAAGCGATATGCCACTCCGACGCGAACCATCATCGTCTTCAGCTGCGTAGCGATCGTGCAAACGCTGATCGCGTTTCTGACGCCGGGCGGATCCGGCACCGCGGACAATGCCGCCATCGAGCTGCTGACTGACCTCTACGCCTTCGGGGCGACCACCGGCTACCTGATCGTCTTCGTCTCCTTGATCACGCTGCGCTTCAAAGATCCGTATACGCCGCGTCCCTACCGGATGCCGCTCAACATCCCGATCAAGGTCAAAGGGCGGACGGTCGATTTTCCCGTGCTTGGCGTGCTCGGCATGATCGGGGTGGCGATCACCCTCTTTGAGGTGGTCCTGACCCACCCGCTGGGCCGGATCGCGGGTCCGGGGTGGATCCTGCTCTGCGGCATCCTCTATATGGTCTACCGCCGCCGGCAGAAGCTGCCCGCCATCGGCAACGTCGAGCGTAACTGGGAAGAGGCGCAGAAGCGGGTGCTCCGCGAGGCGGAGGAGTTCGAGTCGCTCGAGGAATACGAAGGGGTTCTGGCCGAGCGCGACGCCGCCGGCAACAAGCCAACATGACCCCCTATCGCTACACCCGAATCGTTGGCTTCGCGTCGCTGCTGGTGGGCGTGCTGGTCCTGCTCCGCGACCTCATAGAGGTACATTCCGTGCCCTACGGCATTGCCGGTGTCGGCCTGCTGGCCTTCGGCGCCTGGCGATTGCAAGCGGCGGCACGGCTTCCACATTGAGCCTCACGCTCAACCCGCTCGGCATCACGCTGGCGGTCGCCTTTACGGTCGGCCTTGCCGGAACCCTGGGATGGATGCTGCGGGTGCCGCCGCCGGCGCCGCGGGGCGCCACCAGCACGGTGCGATCGGTGGAGTCGATCCGCAAAGTCCTGGTCCCCATCCTCGACCTCGGCGCGTCGGTGCGGGCCGTCGAGCTAGCGGCTCGCCTGAACCAGGGCCACAAAGCGGAAATGGTGATCGTCTACGTGCACGAGATTCCGCTCCAGGCGCCGCTCGCCATGCCCGAGAAAGACCCGCGGATCCAGCGAGCGCTCAATGCAGCCGCCTTCATTGCCACGCAGCACGCGATCCAGCCCCGCACCAAAGTCAACGTCGCGCGCCAAGCCGGACACCGCATCGTGGAGATCGCCCGCGAGGAGGGCGTGGACCTGATCGTGATGGGGATCAGCCACCAGAACCGGCCGAATGAGAGCCCGCTCGGCCGGGTCGCCGAGCACGTCGTTCGCAACGCCCATTGCGAGGTGGTCATCGACCGGGTGCCGCGCCAGAAGATGGCGCTGATCCCAACCGAGATGGACTGATGTCATCTGCGGCCCGTATCGCTAGGCGGGCCGCTGGCTGAGCCGCTCGCCGTAGGGTAGGCCGAGCGTGGCGCGGATCTCTTGGCTGAGCCGCGTCAGCACCACCTTCGACTTGAGGAAGTAGCGCTGGACGTTCGGGGCACTATGCCACCAGAGGTTGTCTTCCGGCATGGTGTTGCTCAGGATCCAGATCGGAATCGCACCGGACACCGGATCGCCGGCCCAGCGCTCGACCAGTTCGCGGCCGTCCACGTCCGGCAGCTTGAGATCGACGAGGATCAAGGCGGGCACCCGGTCGCGCACGAAGGCATCCGCCTCCGCCCCGTTGTGAGCGTGCTCGAGGGGAATCCCATCGCGGCGCAGCTGCAGCAGGTATAGATTCGCCAGGTCCGCATCGTCCTCGATCAACAGGACCCGACGCTCCCTCGCCACACCAGCGACACTAGGAGAGCAAGGTTGCGGGAGGCATTGCGTCAGCTTCGGAGCAGCCGACTTCGCGCGCGCTGATCAGGCCGCGGGCCGCATCCGCTTTCGCGCCGTACGGTACGCGTCGTATGCGCAGAAGCCCCACAGTGCGAGACCACCCAGGTCGAGAGGAATCCCCGCCACCGCGCCGATGACCGTGAGGTCGAGCTCGGTGCCGATCACCAGCGGGCCGACGATGGCGGCGAAAAAGGCGAGTCCCTTGACCGGCGCTCCCGCATACCAATGCCCCAGGCCTGGAATGATCGAGAGGCGCGCGGCGCGGCCCGGGTTGATCGGTCGGTTCTTGGCAAATCGCCTCGTGCCATCGACGATCTCGCCCTGGACCGGCTGCACGTTGAGCTGCGCTCCGCAGTGCGGGCAGAAGAGCGCCTCCGGCGCGACCCGGCGCTCGCAGCGCGGACACGTCTGCATGGAGCAAGCGTACTAGCATTACCGACGGTGCCGGCACCCGAAATGTCTTCGGTTTCGATCACGATCCGGCGCGATGGGATCGCCCGCATCACGCTGGATCGACCTCCACTCAACGTGCTCGACGTCGAGATGCTGCGACGGCTCAATGACGCGCTGCGCGAATGCGACGCAACCTCGATACGGGTCGTGGTACTCAGCAGCGCTCTCCCCCGTGCCTTTTCTGCCGGCGTCGAGGTGCGGGATCATCTGGCCGGTCGGCTGGACGCAATGCTGTCGGAAGTCCGCGAAAATGCGCGACTCCTGCTTACCATGAAGCCGGTGACGATCGCCGCCATTCATGGGTCGACGCTCGGCGGCGGGGCGGAGATCGCGCTGCTGTGCGACTTCGTGGTGGCCGGCGACGACACCGTTCTCGGCTTTCCGGAAATCAACCTGGGTGCCTTTCCACCTGTGGCGGCTGCGTGGTTGCCGGAGATCTGCGGCGCCTCGCGCAGCATGCGCTTGTTGCTGGGCGAGTCGATGACCGCCGCCGAGGCCGAGCGAGCCGGGCTGGTGACCGAGGTCGTGCCCGCGGTGTCGCTCGCGAAGACCGTCGATCGCAACGCGAGCGAGCTAGCCGCTCGCAGTGGAGTCGCGCTCCGCGCCCTCACCGCCGCCACCCGTGGGCAGCGAGCGCCAGCGATGCTGCAACGGCTCGACGCTGCGATCGCGACCTATCGGGCGACGGTCGGCCCCTCGCGCGACGCGGAGGAAGGGATCAGTGCGTTCCTGGAAAAACGCATGCCGGCGTGGAGCCACCGCTGACCGGCAAACAACGCTCGCTGGCCGAGGCGATCGCCGAGAACCTGCATGACGGCGATTCGGTGGCGCTCGGACTGGCGCTCGAATCCGGCATTCCATTCGCGGCGGTGCACGAGATCATCCGTCAGCGGCGCAAGGACCTGACCCTGATCGGGCCGATCTCGGACATGGCCTTCGACCAGCTGATCGCGGCCGGTACGGTGGCCAAAGTGATCGCCGCCTGGGTGGGCAACGTCGCCGGTGGATCGGGCTACGGTTTTCGCCGCGCCTACGAGCAGGGCCAGCCCCGGCGGATCGTGATGGAAGACCATTCGAACTTCACGGTCGGGCTGGCGCTCAAGGCGGCGGCGATGGGCCTCCCCTACCTCCCGACGTTCACCGGGCTCGGCGGCGACATCGTGCGGGGCCATCCTCGGATTCGGCCAATCGACGATCCCTTCGGCGGACCCAGCCTGCTGGCCGTAGGTGCGCTCAAGCCGGACGTTGCCATCGTCCATGTTCAGCGCGCCGATGCCTCGGGCAACGCGCATCTCTGGGGCAACCTCGGGCTCACGGTCGAGGCCGCCTACGCGGCGCGTCGCACCATCGTCGTCTGCGAGGAGATCGTCCCGGATGACGTGATCCGCAGCGATCCCAACCGCACGATGATCCCAGGCTTTCTTGTGACCGCGGTCGTCGAGGAGCCCGGCGGAGCCCTGCCCTCGTCGGTGCAAGGCTACTGGCGTCGCGACTTCGAGACCTTTCTCACCTATCACGGCCGTTCAAAAACCGCCGAGGGCTATCAGTCCTGGCTCAAGGAGTGGGTGCTCGACGTCCCCGACCGGCGGTCGTATCTAAGGCACATGGGCGACGCCGCCCTCGCGCGCCTGCGGGTGAGCGATCGACGGCTCGCCGCCGCGGCAAATTTCGCGCCATGATCGCGACCTACACCCGTAGGGAGCTGATGGTCGTGGCGGCCGCCCGCGAGATTCGTGACGGCGAGGTCGTCTTCGTCGGGATGCGCCTCCCGCTCCTCGGCTTCGGGCTGGCCAAGGCCACCCATGCCCCGACCGCGGTCGGCCTCTTCGAGAACGGCGTCATCCGCGACCGGCCCGCCGAAGCCTTCATCTACACCATGGGCGATCCGCCCAACATCGTGGGCGCGATCGCCTGCCTTGGGCTCAACGATGTGATGAGCCTGCTGCAGCAGGGCCGGGTTGACGTCGGCTTCATCGGCGGCGCGGAGATCGATCCACACGGCAACCTCAACACCACCCGGACCAGCGGCAGTGGGTCGCTCGTCCGTCTTCCGGGGAGCGGTGGCGGCGGCGACATCGCTTCGCTGGCCGGACGAACGGTCTTGATCATGGAGCACGAGCCGCGCCGTTTTCGCGAGCGCGTCGATTACATCACCTCACCCGGCCATTTCCCCGGCCGTCGCCGAGGAGGCCCCGCCACCCTCATCACGACGCTCGGTGTGTTCGATCTTTCCCACGGTCCGGTCCGGGCGGTCAGCTTGCATCCGGGCGTCACCCCGGAGCAAGTGCGCGCCGCGACCGGCTTCACGATTGCGATGGACGATTCTGTCCCGGCGACGACGCCGCCTTCCACGGATGAGCTCGCTTACATCCGTCAGGCCGACCCGGATGGTTTCTGGACCGGCGACATCAGGAAGAGCGCATGAGCGGACCGGCACCGGCGTGGTCCCCGACGGACGCGCAGGCACGCGAGAGCCGCATCTTCAGGTTCATGCACGAGCTCGGCTGCACCAGTTACCTGGAGCTCTGCCAGAAGGCGGCCGCCAACCCGCCCTGGTTTTGGGATGCGCTGGTCAAGGAGCTCGGCATCGTCTGGTCGACGCCCTATCGCGAGGTGATGGACACCTCGCCCGGGGTGCCCTTGACCAGGTGGTTCCCGGGCGGACTCTTGAACGCCTATGAGTCGGCGGTGGTCCGGCATCGCCGGTCGGACCCTGACCGCCTCGCCATCATCGGCGAGACCGAGGCGGGAACGTCGAAGCAGCTGACCTATGCACAGCTCGATGCCATGGTCGAAAGGGTTGCGGCGGGCCTGCGCGAGATCGGCGTCGAGCGCGGGGTCGCCGTTGGGCTCTACCTGCCGCTCGTCATCGAGAACGCGGTGGCCTTATTGGCCTGCACCAAGCTGGGGGCGGTGGCGGTGCCGCTCTTTTCCGGTTTCGGCGCGGAAGCGATCCGTCAGCGGTTGTCCGACGCGCAGGCGCGGGTGCTGATCACGGCGGACGCCGCAGTCCGGCGCGGACGGCCGGCCTTGATGAAACCGATCGCCGTGGAGGCTGCCGCCGGACTGCCTCGCCTGGAGCGGCTGGTCGTGGTCACCTGCGCGGGCGTCGACACGGCCATGCACGACGGCCGCGAGGTCGCGTGGGAGGAGCTCGACAAGCCGGCGCGGCCGCCGGTGCCGACGCAGGCGATGCGACCGGACGAACCGCTGCTCCTCCTTTACACCTCGGGGACGACTGGCCGGCCAAAGGGGACCGTCCATGGCCACGCCGGTCTCCCGATCAAGGCGGCGCAGGATTGGGCGCTGGGGATGGACGTCCGGCCGGCTGAGCGCGTGATGTGGGTCACCGACATGGGATGGGTGATGGGACCGCTGCTGGTCTACGGCAGCCTGATGCTCGGCGGCACAGCGGTCTTCTACGACGGCGCCCCCGACTATCCGGAGCCACGGCGCGTGTGGGCGGTGGCGGACCGTCACGGCGTGACGCACCTCGGCATCTCCCCCACGCTGACCCGGGTCCTGATGGCATCGGGGGATCGGGCTGCACCGGAACGACCGGTCTCCCGCTTGCGCGTGCTGGCTTCGACCGGCGAACCCTGGACCCCCGAAGCGTGGACCTGGCTCTTCGAGACCGTCGGCCGGGGACAGATCCCGATCATGAACTACTCTGGGGGGACCGAATGCGGCGGCGGCCTGCTCGCGGGAAACTTCCTGACCCCCTCGAAGCCGGGCAGTTTTGCCGGACCGATCCCCGGGATCGATGCCGCCGTCTTCAACGACCGAGGTCAGCCGGTTGAGGGCGAGGTCGGTGAGCTGGTCATCCGCCAGCCGTACCTGGGCATGACGCTCGGATTCTGGAAGGACCCACAACGGTACCTCGAGACCTACTGGTCGCGCTGGCCCGACATCTGGGTCCACGGCGACTGGGCGATGGTCGACGAGGATGGGCTCTGGTACATCCTCGGGCGTTCGGACGACACCATTAAGGTTGCGGGCAAACGGGTCGGACCGGCCGAGGTCGAAGCGGCGGCCCTCGATGGCACGGCCGCGGCCGAAGCGGCGGCGGTCGGCGTGCCCGACCCGATCAAGGGTCAGTCGGTGGTGGTCTTCGCCGTGGCTCGGCCCGGTGCAGACCCCGGGTCGATTCCGGCGGCGGTGTCTCGCAGCATCGAACGGTCATTGGGCAAGCCGTTCAAGCCGGCCGCGGTGCACGTCATCCCGCGTCTGCCCAAGACCCGCAATGGCAAGATCCTCCGGCGCGTGATCCGAAACGTCTTCCTCGGCGACCCGCCCGGCGATCTCTCGTCGATCGACGATCTCGCCTCGCTCGAACCGATTCGCCAGCTTGGCCGTTCTCCCTCCCCCTCTGGGGGAGGGCAGGGTGGGGGCTAGTTGCGGAAGTACTCGCGCAGCGGGAGATTGCTCGCCCAACCCGCAGCCCCGAGATGGCCGAGGTGGAAGCCGTCTTCGATGGTGCGCAACAGGCCGTAGTGGTTCTCGGCGACGCCTGAGCGGAAGCCGCTGATCGCGTTCGGTGCCATGACCAGCGTGGCGACATGTCCGCCCCAGCTCCCGCTGCAGCACCCGGCGTTGCTCGAACCCTCGTCCCAGGTGATGAATAGCACCCCGCCGTTGCGAAACGCGGCCGAACCGGTGATCGTCGGCACGACGCTGCGCAGCCAGGCGTCACCGGTGCCGACCGGACAGTCGTGGGTGTCGTTGCACATGTTGGGCGTGATCCACACGAAGTCCGGCACCTGGCCGGTGCTCGTGTCGACCCAGAACTGCGTGAAGGGCGCGACGTGGGCCGCGCATCGCACGGGGTTGTTGCGGATGTCGTTGTAGTACATGAACGGGTTGTGCTTCATCGCGTAGTTGCCGGACGAAGCGCCCATGTAGCACGGCACCGGCATGTCCTCCATGTAGGCCTTCCATGAACGACCGCTCCCTTCCACCTGGTCGGCGATGTTGGTCGCGCTGACGAAGCAGGTCGTGCAGTCGCTCGCGATCCCGAAGGTGCTGCCGGCAGTGAGGGCGAGGTAGTTGGGCAGGCTCGGATGAGAGGCCGCGTAATAGCTGGTGGCCAGGCCGTAGCTGGCGACGAGGCCGTTGGTATAGGGGGCGGCCGGGTTGCCGATCACGCTGCTGTACTCGTGGTTCTCCATCACGATCACAAATACGTGCGAGAAGGACGGAACCGTGCCGACGGCTGTTGGGGGCGGTGCTGGTGTCCCGGACGACGTCGCGATCGCAGGTCGCCCAGCCGGGGCGGCTACGCTCGGCGCCGGGCTCGGGCTTGGGGTTGTTCTGGCGAGTGCGATCCGCGTCGCGCGGCGGGCCTGGACGTCGACATCGTCGCTGGCATCCTGGGTGGCGTGGCTGGCCGCGGGGACCATTGACGTCGTGGCATTGCTCCGCAGCACCATCAGTGTGGGGACGGTCACGACCACGCCGGCGCCGATGATGATGATCGCTGCCTTCAGCCCCACGGCTTTCATGCCACGATTGACGCGATCGGTCGAGCGCTCTTGCGCTTTGTACGTAGCGTGATACAACGCGCATGAATCCTTCTGCCGGGTCGGAACGTTGTAAGGGGTAGGAGAAATCTGATGAAGCCCCTCAATGCCGAACTCGCCGCCCGCGCCTGGGAGTTCGCCCAGGGCCTCGACCTGGAAGAGTATCGCCGGCTGCAGGTCGAAGTTCGTTCGGCCTGGCCGGCCACCACCAAGCTGCAGGGCCTCGACTTCGACCGCGCCTTCCTCGCTTTCATCGCCGAGCGCTGGATCGATAAGGCCGCATAGGGCACCACGCCTCTCCGGTCCGCAAGCACGCCTGAACTCAGGCGTTACTTGGGCTAGGCACCGGACATGTCGATCAATGATGGCCTGGCGCTGATCCGCCGGCATGACTTTGAAGGCGCCCTGCCACTGCTGGCCGCCGAGGTGCGCAAGCGTCCCGACGACGCCTACGCGGCGTATTACCTCGCCTACGCCTTCGTCGGCGCCCAGGACCCGCAACCAGCGGTCACGCTGCTCGCCAAGATCATCGAGGTCCATCCGGATTTCACCGATGCCCGGAGCCTGCTGGGCCTGGCGCGCATCCGGATTTCCGACTTTGTCGGAGCGTCGACCGAATATGAGACCGTCCTAGCCCGCGAACCCAAGAATCCGGCCGCGCTGCTCGGCCTGGGGATGATCGCCTACTGGAAGCGGGAGACCGCCGTTGCCGAGGACTACCTGGATCGCGCCTTGCGCGGCGACCCCAGTGCTCGCGATGCCTTGATCTTCAAGGCCGATCTGCGCTACGCGGCTGGCGACGTCACGGGGGCGGTCATGCTGCTGCGAGACGCCAAGCGCCTGCGCCGCCCGGCTTTGCCTGAAGTCTCCGATTCGGAGATCGCCGATCGCCTGCTTCGGTATGAAGCGGCGCTCCAGCCGATCCGCCGGGCCCGCGGCGGCTTGCCCGACATGCCGGGCTGGGTCCTGTGCGTGATTGGCGTCACGCTGGCGCTCACCTTTATGTCGGGCGCCGGCCTTCCGGGAGCCTGGAACGGGATGCGGCATTACCAGGACGGCAAGGCGCGGCTCGTCACACTGGACTACGCTGGTTGCGCCGCCGAGATGGAACAGGCGGTCGAAGCGGTGCCGAACTCGCCAAAGGCGTGGGCCTATGAGGCGTATTGCTTCCTCCTCGACAAAGACACCAAGGCCGGGCTCAGCGCCTGGTATACGGCCCGAAGCTATGACCCGGCTATCACCCTCGACACCACGCCCGACCAGCTGGCCCTGCTGGCCAAGATCCGGGCCGCCAATGTCCCGCCGAAGGTGACCGCCAAGTGAGTGGTGCACCCGAACCGATCCAGGAAGACCTGCCTTTCGACACGCCAGCCACACCACCCACACCAACCATGCCACCGGCCTCGACCGGCACACCTGCCTGGATCGCCGCGCGACCGAGGGCCGAGCTGCCTCCGTCGCTCTATGACCAGCTGCTGAGCCGACTCCGCGCCATCCCCTGGGCACGCTGGCGCGCCGCGACCACGCCGGTCTTGAAGTCGGGAGCCGGGCAACTGGGCACGGTCGCCAAGGTGGCCGTGACCCGTGGCGGCGGCATCGCTCGGGTGGCGGTCAAGCGCGGAGCACCGTACACCGTGCGGCTGGCCAGAGCCACCGCCCGGATCAGCATGATCCGAGCCTTCCCTCTCCTGATCGCCCGCACCATCCACCTCTTCGGTTTCCCGGCGGTGGTGCTGCGCACGTCGATCCAGTTCACGATCGCGCACCGCGCCGGCCTCGCGATCGACGAGGTGACCTATTTCCATGTCGACGACCCGGCCGGCTACACCGTGTATGAAGCCCCGCCCTGGCTCGGGACGGCGATCGCGATCGCATATGTCCCGACGCTCGTTCTGTTGCTCCTCGCGGTCGTTTGCCTGGCGCCGGCCCTCGCCCCACGCACGGTCCTGCACCTGCCCATGACCTGGGTGACCGCCGTCCAGCTCTGGCTCGGACTGGCGTTCGCCGCCCACGCCCTCCCCTCCTATGAGGAGGCGGGGCCGGTCGCCGAGCAGGCGCGGGTGGGAGTCGTCAAGGCCGACCCGGTCTCCGTGTTCTGGATGATTCCGGCGCAGATCGTCGCGCTCATCACCCGCTTCGGCGGCATCCTGCCGGCCATCCTCGGGGTGCTCGCCTGCTGGTGGCTGGCGACGGCGATCTTTCACTAAGGCCAGCGGCTCGCGCGGCCCCGTTTCCTGTAGGCTTCCCCGGTGGCCAGCAGCCGCTCCCTGGGGGTACTGTTCAGCCTGCTTGCCGCTGCCTTGTTGGCTGGGTGCGGTGAGGATACCGGGGCCGCGCCACCGCTTCAAGCCACTCCCTCATCGTCGGTCGGCTGCAAGAGCGGTCACGGGTACCAGCACCCCACCCTCGGCTACCATCTGTGCTTCCCGGACAGTTGGGTCTCGCGCGATTACACGGCCGAGCCCGGGTCCGGCGGCGCGCTGAGCGTGGTCGCCTTGGGGACGCCCTCGACCGTGCCCGCCCACGTCCCGGCGTCCGGCACGTTTATCCCGCCGATCGAGATCCGCGTGGTCGCCGGCCCCAAAGACCAGGCGGAAGTGAGTCTCGCGAGGGGCAACACGGTGACCGCAACCACGGTCGCGGGTATCAAGGCCGACCGGATCATGGTCGTCGATTCGGGTCCAGCCAACGGCGCGGTGATCGTGGTCTTCGAGCGCCAGGCCAATACCTTCGAAGTCGAAGCAGCGCCCGGGGGCACCTACGATAAGGAATTTCAGCTCGTACTCGACACTTTTTCCTTCCCGTCCAGCTGAGCGTCTAGATACCGGGGACGTTCGGATTCTCGTCTGAGCCCGGCGGCAGAATGGCCTGCGTCCAGCGGTCGACGATCATCCGGCCGCCATGAGTGTGGTCCTGTGGTTCCGCGTCGTGAGTTTCCGGTCTTGGCTTCTTAGACCGGTGTTTTCTGACCCGTCCCTCCGACGTCCAGTCTGTGTCCGCCACGCCCCTAATATGCACCGGGTCAGAGCCACGGTGGAGCACGAGCCTGTGACAAATCGTCGGCCGGAATCGTGGCCGAGCATGCCGGGCTCCGGCCGGCTGGTGGAGGCGGCGAGAATCGAACTCGCGTCCGAAGCAGCGTCCCGCAAGACATCTACGAGCGTAGCCCCGGTTTTGATCTCACCCTGGCGTCTCCCCTGGGACCGGATCCGCCAGAGCCAGTCGCGGTAAGAAGTCCCTCCGGCGGCCGCGACGCCCGCCGGAAGCGAGTCAGCGGAGTTTACGCCGGCGACCGCTCCTGCTGACCGAGAGCGGGCCGGCGCCGGGGATAAATCCCCGGTTGACTACGCTACTTACGCAGCGTAAGCCAGTTGACGATTGGCGTTTATAGCCTTGCCGCTTTTACGTGCTCGGCGACACGGCTCGCCATCTTGCAGACCACTACCCCGTCGAGACCTGGCGCCCCCGCCAGCCTGTCGGAGCACCTCAAATTCTACCCCTCTTTTTCGGCCCAAAAACCCCTACGGCCTTCTTCGTAGCCCGGTGCGCCGGACGGACGGCGCGAACCTGGCGTCGTAAGTTGGGCCATTACGCGGCGGGCTCAGGCTACTCGCATGACGACGCTTTGGCGTTGGCTCAAGACTGCGGAACGTAAATCGGGTCAGAACCTGGTGGAGTACTCGCTGATCCTCTGCCTGGTCGTGGTTGTCCTGATCGTCATCGTGATGCTGATCGGCAACCAGGTGCAGAACTTGTATTGCAACATCTCCGGCGGCCTGGGCGCTTAGACTCGGGTTCGAACGGCACGGTCCATTTCCCGGCGGGCATCTCGAGCCGCGATCGTTTCCCGCTTGTCGTACTGACGCTTACCTTTGGCCAGGCCGATCTCCAGCTTGACCCGGTTTCCCTTCCAGTAGAGCCGCAGCGGGACCAGCGTCAAGCCCTTCTGCTTGAGCGTGATCTCCAGCCGGATGATTTCCGACCGGTGGAGGAGGAGCTTGCGCTCGCGCTTGGATTCGTGATTACTGCTCTGCCCGCGTGCATAAGGACTGATGTGCACGTTGACCAGGTAGGCCTCTCCCCCACCGAATCGCACGTAACCCTCGCGCAGGTTGGCGCCGCCTTCACGCAGCGACTTGATCTCGGTGCCGACCAGCTGGATGCCGGCCTCGACCGATTCCAGGATGAAGTAGTTGTGGTAGGCCGCCCGGTTGCTGGCAATCGTCGTGTCGGCGTCGCGCTTCTTCTTGCCCATCAGCGCCGCCCTCGCGCCCATGCGGCGGCCGTCATCCGCCGACCGCCCGCCGGCTGAACCTCGTCGACGACGTAGGTGCCCTCGGCCGTCGATACCGGGATGCCGTCCCCTGCGGCACTGTCCGCATGGCCGCGGATCACCTTCACCTCGACACCGTTGAGCGTGATCCAGCAGCCGAGCCGTTCGCTCAGCGCGCGCACGCGCCGATCGATTTCCTGGGCGGACATGGTCGCGGGGTTAAGCTTGCCATCCTCCGATTTCAGCCGCGGGGCGTGCGTCGCTCCCTCTGCCGGCTGGGGAACCGGGGTGATCGCACCCCGCTGCAGCTTGTCGAGCGTTTCGACCATCAAGCCAGCCCCAACCTCGGCCAGCTGGCTCTCGAGCCGGCTCGCCGTGAGGCCGGGCGGAATCGGCACGCGGGACTGCGCGAGGATTGCACCGGTGTCCACGCCGGCGTCCATCTGCATGATCGTGACGCCGGTTTCGGTGTCGCCGCTCAGAATCGACCACTCGATCGGCGCGGGACCGCGATGCCGCGGCAACAGGGAGGCATGCACGTTGAGTGTCCCCAGCCGCGGCGTGTTGAGCAGGCTCGCCGGGAGGATTTGCCCATACGCCACCACGACCATGACATCCGCGCGGACCTCGCGGATGCGGGCTTGAGCTAGCTCGTCCCTAATGCGCTCGGGCTGGAAGACGTCGAGGCCAAGCTCTAGCGCCAGCCGCTTGGTGCCGGATTGAAGCAACTGGAGGCCGCGGCCCGCCGCGCGGTCGGGCTGGGTGACGACCAGGGCGATGTCGTGCCCCGCCTCCTTCAGGCGATTCAAGGTTGGCAGGCCGAAGGCCGCGGTGCCCGCAAAGACGATGCGCAGCTTAGGCGCCGACGAGTTCCGCTTCCTTCTCCTGCTCCTGCGGCTCGACCTTGCGCAGGGTGTCGAGGCTGGTCAAACGATCGGTGAACAATATGCCGTCGAGGTGGTCGATCTCGTGCTGGATAGCGCGCGCCAGCAGCGCATCGCCCTTGACCTTGACCAGCTTGCCCTGCCGGTTCAGCCCCCGCGCCACCACCTGCATGTAGCGCTTGACCTCACCCACATAACCGGGCACGGAAAGGCAGCCCTCGAGGCCGATCTGCTCACCCTCCCACTTGACCATCTCGGGGTTGACCAACGTGTGCAGGTTGGTATCGGTCTTGATCACCACCACCCGCAGCCCAACGCCGACCTGGGGGGCCGCCAGCCCAACACCGGGCGCGGCGATCATGGTATCGACCATGTCGTCGATCAGCTTGCGGATGCTGCTATCGACGCGTGGCACCCGCTTCGCCTTCTGGCGAAGGATCGGCGCTTCCTGGGTCAGGATGGGAAGAACAGCCATGCTTAGTAACTTACATCGGGTCGACGTCGAGGCTCCAGCCCCGGCCTCGCGGTAAGCCGTCTGCCACACGGTGCAGGTCGCTCCCTTTGAGGGTCAGCTCGAAGCGGAATTCGTCCTTGAGCCGATACACGAACGCGGGAGATGGTCCGAGGACCTCGATGTCGCCCAAATTGAGCAGGGCGATTGTAGCACGCAGATGTTCGGCGGCCGTCTTCGCTTCGAGCTCCGCGCGAGCCTCGTCGCGATGCCCGTAGGTGGCCAGGATCAGCTCGGCGAAGGGCGGAAATCGATAGGCGCGCCGGACCTCGAGCTCCTCGCGATAGAAGCCCCGGTAGTCGTGGTAACGAGCATGGCGAATGGCGGGATGCTCAGGTGTGTAGGTCTGGATGAACACCTGTGACGCACCCGTCCCCCGCCCGGCCCGGCCCGCGACCTGGGTCAGAAGGCTGAAGGTGCGTTCCGATGAGCGGTAGTCCGGGAAGTGCAGGCCGGTATCGGCATTGACCACGCCAACGGTTGTGACGCGGGGGAGGTCGAGGCCTTTCGCCACCACCTGGGTGCCGACGAGGATGTCTGCCTCACCGGACACCATGCGGTCAAACACGAGGTCCGCGGCATCCGCCGTTTTCATCACATCGCGGTCCAGCCGTAGCACCCGGGCCGCCGGAAACAACGTCCGCACCTCGTCCTCGACCCGCTCGGTGCCGATGCCGAAGCTCTTGATGTAGCGGCTGCCGCACGCGGGACAGCGCCGCGGCATCGGTTCGCTGCTGCCACAGTAGTGACACTGCAGACGGTTCAGGCTGGCGTGATAGACGAGGGCGACGCTGCAGTGCGGACACTCGCGGACCGCCCCGCAATCGCGGCAGAGCACGAAGGTTGCCAGGCCGCGCCGGTTGAGAAACAGAATGGACTGCTCCTGCCGTGCCAGCGAGCCGCCGATCGCCGCCTGCAGCTCGCGGCCCAGCGGGCTGAACTGCTGGGCGGCGAGTTCCGCCCGCATGTCGACCACCGTGACCGGCGGCAAGGAACGTCCCTGCGCGCGGTGCGGAAGCTCGAGCAAATGCTCCCGGCCCGAAAGTGCCGCGCTGTAGGTCGCAACACTCGGCGTGGCACTCCCGAGCACCAGCACCGACCGGGTGCGCCGGGCCAGCCATCGCGCGACGGTCGGCGCGTGGTAGCGGGGCATCCGTTCCTGCTTGAAGGCCGACGATTCTTCCTCGTCGATCAGGATCAGTCGCAAGCGAGGCAGCGGTGCAAACACCGCGGCGCGCGGCCCGATCACGATGTCCGCTTCGCCGCGCCGGATGCGCCACCACTCGGCGGCGCGCTCCGCTTCGGTCAAGGCGCTGTGCAGCACCGCGAGCCGCCCGGGGAAACGGGCCGCGAAGCGGCCAACGGTCTGCGGCGTGAGCGCGATCTCGGGCACCAGCACCAGCGCCTGCCCCTCGGCGGCGAGGACTTCCTCGAGCAGCGCCAGGTAGACCTCGGTCTTGCCGCTGCCGGTGACGCCGTGCAACAGGAACACCTCTGACTCCTGGCGCGCGATCGCGACACTGATCCGCTCGCGCGCCGCGAGTTGCGCCTGCTCGAGCCGGATGGGCGCGGACACGGTGACTTCATTCGCCTTCTGCAGGATCCGGCTTTGCCGGCGCCGCTTGACCGACCGTCGCACGATGGCGCGGACGCGGGGCGGTACGACAGCACGAATCACCTCGTCGAGCGGCACCAGGTAATGCGATGCGACGAAACCAGCCAGCTCCACCAGGACCGCGGGCAGCACTGGCTCGGCGTCGATCAGCGCCTCGATCGGTTTCAGCTCCAACACGGCCGGGGCCTGGTCGAGTGCATAGACGAAGCCCGTTACGCTCCGCTTGCCAAAGGGCACCCGGACCCGGTGACCCACCTCGATCACACCGGTCAGCTCAGTCGGGACAGCGTAGTCGAAGAGGCCGCTGTGGCTGCCGACGCGCGCATCGACGGCGACCTGGGCGACCTGGCGAACTGCGGTCTCAGGCGCGGCGGTTGCGAGCGGCATCAATGGCATCCCAGATCCGTCCGGCGACCTCCCACTTGGGCAGCCGCGGGACCTCCGCCACGACACCCGATGAGCCAACGATGGTGACGGCATTGAAGTCGCTGGCAAGACCTTGCCCGTCGAGCCCCACCTGATTGGCGACGATCATGTCCAGGTCCTTGGCATCCAATTTCTGTTTTGCCTGGGAACGAAGGTCCTCCGTCTCCGCCGCGAAGCCGACCCGGAACAGCCCGGGGCGACGTCCAAGCGACTTCAAGATATCGACATTCGGCCGCAGATGGAGGTCCATCGGCTTGTCCGTTCGCCGCAGCTTCGACGGGGCCACCGTGTCCGGCGTGTAGTCAGCCACGGCGGCGGCCATCACGAGCACGTCCGCCCCCGCTGAGGCACGCTCGAGCGCTGCCAGCATCTCCTTGGCGCTCCCAACCGCGACCTCGTCGATGCCCTCCGTATTCGAGGCGACCGTCGTGACCAGGGTGACGGCCGCGCCGCGGGCCGCTGCCACCTCCGCGAGGGCACGGCCCATCTTCCCACTGGAATAGTTTCCGACGTAGCGAACCGGGTCGACGGCTTCCCGGGTCCCGCCGGCGCTGACCACGACGCGAAGCCCATCGAGGTTGCGGCGATTGGCGAGCACTGCCTCCACAACGGCGACGATGCGCTCGGGCGCAGCAAGGCGGCCCACCCCCGACTTCCCCGACGCCAGCCGGCCGGTCGCCGGCTCGACGATCACCGCATGTCGCGATTGCAAAGCCGCCAGGTGATCCTGGGTTTGCAGGTGCGTGAACATCACGTCGTTCATCGCCGGGGCGATCACCAGCGGTGCGCGGCTCGCCAGCACCGTCCCGGAGACGATCTCGTCCGCGATGCCGAGCGCCAGCTTCGCGATCGTGTTGGCGGTGGCGGGTACGACCGCGATGACCTCCGACCACTCGGCCAGCTTGATGTGGGTCTCCCCGCCCCCGGTGGCGCGGAGCCAGTCGGCCGCAACGGGATGTCCGGATAAGGCTTCGAAGGTGAGCGGCGTCACGAACCGGGTGGCCTCCGGTGTCATCAGGACGCGCACCTCGGCATCGGCTTCGGTCAGCAGGCGAATACACTCGATCGCCTTGTAGGCGGCGATGCCGCCGCTGACCGCCACCGCGACGCGGCGCCCGTTGAGCCGGCCCTCGCTCATACCGGCGTTTGCCGGCGAGCGTGCTCCGCGGCGATCATCGCCAGGATCTCGCGAGCGGTCTCGTCGACATCGCGATTGCAGACCACGTGCTCATAGTCCTTTGCCAGGCCCAGCTCGATCAGCGCCTCGCGTTGACGAACCGCGAGCGCTTCCGGCGACTCGGTCTTGCGACCGGTCAGGCGGGTCAGCAGCTCCTCGGTCGAGGGCGGCGTGATGAAGATGAACAGCCCGTCAGGCTTGCGCTTCCGAACGAAGGTCGCGCCATGGACGTCGATCTTGAGGATGATGTCGTCGCCCCTGTTGAGCGCCTCCTCGACGCGGCGGCGGGAAGTGCCGTAGTACTCGTCGTAGACCTTGGCCCATTCGAGGAACTCCTTCTGCTCGATCAGCCGGAGGAATTCCGGTTGAGTCACGAAGGTGTAGCTGTGACCGTCGACCTCACCCGGACGCGGCGCTCGCGTCGTGTACGAAACCGAGTACTTCAGCTCGGGGGCCAGCTCGAACAGGCGCCGCAAGACGGTATCCTTCCCCACTCCGCTTGGACCGGAGATCACGATCAAGAGCCCCTGCTTGGGCTGGGTCATCTGATCACCGCATTTTACGTTCCGCTAGCGAATTCCACGCCGATTCGAAATCGTCCGGCGGCGCGCTCTCCCAGGTCATCGATATCCCGGTTCGTGGGTGCCGGAGCGTGAGGGCCTCGGCATGAAGCGCCGGTCGGCCAATCAACGGTGAGCGCCGGCCGTAGACCGGATCCCCCAGGACCGGGTGATGGATATAGGCGAGGTGAACGCGGATCTGGTGCGTGCGACCGGTGCCCAGCGTCACCGCTAGCAGTGAGTGACCGTCCGCCACCTTAAGTCGCCGGAACTCGGTGATAGCCTCCCGCCCGCCCGGAACCACCGCCATTCGCTGCCGGTTCTTGGGGTCGCGGGCGATGGCCGCCTCGATCCGGGCCGCCTCATCGGCCACCTCGCCGACCACGATCGCGCGATAGCGACGGGTCATGATGCGCTCCTGCAGCTGGCGAGCCAGCTCGCGGTGGGCCTGGTCATTCCGCGCGACCACCATCAGCCCCGAGGTATCCCGGTCGAGCCGGTGGACGATGCCCGGGCGCTCCACCCCGCCAATGGTCGACCAGCCCGGACCACGGCCGAGCAAGCCGTGGACCAGCGTCCCGGTTGGATGGCCGGGCCCCGGGTGGACGACGAGCCCCGCGGGCTTGTCGATAACGACCAGGTCTTCGTCCTCGTAGAGCACGCGAAGATCCATCGGTTCGGCCTCGAGCCGGGTCGGCGCCGTGGCCGGCACTTCCCAGCTGAGGCGATCGCCCGCGTGAAGCCGGCTCGCCGCGCGCGCCGGTCCGTCGTTGAGGCGAACGTGCCCGTCGACGATCAGCCGGTGCACCTGGCTGCGGCTCTGTTCGGAGAGCAGCCCGGCCAGGTACTGATCCAGCCGAGGGGCGTCAACCGTGACCGTGTGCTGTGCCGCCTCGCTCAAGCGCGCCGCGGCCGCCCGCTCCGCCAGACGGTGCCGATCAAGAGCACGGCCACGCCGACGGAGATCGCCGAATCTGCCACGTTGAAGATCGGCCAGTGCGGCACCTGGATGAAATCGATGACCGAACCCTGGACTCCCCGATCGTAGGCGTTGGCGAGCGCGCCTCCGAACACGAGGGCCAGGCCGAGCCGGGCCGGCCAGTCGCCCGACGGTAAGCGCCCGTAATAGATAAGGATGCCGATCATCACCACCACGGAGATCAGCACGAAACCAATGGTGAAGTTCTGAAAGAGGCCGAAGGCCGCCCCAGCGTTGCGGGTCACCGTGAGGTACAGCACGTGATCGAGAACCTGCCGCGGTCCGTAGGGAACGCCGAAGTGGCGCTCGACGTAGATCTTCGTGATGCGGTCGACAATGATGACGGCCGCCGCGATCACCGCCAGCAGGCTGTAGCTGCGGAGCCGGGTCAGCGCGCTGCCACCCGGACGACGCTCACTTTTAGGGCGTGCCCTTCGATTTGAAGCGTTTCGGTGGAGGCGCCGTCGGGTGCCTCGCCACGGGCGACCGCCACGGCCAGCGTTTCGGTGGCGATGTAGTCGCGCCAGCGCTCGAGCGCCTCGGCGAGGATCCCGTCACCATCGTAGAAAAGGCGGATCCGGTCCTCGACGGCGAAACCCGATTGCTTGCGGAGCTCCTGGATTTTCCGCACGAGGTCGCGGGCGAGGCCCTCGAGCTTGAGCTCCGGACTGATCTCCGTATCGAGGGTCAGGCTGCCGCCTTCACCGTGATATCGGGCGGCCTTGATGTTCAACTCCTCGAGCAAGATGGCTTCGAGCTCGGGGTTGAGTCGCTTTTCGGCAATGGTCACGGCGAGCAGCGGCTGGCGCACCTTGATGCCGGCCGTATTGCGAGCCGCCAGGCCGGTCGCGACCAGCCGTCGCACCACGGACATCTGCTGCCGAAGCTCATCGTCGCGCCAGTCGGCCGCCGGAACGGGCCAGGCACTCAGATGGACGCTCTCGGGCTGGCCGCCTTTCCCCGCCGCCAGGTTCTGATAGATCGTTTCGGAAACGAAGGGCATAAAGGGGGCCAGCAACCCCGCGAGGCTGACCAGCACCTGGTAAAGCGTCTGGTAGGCGCTGCGCTTGTCCGTGTCGGACTCCGATTTCCAGAAGCGCCGGCGTGAGCGGCGCACGTACCAGGTGGAGAGGTCGAGCACGAACGCCTCCAGCCGTCGGGCCGCCGTCGGTGGGTCGTACGCTTCCATCGCCTTCTCCACGTCGGCGATCGTCACCGCCAACTCGGCGAGCAGCCAGCGGTCCAGCAGCGCCCGTTCACCCACCGGGACCGCCGCGGCGCCCGGATCGAATCCATCCAGTCGCGCGTAATTGGCGAAGAAGCCGTAGGTGTTCCAGAGGATCAGCATGAAGCGGCGGATCACGTCTTGCACTGCCGGGAGGTCGAAGCGGTAGTCGTTGCCGATCGCAACCGCGGAGAAGAAATACCAGCGGGTGGCGTCCGCCCCGAACTTGGACATGACCTCCATTGGGTCGACTGAGTTCTTCAGCGACTTGCTCATCTTCCGGCCCTGCTTGTCGAGCACGGTTCCATTGACGATCACGTTCTTGAACGCCGGTTGGTCGAACAGCATGGTGCCGATCGCCAGCAGGCTGAAGAACCAGCCGCGGGTCTGGTCGATACCCTCGGCGATGAAGTCCGCGGGGAAGCGCTGCTTGAAGAGCTCCTGATTCTCGAAGGGGTAGTGATACTGCGCCATCGGCATCGACCCGGAGTCAAACCAGACGTCGATCAAGTCGGCGACGCGGCGCATGGTCCCCTCGCACTTCTCGCAGGGCAGGGTGACCCGGTCGATATAGGGCCGGTGGAGGTCGTCATTCACGGTGAGACCGAGCTCGGCGACCGAGCCGATGCAGCGGCTCTCGTCGCACTTCTCGCAGACCCAGACCGGCAGCGGAGTCCCCCAGTAGCGCCAACGGGAGAGCGACCAGTCCACGAGCGTCTCCAACCAGTTGCCCATCCGACCGGGGCCGACGTGGGGCGGAACCCAGTTGACCACGCTGTTATTGCGCAGCAACTGGTCCTTGACCGCCGTCGTCTTGACGAACCATGAGGTCAGCGCGTAGTAGAGGAGCGGCGTGCCGCAGCGCCAACAAAACGGGTAGGTGTGCCGGATCGTCTCCGCCCGGTACATCAGGCCACGCTGCGTGAGGTCCTCGATGATCTTGGGATCCGCCTTCTTCACGAAGAGCCCGGCGAAGGGTGTGACCTCAGGCCGAAACCGACCGGCCAGATCGATGACATGGCGCACCGGGATCCCTTTCTTTAGTGAGAGGTCGAGGTCGTCGACGCCGTACGCCGCGGCCGTGTGGACGATCCCGGTGCCATCTTCCGTCGAGACGAAGTCCGCATCGACGACGAAGAAGGCCGGCTTATCGGGGATCAGGTACTCGTACAGCGGCTTGTACCGTCTGCCGAGCAGGCTCTTCGCATCGATCTCCGCCTCGACCTGGTACTCGCCCTGCAGGATAGAGAGGCGCGCCTTCGCCAGGATGTAATGCTCGTCCCCCTGTCGCACCCGAACGTACGGGATGTTGAGACCCACGGCCAGCGCCACATTGCCGGGAAGCGTCCACGGGGTCGTCGTCCAGGCCAGGAAGTACGTCTTCACCTCATCCGCGAGCTCGAACTTCACGTAGACCGATGGATCTTCGACATCGTCCCGGTAGCCCTGCGCCAGCTCATGGCTCGACAGCGGCGTCTGGTCCCGCGGGCAGTAGGGCACGACCTTGAATCCCTTGTAAAGCAGCTGCTTGTCCCAAAGCTGCTTGAGAATCCACCAGACGCTCTCCATGTAGGTGGTGTCGAGCGTGCGGTAGGCCTTGTCGAGGTCCACCCAGTAGCCCATGCGCTCGGTCACATCAGCGAACTGATCGATGTACTTAAAGACGCTCTCCCGGCAGAGTTTGTTGAAGGCCTCGACGCCGAACTTCTCGATGTCCTGTTTGCCGGTGAACTTCAGTTGCTTCTCGACCTCGATCTCGACCGGCAAACCGTGCGTGTCCCAGCCGGCCTTTCGCTCGACGTAATAGCCGCGCATCGTCTTGTATCGCGGAAATAGGTCCTTGAGGGCCCGGGACAAGACGTGATGGATGCCGGGCGGGTTGTTCGCGGTCGGTGGGCCTTCATAAAAGACGAACGGCGGCCTTCCCTCGCGCTGCTTCAAGCTCTTGTGAAAGATGTCGCGCTCTTTCCAAAAACGAAGCACCTCCACTTCCATCTCGGGGAAGCCGGCGCGTGTCGAGACTTCTGCAAACACAGTCGCCAAATTCTAGTGGCTCTCGATCAGCCGAGGAACTGGCCGAGCACGTAGAGCACCGCGATCGCGATCATCGGCGAGAAGTCGACGCCGAGGCCGGTGGGAATGACCCGACGGAGGGGCCCCAGGATCGGCTCCGTCACGTCCACCAGGAATCCCATGACCGTGCCGTGGTAATCGCGGATGAACCAGGAGGCCGCGGCGCGCACAAAAATCGCAAAGATGAACAGGTAAATCAGGACCTGCGCGAAGGTGTGGAGGTAATTGATGGCGGTATGCACGAGAAGTTCAGCGCGGTCCGAAGAGCGCGCGGCCCAATCGTAGCATCGTGGCCCCTTCCTCTATGGCAATGCCGAAGTCATCCGTCATCCCCATCGACAGCACCGGCAACGGCGCCCCGAGCTGTTGACTCGTGGTGTCGCGCAGCGAGCGCAGCTCTCGAAAAACCGGCCGCACCTGTTCGCCGTCGGTCGTATTGGGCGCCACCGTCATCAATCCACGGAGCCGCAGGTGGCGCGCGACGTGGACGGCGTGGGCCAGCGCCGATAGGTCCGCCGGTAGCGCACCGGTTTTTTGCGGCTCCTCCGCCACATTGACTTCGATCAAGACATCGAGCGCCGACTGCAGGCGGTGGTCGAGCGCCTCGGCGAGGCCGACGCTGTCGACCGACTGCACCATCCGAAAGCGACCCTCGATGAACTTGATCTTGTTCGACTGGAGATGGCCAATCAAATGCCAGTCGATGTCCGCAGGGCCGATCTCCTCGATCTTGGGCAGGGCTTCCTGGACCCGGTTTTCGCCGAGCTGTTTGAGCCCGAGCCCGATCGCCTCACGGATCCTTTCGACCGGCAGCGTCTTGGTCACCGCGACCAGCACGACCTCACCCGGATCGCGCCCGGCACGTTCGGCACTCTTCGAGATCGCCTGGCGGACGCGGCGGAGGTTGGCCTCCAGGGAATCAGCCATTGATCACGGCGCAACCACCACTGACAGGAAGCGGCCCATCCGACCGCCGCGATGGGAAAACCAGCGCTCCTGTTCGCGCGTACACCAGCCGGCGGCTCGGATTCGGTCAGGAGCGACGCCCACGTCCTCCAGCTGAAGCCGAAGCACGGCCTCCAGGTCCAGCCGGACACCTCCCTTGTCTGTCGCCAGGTACCGGTCCTTGCGGCCATAGCGCGCCGTAAACTGCCGTCCGACGTCGTCGCCGACCTGGTAGCAGCGTCCGCAAATCCCGGGTCCGATCAGAACATCGATCTGGCCAGGCCAGGAGCCATAGGCGGACTGAAGCGCCTGCGCGGTTTTGGTGGCGACCCCCGCCAGCGTGCCGCGCCAGCCGGCATGCGCGCCGGCGACCACGCCGCGGCTGGTGTCCAGGAAGAGCAACGGGAAGCAATCGGCGTGGTAGGTGACGATCGCCTGACCGGGAACGTCGGTCGCCAGCGCGTCGGTCGAAAAGACGCACTGTCCCCCCTCGGGCTGCCGGCGATGGAAGGTCGCGACATTCGCCCCGTGCTCCTGCACCGTCATCAGCGCCCGGTCGAGGTCGAAGCCCACGTGTTCTGCGAGTTGCCGCCGTCGCTGGATGACAGCATCCGGATCGGAGGCACCTGTGAGTCCCATCGAGCCGAGGGCCACCGTGCTGAAGCCATGTCGCGCCGTGAAGCCGGCGACGCTAAGGACGGTGGCGAGCTCCACCATCGGGACGGGTCAGCCTCGCTTTTCGCGGCTCAGGAGCTGGTCGATCTCGTGCTTGACTTCCTGGAGGTCCATGAACGATCGGTAGACGGACGCAAATCGGATGTAGGCCACCTCGTCGAGGCCACGAAGCTTATCCATCACCAACTCACCGACTTCACGAGAGGGAATGTCGACCTTGCCCCGGGTTCGTAGCTCGGCCTCAATCTCGTCCACGACCCGCTCGATCGTGCTGTGCGAGATCTCGCGCTTGGTGGTCGCCTTCATCAGGCCGCTGAAGAGCTTCTGGCGATCGAAGTCCTCCCGGCGGCCGTCCTTCTTCATGACATAGAGCGGCACCGTCTCGATCCGCTCGTAGGTGGTGAAGCGCTTGGTGCACTGCAGGCACTCGCGGCGCCGGCGGATCGACTCGCCGGTATCCGAGTCCCGCGAATCGACCACTTTGAGGTCGATGTGACCACAATATGGGCACTTCATCTCAGGTCAGTATCCCACATGTTGTGGTCCTGAATATAGACGAGGGCGAGGAGCGGGAAGGGGGCGCTCCTCGCCAGAGGTTATCGGCGACCCCGCAGAAAGGCGGGAATGTCGAGGTTCGACGGGTCGAACCCCTTATAGGCCGGCACTTCCTCGACCGGCGCCGGGCGACTGTATTGCTCGTCGATCTCGCGGCTGGTCTCAGTCCCGGTCACGAAGCCGGTGGCGACCACCGTGATCTTGATCTCGCCGGACATCTTCTCGTCGATGACCGTGCCGAAGATGATGTTGGCGTCCTTGTCGGCGGCGGCCCGCACGATCTCGGCTGCCTCGTTGACCTCGTGCAGCGTGAGGTCGGTCCCACCTGTGATGTTGAAGAGGATGCCGCGGGCCCCATCGATCGAGGTCTCCAGCAGCGGGCTGGCGACGGCGTCGCGGGCGGCATCGGAGGCTCGCTGGTCACCGCTACCGAAGCCGATCCCCATCAGGGCCGCGCCCTGTCCGGACATGACGGCCTTGACGTCGGCGAAGTCGAGGTTGATCAGCCCCGGCTGGACGATCAGGTCCGAGATGCCCTGCACGCCCTGGCGAAGGACGTCATCGGCGATTTTCAGTGCCTCGGTGAACGGTACCTTCTTGTCGGTGACGTCCAGCAGCCGCTGGTTCGGAATGATGATCAGGGTGTCGACCTTCTCCCGGAGCGTCGTCGAGGCCTCTTCCGCGATGGCACGGCGCCGGGTCCCTTCGAAGGTGAAGGGCTTGGTGACGACCCCGATCGTCAGCGCGCCGTTGTTACGGGCGATCTCGGCGACCACGGGCGCGGCGCCGGACCCGGTCCCACCGCCCATGCCGGCGGTCAGGAACACCATGTCGGCGCCTTGCAACAACTCGGAGAGTTCTTGCTGGCTCTCCTCGGCCGCTTCGCGACCGATGGTCGGATTGCCGCCGGCCCCAAGGCCGCGGGTCAGCTTCTTGCCGATGTTCATCTTGGTCTGTGCTTCGGAGTGGGCCAGCGCCTGCAGGTCGGTGTTGATGGCGATGAACTCGACGCCGCGCAACTTCGAGCGGATCATCCGGTTCACCGCGTTGCTCCCACCGCCACCGATCCCGACGACCTTGATCCGCGCATTCCCTTCCAGGGTCCGGTCGACGTCGCGCATTGCTTCCTCCTTATCGCGCTCAAGGCGCGCCCTTACGAATCGTTCAGCAGAGACGCGCGGGCCCTGGCCCCCGCCGTAGTCGCCGGGGATGACGGGCCGTGAGGCGAGGCCCTTCATGCGAAGCTGATCGTCCATATTCATATCGGCCTCCTTCCTCTAGAAGAAATCCTTGATCCAACGAACAGTCCGCGCGTACGCCGCCGAAGCGCCCGCGCCAACGGGCGCGTGGCCGTTGCCGTGGTGCCGAAGTTTTGTTCCCCAGCGGAGCAGCCCCACGGCAGTCGCGTAGGCGGGCCCGCTCACCTGGTCGGTCATCCCGGTGGTCTGTGTCGGCGCCCCGATCCGGACCGGGAGGTCGAGCAGCGACTGCGCGGCCTCGGTGAAGCCGAGCAGGCGGCAGCCGCCGCCGGTGAAGACGATGCCGCCGGGCAAGAACCCATCGTGGCCGCCACGACGCATCTCGAGGCGCACCATCTCGAGGATCTCGCGCGCCCGCGGAGCGATGATCTCCGCCAGGTGCCGGCGCGGCACGACCTGGACCCGATCCTGTCCGATCTGGTGCAGCTCCACCATCTCCTCGCGGGGGATACAGGCGGGGATCGCGTGTCCGTAGTTGACCTTCAACATCTCGGCCTCGGTGAGAGTGGTGCGGAGTCCGATGGCGATGTCGTTTGTGACGTGCGTCGCACCCACGGGCAGGACCGCGGTATGCACGACGCTGCCATCGGTGAAAAGCGCGACGTCGGTGGTCCCGCCGCCGACATCGACCAGTGCCACGCCCAGGTCCAGCTCATTGTCGTTGAGGACGGCCTCGGCAGAGGCCAGCACCTGCACCACCAGGTCCTCGACGCTCATGCCCGCCTGGTGGACACACTTGACAACGTTCTGCACCGCGGTCAGCGACCCGGTGATGATGTGGGTTTCGACTTCGAGCCGGGCGCCGGACATGCCGACCGCATCCCGGACCCCTTCCTGACCGTCGACGATGTAGCCGCGTGGGACGACGTGGATGATCTCGCGATCGTTGGGGACGGAGACCGCGCGCGCGGCGTCGATCACCCGGCTGACGTCGTCCTGCCCGATCTCGCGGTCAGAACGGGCCACCGCGATGACCCCACGGCTGTTCTGGCTGAGGACGTGGGTGCCGGCCATGCCGACGAAGGCCGACTCGAGCTTGTGGCCACACATCCGCTGCGCGGCATCGACCGCGTGGCTGATGCCCCGCACGGTCTTCTCCATGTTGACGACCACGCCGCGACGCAGACCTTCGGAGGTTGCCTCGCCGAATCCGACGATGTTGAGACCGCGTTCCGTCGGCTCGCCGACGACGCAGCAGATCTTGGTTGTGCCGATATCTAATGCTGTGACGTATTTAGAACGGGGCAAAAACCTTTCCTGGAACGTTGGCTGGAACTGGCGAGCCCATTATAGTGTGGTTCCGCCGTCGTGACAACACAACGGGCC
>DATBYU010000021.1:0-5465 GCA_036513555.1 Candidatus Dormiibacterota bacterium | reverse complement strand
ATCGAGCAGCGCGCCCTCGAGCCGCGACCGCTTTCTCTACCTGCTGGCGCCGATGATCTCGATCTGCGCGGCACTGGGCAGCTTTGCCATCATTCCGATCAGCGGTCCAGGCCCGATCAACCTCTTCGGCCATTCGATCGGTTGGTACGTCATGAACGTCAACATCGGCATCCTCTGGTACCTGGCGGTCACCTCGGTCGGTGTCTACGGCATTTTCCTCGCCGGCTATGCCTCGAACAGCAAGTACTCGATGCTGGGGGCGCTTCGGTCGTCGGCCCAGATGATCAGCTACGAGATGGCGCTGGGCCTTTCCCTCGTGCCGGTCTTCATCCTGGCGGGATCCGTCCGGCTGGTCGATATCGTCAACGCCCAGCACACCTGGTGGTTCATCATCCCGCTGCTGCCGGCCTTCTTCCTCTACCTGATCGCCGGCATCGCCGAAACCAACCGGGCGCCGTTCGATCTTCCGGAAGCCGAGACCGAGCTGGTGGCCGGCTATCACACCGAGTACTCGGGGCTGCGGTTCGCGCTCTTCTTCATGGCCGAGTACATCAACATGATCATCGTCAGCTCGATTGCGACCGTCGTCTTTCTCGGCGGCTGGTGGGGGCCGGCGGGGATCCTGCCCGGGCCGTGGTGGTTCGTGCTGAAGGTGGTCGCGCTGCTGTACGTCTATGTCTGGCTGCGGGCGACGCTCCCACGGATGCGCTATGACCATCTGATGGCGCTCGGGTGGAAGTCGCTCTTCCCGCTGTCGTTGGCGATGATGATGGCCACCGCCGTCGTGGTGGTCGCCGCCCAGGGGGTCTTCTGATGGCGTTGCGGGAGATCTTGCTGGGGCCGATCTATATCGCCCGCGCGCTGGCGACGACCTTCAAACACAACGCCAAGCCGATCGTCACCATCGAGTATCCGGAACGGCAGAAGCCCGTCCCGCCACGGGAGCGAGGCAAACACATCCTTCACCGCTATGCAGACGGGCTTGAGAAATGCGTCGGTTGCGAGCTCTGCGCCATCGCCTGCCCGGTCGGCTGCATCGTGGTCGAAGCGGCCGAGAACACGCCCGAGCATCGGGTCTCGCCCGGCGAGCGCTATGCCAAGCGCTACGAGATCAACCTCCTGCGCTGCATCTACTGCGGAATGTGCGAGGAAGCGTGCCCCTACGATGCGATCACCATGGGTCCCCGGTATGACCTGGCGGATGACCATCCCGACAAATTCATCGCCGTCAAAGAGGACCTGCTGGAGCCGCTCAGCGCGAGCGTCCACGACACCGCCATCCCGTCTGGCGCCCCCTCGGCGCAACCGGTAGCGCGCAAGTGGTAGTCGGGTTCGCCCTCGTGGCGGCCTGGGAAATCGTCACCGCCGCCGGCGTGGTCGCCTTCCGCAAGCCGATCTACAACGCCCTTTCGCTGGTTGCCAACATGCTCGGGCTGGCGGTGCTCTTCTTAATGCTGAACGCCCAATTCCTCTTCGCCGCTCAGGTGATCGTCTATGCCGGGGCGGTGATGGTGCTTTTCGTGTTCATCATCGCGCTGATGAATCCGGAATCGGATGTCGCGCTCCCGCGGCGCGGCACCGAGTGGATCTACGGCGCAGTCTTCGGGGTGATCTTCGCCGCGCTGCTGGTCGCCCTGCTCTTCAACCGCGGGCTGTCCGGGCGGCCAGGGACGCTGACGCCCGAAGCGATCGCCGCCGTCGGCAATGTCCAGACCGTGGGCATCGCCCTCTACACAAAGTTCCTGTTCCCGGTCGAAGTCACGTCCTTGCTGTTGCTGATTGCGGCGGTCGGCGCCGTCTACCTGGCGATGCGGAGGATCCGCTGATGCCGGTTCCCGCCTACACCTTCCTGCTGCTGAGCGGCGTGCTGTTCACGATGGGGGCGGTCGGCTTCCTCGTCCGCCGCAACCCGCTGGTGGTCTTCATGTGCATCGAGCTGATGCTCAACGCCGTCAACCTGGCGTTCGTCGCGATCAGCCGCTATCTGAATTCGCTGGACGGCGTGATCTTCGCCTTTCTCGTGATCACGGTCGCGGCGGCGGAGGTGGTGGTGGGCATCGCGATCATCGTGCAGGTCTACCGCGCCGGCCGGCCGATGGATGTGGACGACCTCGACTTGATGAAGGAGTAAGGCGGGGCATGGAAACGCTGGCGCCGTTCGTACTGCTCGCGCCGCTCGCCGGCTTCCTCGTCAATGCCCTCTTCGGACGCTTGCTGCCTCGCCGCGCCGTCGCGTGGATCGGCGCTGGCAGCGTGGGCATCGGGTTCATCTTCTCGCTGAACCTCCTGCTCCAGTTGCTCACGGGTGCGCAGCCGCTGGATCAGACGTACTTCACCTGGTGGCAGAGTGGCGACTTCAGCGTCCCCTTCAACCTGTACGTCGACCGGCTGTCGACGTTGATGATCCTGGTCATCACCGGGGTCGGCTTCCTGATCCACGTCTACTCGATCGGCTACATGCGCGAGGACCCCGGATACTCGCGCTTCTTTGCCTACATGAACCTCTTCGTCTTCTCCATGCTGCTGCTCGTCCTCTCCGGCAATCTGCTCTGGCTGATCATCGGCTGGGCGGCGGTCGGGCTCAGCTCCTACCTGTTGATCGGCTTCTGGTTCGAGCGTCCCACGGCGGTACTGGCAGCGCGCAAGGCCTTCGTGATGAACACCATCGGCGATGTCGGGATGGTCTTCGCCGCCTTCCTGATCTTCCTCAACCTCCGGGTCCTCGACTTCCAGGGTCTCTTTTCCCGCGTCCACCAGCTGCCCAAGGGAGGCGGCGTGATCACTGCCATCTGCCTGCTGCTGCTGGTCGGCGCGGTCGCGAAGTCCGCGCAGCTGCCGCTTCACACCTGGCTGCCTGACGCCATGGAAGGTCCCACTCCGGTCTCCGCCCTGATCCATGCCGCGACGATGGTGACCGCGGGCGTCTACCTGGTGGCGCGCATGCACATGCTCTACGACTGGGCTCCTGCTGCGGCGGCCACGGTCGCTGTGATCGGTGGCGTCACCGCGCTTTTCGCGGCCACCATCGGCACCTCGCAGGTGGACATCAAGCGAATCCTCGCCTACTCGACCATGAGTCAGATCGGCTACATGTTCCTGGCGGTGGGGATCGGCGCCTACGCGGCGGGCATGTTCCATTTCATGACCCATGCCTTCTTCAAGGCGCTGCTCTTCATGGCCGCCGGCAACGTGATCCACGCCTTCCACGACGACCAGGACATCCGCCATATGGGCAATCTGCGGGCCGGCTTGCCGATCACCTTCTGGACGTTCTTGATCGGCACGCTCTCGATCAGCGGTTTCCCGCTGTTCGCGGGCTTCTTCAGCAAAGACGAGATCATCCGGGCAGCTCTCAGCGCGCCCGGTACCGAGTTCTGGCTCGGCGTCATCGCCCTGATCACCGCCGGACTGACCGCCTACTACATGTTCCGGCTCTTCTTCATTGCCTTCGGCTGGGAGTGGTTGTCGCACGACGACCGTCATCTCCACGAGGCACTACCGGTGCAGACCGTGCCGATCGTCATCCTCGCGGTCGGCGCCGTGGTGGGCGGCTACGTCCCGGTGGCGAGCTTCCTCTCGCCGGTCTTCGGTCACGCGGTCGAGGTCGGGACCGGCGCCTTCATCGGGCTCGCTGCGCTGTCGGTGCTGGTCGCGCTGATTGGTTTCCTTGCCGCCTACCTGCTTCACGCCCGGCGCCCCGATCTCGCGGTCGTCTGGCGAACCCGGCTCGGCCCGATCCATGCGCTGGTCGAGCACAAGTACTACGTCGATGAACTCTACGACCGCGTCTTCGTTCGGCCCGGCCTGGCGCTCGCCCGGTTCCTGAACGACGTCGTCGAGCCGCTCGTCATCGACGGGGCGGTCAACGGCGTCGCCAACTTCTTCCTGCTGGAGGCGCGTGAGTTCCGCCTGATCCAGACCGGCCGGGTGAGCAGCTACGCGCTCTGGACGCTGGGCGGCGCGATCGGGGTCGTGGTGGTGGTGGCTGCCTTCCTCGGGTACCTGCCGGTGAGGCTGGGCGGATGAGCTGGTACGCCCTGCCCGCCAGTGTGCCCTGGTTGACGCTCTCGCTGGTGATCCCGCTCGCCGGTGCGCTGCTGGTGGCGCTGGCCCCCAGCGAAGCCCGCCGCGTGGTCAAGCAGCTTGGTGTGCTCAGCGCCGTCATCACGCTGGTGCTGGTGGTGGCGATCATCGGCGGATTCCAGCAGGGGGTCGGCAATCTCCACCTGCAGTTCGAGGAAACGCTGCGATGGATCCCCTCCGCGGGCATCAGCTACCACCTGGGGGTCGACGGCCTCAGCCTCTTCCTGCTGGGGCTCAATGCGCTGCTCTTCCTGCTGGCGATCGTCATCGTCGATCCGCTCATGCCCCGGCTCAAGCAGTTCATCCTGCTGTTGCTGATCCTCGAGGCCGCGACCGCCGGCATCCTGCTGTCGCTGGATCTCATCCTTTTCTATGTCTTCTGGGAGGCGATGCTGGTTCCGCTCTACTTCTTGATCGGCGTCTGGGGGGAGGGCCGGCGGGTCTACGCGGCCTTCAAATTCCTGATCTATACCGTGATCGGCAGCTTCGCGATGCTGGTCGCGATTCTGGCGGTCGCGGCGATCAACTTCTCCCAAACCGGGCAGCTCAGTTTCGACTGGACGGTGCTGGTCCAGCATCCCGCGGCCGGTATCTGGCATTTGCCGGCCGGGCTGGGGACCATCGGCATCCAGCAGTTGCTCTTCATCGGGTTCGGCCTCGCCTTCGCGATCAAGATGCCGATCTTCCCATTGCACACCTGGCTACCGCCGGCCTATACCTCGTCGCCGATTCCGGTCGTGATCGTCTTCGCCGGGCTGGTCTCCAAGCTCGGCGCCTATGGCTTCCTGCGCTTCAACCTGGCGCTCTTCCCGGATGCCGCGCATAGCCTGGGCGGCCTGCTGGCGGTCCTGGCGACCACCGGCATCCTCTATGGCGCCTTCATGGCGCTGGTCCAAACCGACCTCAAACGGCTGGTGGCCTACGCCTCGATGAGTCACCTCGGGTTCATCGGGCTCGGCATCTTCGCCGGTAACCTGCTTGGAATCGAGGGGGCGCTGGTCCAGATGATCAACCACGGCGTGATCATCGCCGCGCTCTTTCTCGTCGTCGGCATGATCGAGCGGCGCGCCGGCACGCGCCTCCGTGCTGAGCTCCAAGGGTTGGCAGCGACCGCCCCACTGTTCGCCGCCCTCTTCCTGGTGGTCTCGCTGGCCGCCCTCGGCCTGCCCGGCCTGAACGGCTTCGTCGGCGAGTTCCTGATCATGCTCGGCGCCTGGGCTTCCTTTATCCCGATGGCGGTCGGCGCCGGCGTCGGCGTCATCCTGGCGGCCTGGTACGTGCTCCGCTTCTACCAGGGCTCAACGCAGGAGGCGCCACCGCGGCCGTCCGGCTTCGGCGAGCTTCGGGCCGCCGAGGTTGGTGTCCTGGCTCCGCTGTTGGCG
>DATBYU010000020.1:0-4598 GCA_036513555.1 Candidatus Dormiibacterota bacterium | reverse complement strand
ACGGCGGCTATAATCAGCCCGTCACCGACGGCACGCCACCCACAAGGAGACCAGCCGCCGATTGATCCCTCGATACGCCCATCCGGAGATGAGCGAGATCTTCTCCCCAAAGCAGCGCTACGAGTTGTGGCTGCGGATCGAGCTCATCGTTAGCGAGGGGTGGGCCGAGATCGGCGAGATCCCGCGGTCGGCGCTCGACCGCCTCCGCCAGGCCCGCGTCGATCCCGACCATATCGCCCGGCTCGAGGAGCGGGTGGGCCACGATGTGGTCGCCTTTCTGGACTCGATCGCCGAGTCAATTGGCGGCGACGACGCGCGCTACCTGCATCGGGGCCTGACCTCGTCTGACGTGCTCGACACCGCGCTGGCGCTGCAGCTGGTCGAGGCCGCCGACATCCTTCTTAAGGATGTTGACCGGCTGTCTTCGGTGATCCGGCGGCGGGCGATCGAGGAGCGCGACACCCTGATGGCCGGCCGGACCCACGGTATCCATGCCGAGCCGATCAGCTTCGGCTTCGTCCTCGCCGGCTGGCTGGACGAGCTCGACCGAGACCGTCAGCGGCTGGTCACCGCCCGCGAGGACATTCGGGTCGGCAAGCTCTCGGGCGCGGTGGGAACGCATGCGACCGTCGAGCCGCGGGTTGAGGAGTCATCGCTCAAAAAGCTTGGCCTGAAGGTGGCGCCCGTCACCACCCAGGTGATCGCCCGCGACCGTCATGCCGCCTACCTGACGACGCTGGCGGTCCTGGCCGGCGGCCTGGAAAAGTTTGCCACCGATATCCGCCACCTTCAGCGCAGTGAAGTCTCTGAGGTCCGCGAGCCGTTCGGCGAAGAGCAGAAGGGCTCCTCGGCGATGCCACATAAGCGGAACCCGATCTTGAGTGAGCGGATCTGCGGCCTGGCTCGGGTGGTGCGCGGCTATGCGCAGACTTCGCTGGAGAACCAGGCACTCTGGCACGAGCGCGATATCAGCCACTCGTCGGCCGAGCGCATCATCTTCCCGGATGCCTGCACGCTGATCGATTACATGCTGCGACTGATGGCGGACATCCTCGAGGGGCTGACCATCGACCGGGAGCGGATGCGGGCGAACCTCTACCGCAGCGGCGGCGTGGTGTTCTCCCAGCGCGTGCTGCTGGCGCTCGTCCAGAAGGGCATGTCACGGCAGGACGCCTACCGTCTGGTGCAGCGGACGGCCCTCAGCGCGCTCGACGGGGGACCGGACTTCAAGGTGGCCATCGGGCAGAGTCCCGAGGTTCGCGAGCGGTTGACGGAGCGCGAGCTCGCTGAGCTTTTCGACCCGGCGTACTACCTGCGCCACCTGGACGTGACCTTCGAACGACTCGGCATCGAGCCAGCCCTCACATCTCCATCCAGAGGAGGGGGATCATGACCGCCATCCTGACCACATCACTGCCTCTGCCGCTGCACTCCCGCGGCAAGGTGCGCGATACATACCGACTCAGTGCGACGGAACTGTTGATGGTGGCGACCGATCGAATCTCGACCTTCGACGTCGTGCATCCGACGCCAATTCCTGAAAAAGGACGAGTTCTCAACCAGCTATCGAAGATGTGGTTCCTGGAAACCGTCGGACTGATTCGCAATCACCTCGGCCCCGATCAATCGATCCCGAGGGCCTTGCTGGATCATCAACCCGACTTGGATGAGCGCAGTATGCGCGTGGTCAGCGCCACGCCCGTGATGTTTGAGTGTGTCGTGCGCGGCTACATCTCCGGCTCGGGTTGGAAGGACTATCAGCGTACGGGGACGATCGCCGGGGAACCACTCCCGGCCGGACTCAAAGAGAGCGATCAGCTTCCTGAACCGATCTTCACGCCGGCGACTAAGGCGCTTTCCGGTCATGACGAGAACATCTCCCGGGCGGAGTTGGCGAGGCAGGCCGGCAGCGAAGTTGCGCGGGATCTTGAGCGCTTCAGCCTCTCGCTGTATCAGTTCGGGACGGAGCGGGCTCGCGAATGCGGGTTGATCTTGGCCGACACCAAGTTTGAGTTTGGCCTGCTCGAGGGACAGCTCATCCTGATCGATGAAATGCTCACGCCGGACTCCTCGCGTTTCTGGCACCTCGAGCAATACCGGCCCGGCGGGCCGCAGCCCTCCTACGACAAGCAGTACGTGCGCGATTACGTCGAGCAGATCGGCTGGAACAAGCAACCACCGGCCCCCCCTCTTCCGGATGAGGTGGTCGCCGGCACCACCGACCGCTATCTCGAGGCGTTGCGTCGCCTAAACGTCCTGTCCGCGGCAGGGCGTCAATGACGTACCAGGCTGAGGTGTTTGTCACCCTGAAGCCGGTCGTCAACGATCCGGCGGGTCTGACGATCAAGGGTGGGCTGCATGCGCTGGGCTTCGACTCCGTCACCGACGTGCGATCCGGCAAGTACCTGGTCGTGACCCTGGACGCAGACGATGAGAGCCAGGCGCGCGCTCGGGTCGAGGAAATGACCCGGCAGCTGCTGGCGAACGCGGTCATCGAGGATTACCGCATCGAACTGCAGGCAGTCGCCGAGCCGGTCGCTTGAACACCGGTATCGTCGTCTTTCCCGGCACCTGGAGTGACCGGGACTGCGCTCACGCGGTCGGCGAGGTACTCGGCCAGCCGGCCCGCTACCTCGACCACCGGGAGGAGCGTCTCGACGACCTCGACCTCGTGATCCTGCCGGGCGGCTTCTCCTATGGCGACTACCTCCGCTGTGGCGCGATCGCCCGCTTCGCCCCGGTGATGGAGGCGGTGACCGACTTCGCCAACCGCGGCGGACTGGTCCTGGGGATCTGCAATGGCTTCCAGATCCTGCAGGAGGCGCGCCTGCTCCCGGGTGCGCTCCTCAGGAATGCGTCTTGCGAGTTCCGCTGCGAGTGGGTCAACCTGCGGGTCGAGCAGAGCCAATCCGCCTTTACACTCGATTGCCGTCCAGGTCAGGTGCTGCGGATCCCCATCTCTCACGGTGAGGGCAATTTTTTCGCCGATAAGGAGACGCTCGAGACGATCGAACGTAATGGCCAGGTCGTCTTTCGCTACTGCGCGCCGGATGGGCGGGTCACGGCGGAGTCGAACCCGAACGGATCTCTGGGCAACATCGCCGGCATCGCCAATGCCCGCGGCAACGTCGTCGGCCTGATGCCGCACCCGGAGCGCGCCTGCGAGGAACTGCTCGGTGGCAGCGACGGCCTTGCCGTGTTTCGCTCGGCGATCCACGCGCTGGCACGGGTGGCCGTCTGATGGCGATCGTTATTGGCCGGTCCCAGCTGGCGGAGGTGGCGCTGAACGAAGGCGAATACCGCGCCATCGTGAAAGCGATCGGCCGCGATCCGAACGACCTCGAGCTCGGCATGTTCGGCGCGCTCTGGAGCGAGCACTGCTCGTATAAGACGTCGAAAGCATTGCTCCGTCAGTTGCCCACCGAAGGCCCGGATGTGCTGCAGGGGCCGGGCGAAAATGCGGGGGCGGTCGATATCGGCGACGGCCTCGCCGTCGTCTTCAAGATCGAGTCGCACAATCACCCCTCCGCGATCGAGCCCTACCAGGGGGCGGCGACCGGCGTGGGCGGCATCCTTCGCGACGTGTTCGCCATGGGTGCCCGACCGGTCGCGATCCTCGATGCGCTGCGCTTTGGCCCACTCGATTCTGGACACAACCGCCATCTCTTCCACGGTGTGGTCGCCGGCATCGGCGGCTACGGCAACTGCTTTGGGTGTCCCACGGTTGGTGGTGAGGTCCACTTCGACATTGGCTACACCGACAACCCGATCGTCAACGCGATGTGCGTCGGGCTGGTCGCGCACGACCGGCTGCGCCGCGCCAGCGCCGATCGGGCGGGTGACGTCGTGCTCCTGGTTGGTGCCGATACCGGACGTGACGGCATTCACGGTGCGACCTTCGCCTCAGTGGAGATGGATGAGCGGTCCGCTGAGCGGCGACCCGCGGTCCAGGTTGGCAACCCATTCCTGGAGAAGCTGCTCTGCGAGGCATGCCTACGGCTCAACGAGCTCGACGGTGTGACCGCCATCCAGGATCTGGGCGCGGCCGGTCTGACCAGTGCCGCCAGCGAACTGGCCCATCGCGGCCGCCGCGGGGTCGACATCGACGTCGACCGGATCAGCCGGCGGGAACGGGGAATGAGCCCCTACGAGGTGATGCTGTCCGAGTCGCAGGAGAGGATGTTGATCGTGGTGAGACCCGAGGCCGAGGCGTCGGCGCGCCAGGTCTTCGACCATTTCGAGCTCCACGCGGACCGCATTGGGACGGTGACAGGAACCGGACGGATCCGAGTGCGCGAGCACGGCGTGTTGGTTGCGGACATCCCGCTGAAGGCGCTGGTCGACGGCGTTCCGCTGCGGTCGCCGGTCGCGGCGTTTCCCGACAGGCAACCCACGGTGGTGATGCCGGCGGTCGAAGAGCCGGAGGCGATCCTGCTCGACCTGATCGCGAGCCCGAATCTGCGCAGCCGCCGACCGATCTATCGGACCTACGACCACCAGGTGCAAGACAACACGGTGTTCGGCCCCGGCTTCGATGCCGCCCTGCTGCGCGTACCTGGAACCAACAAGGGGCTGGCAATGACGACTGACGGCAATCC
>DATBYU010000019.1:0-25898 GCA_036513555.1 Candidatus Dormiibacterota bacterium | reverse complement strand
TCACGCCGATGTTCCGCGTCGCGCTCAGCGCCGTCCAGCAGCTGGAGCCGCTGAAGGTCTGAGCATGGAGATCGGCAAGACGCTCAAGGTCCGGAACAGCCTCGAGTGGCGCCGCTGGCTGGTGAAGCATCACGCCGATACAAAAGACATCTGGCTGGTCTATTACAAAAAGGCATCCGGCAAGTCGGGGATCAGTTATGAAGAGTCTGTCGTGGAAGGGCTCGCCTACGGTTGGATCGACGGCCTGACCAAGTCGATCGACGATGCGAGCTACGCCTGCCGTTTCACGCCCCGGCGCCCCGGCAGCAACTGGTCGGCCTCGAACATCGCCCGCGTCAAGACGCTGCTGGCCGAGGGCCGCATGGCTGCGCCCGGTCTCGCCACACTCCCAGAGTCAATTTTCCCTCCCCCGTTTACGGGGCGGGCCCGTCGGCCCACGCGAGCGGCGCTTTAGTGCCATGCGAGCGTTTGAGACGTCCAGCGTGGGGGGCTAAATGACGCTCCACGTTGTCGAGCATCCATTGGTGGCGCATTACTTGACCCGGCTTCGCGACCGGGAGACCACTCCGGATGAGTTCCGCGAAGCGTCGGACAAGATCATCACCCTGTTGCTCTACGAGGCGACGCGCGACCTGCGCACCCGGACCTATCGCATGCAGACGCCACTCGAAGAGACAGACGGCCATGCGATCGGCGACCGGGTCGTCGCGGTGCCCATCCTGCGGGCCGGTCTCGGGCTGGTCGGGCCGGTGCTCGAGCTGCTGCCCCACGTGACCGTCGGCTACATCGGCCTGGAGCGTGACGAAAGAACAGCGATCGCCTCCCGGTACTACGTCAAGCTGCCGCCGGACATCGCCGGCAAAGCCGTCATGATCCTCGACCCGATGCTGGCCACCGGTGGCACGGCGCTCAAGGCCGTCGAGATCATGAAGGAATACAAGCCGGCAAGCGTTCGCCTAGTGTGCGTCGTGGCAGCTCCCGAGGGAATCCAGGCGCTGCAGGCAGCGCATCCCGACGTCCAGATCTTCACGGCGGCGCAGGACCGGGAGCTGAACGTTCAGAAATACATCCTGCCCGGGCTGGGCGACTACGGCGATCGTCTCTTCGGTACCTGACAGCCGGCGTCCTGCTCCTGGTCGTCTGCCTGTTGCTCCTGGTGCAGCCCGGCGCCGCCGGGATCCATCGGCCGGCGACGAGCCCCACGACAACGTGCGCTGTCACGTTCCGCATCGGCTTCGTCGCCGACGTCGCCGGCCTGGATTCTCGCGCTGATGCGGCCGGCTGGCGCGGCGTTCGCGATGGTCTTCACGGCCTGCCATGTACCCACGCGGACGTCGCCGTCCCGAGTCGTCCGGCGGAGTATCGCCAATTGCTGCAGGGATATGTCGGCTATGACCTCGTCATCGCCGGCAGCTTCCTGCTGACTGACGCTGTCGTCGACGCCGCGCGGGCCAATCCCGGGACGCGCTTCGTCCTCGTCGACCCGATCGTCCCGCCGGCGGCTCAGCCCAACCTGGCGGTTCTTGTCTTTCGCGATGACCAGGCGGCATATCTCGCCGGCGCGCTGGCGGGCATGGTCACAAAAACTTCCGTCATCGCCGGTGTCTACGGACCCGGGGGCGCCGCTGACCAGCGCAATCGCGCGGGCTTCGAGCACGGCGCCGCCTACGTCAGGGCTGGCACCCGCGTGTTCGGCGCCTATCAACCGGCCGGGGACGGGCTGCCTTACGCCAACCCGGGATGGGGCGCAGCGCAGGCCAGCGCATTCGTCCGTCAAGGCGCCGACGTGATCTTCGGGGCCGGTGGCTCGACCGGAAAGGGGGCCTTGCGGGGCGCGGCGCGAGCCGGCAGCATCTGCATCGGCGCCGACCAGGACCAGGACTTATCTCTTGATCCGGCCGTCAGCGATTGCCTGCTCGCCAGCGCGGTCAAACACGTGGACCGGGGGGTCGCCCTGGTGGTGGCCGATGCGGCCGCCGGCCGATGGGCCGGCGGCATACGGACCGTTGGTCTTGCCGAGGGCGCGGTCGAGCTCGCTCTGGTCCAGCACGAGATGATTCCCGGGCAACTGGAACAGTTACACGCGATTGCGGCCGAGCTGGCCGCCGGGGCGCTGACAACGGGCGATTGAGCAGAAAAGTCTCCAACAATTAGCTGCTACAATCGCCCGGATCGAGGGGTCTCACTATCACTCAAGGGGATGACGCATGAGGAAGCCACCCGTCCGTTTGTTTAGTCTCGGCGTAGGTCTGGTGCTGGCGGTCGTCATGGCCGCATGCGGCAGCAGCACTGGCGGAGCCGGCGCGACGCCGACGCCAAAAGTCATCAAGGTCGGCCTGGTGACTGACACCGGCACGCTCGCCGACAAGAGTTTCAACCATCTGGCGGGGGTCGGGCTGGCCAATGCGGCATCCACCGGCAATATCTGTGCGAGCCTCTCCTGCAAGGGCCAGCTCGGCATCCAGGGGGATGTCACGGAGTCCCACGCCAACTCGGATTACATTCCGAACCTACAGAACTACGCCACCCGTGGCTATGACCTCGTGATCGGTGTCGGCTTCCTGATGGCCGAGTCCGTCGGCACAGTCTCCGGCAGCTTCCCGAACATTCACTTCGCGATCATCGACGGCGTCGGCACCGACTCGAAGGGCACCGACCTCAAGCACGCCAACGTCGTCGGCCTGCTCTTCAAGGAACAGGAGGCGGGCGCGCTGGTCGGAACCATCGCCGGCGTCCTGGAGAAGGACAACGCCGGCGCCAAGAAGAAGAACACGATCGGATCCATCGGCGGCATCAAGATCCCGCCGGTCGACCATTACATCGCCGGCTACCAGTGGGCGGCCAAGCAGGTCAACCCATCGATTAAGACGCTCAACGGCTACTCGAATAACTTCACCGACCCGACCAAGTGCGCCGGGATCGCGGCCCAGCAGATCGCCAGCGGGGCCGACATCGTGTTCCAGGTGGCCGGCGGCTGCGGCAACGGCGCCCTGACCGAGGCCGGGAAAGACGGCGTGTGGAGCATCGGCGTCGATGCCGACCAGGGCGCGGTCGACAAGTCCGTCATCGCCAGCGCGCTGAAGCGCGTTGACGTGGCGACCTTCAGCGCCATCAAGGACGTCAAGAACAACGCGTTCAAAGGCGGCGTCACGCTGTTTGGGCTGGCCAACGACGGCGTCGGCTATCAGGCCGATAACGGGACCTTGCCCGCCGACGTGATGACGGCCCTGACCGACATGACGTCAAAGATCAAATCCGGCTCGGTCACCGTACCGGACACGGTTCCCTAGAAATTCGCCAAAACACCCGTTAGAGTGAAGCGGCCAGATGGCCGCAGCAACTAAGCGAGGCGCCCGGCAGGAGCCGCCGCAGATCGTCAAAAGTCTGTGGGGCATCGGCCGGGCGCTTGCTGTCCCGCTCGGCTCCGTCCTACTCGCCTTCGCCGCCGGCGCGGTTATCGTCGCCGTCACGGGTGGCGACCCCTTCAAGGCCTACCAGGCGCTAGCCTGTGGGGGCTTCGGGCTCTTCTGCTTCGGCGGCGAGCCGTCGGTGCTGCAACTCGCAAACACGCTGGTCTTCCTGACGCCGCTGATCATGACCGGCATCGCCGTCGCGCTGCCGTTCCGAGCCGGCATGTTCAACATCGGCGCCGAAGGGCAACTGATCATGGGCGCCGTCGCGGCGGCCACGGTCGGCATTCACCTGACGGGCTGGCCCGCGTGGGCGCTGCTGCCGTTGGTGCTTGTTTCTGGCGCGCTCGGCGGAGCCATGTGGGGTGGGATTGTGGGCGTCCTGAAGGCGACCACCGGCGCTCACGAAGTCGTGACGACCATCATGCTCAATTTCGTCGCCCAGTGGTTCTTGAGGTTCTTGATCATCGGCGGGCCGCTCCAGTTGCCGGGTGGCAGCTCGAAGTCATCACCGATCGCGAGCTCGGCTCAACTCGCCACCCTTGTGCCCCACGACAGCCGGAGCTTCCTGGGACTGCCGGGCGCCGTCTACCGAGCCCATACCGGCCTGTTCATTGCGCTTGCGGCCGCCGCCTTATTTGCTTTCTTGCTCTGGCGCACAACGCTTGGATACGAGATCCGTGCCGTGGGACAAAGCCAGCGCGCGGCGCGCTATGCCGGGATCAGCGTCCGGCGCACCCTGATCGTCACCATGCTCATCGCCGGCGCGTTCGCCGGCCTGGCCGGCGCGGTCCAGATCGCGGGCGTCGATCACAATCTGACCGACCAGTACTTTACGGATACGACCGGATTTGATGCGATTGCGGTTGCGCTGCTCGGCTTCAACAGCGCCGTCGGCATCATCCTGTCGGCGATCTTGTTTGGCGCCCTGCATGCCGGAGGGTCGGTGATGCAAAGCGACGCCGGGGTGTCCGGGAGCCTCGTGTACGTGCTGCAAGCGTTGATCTTGTTTTCGATCGCAGCCAATTTCCTGCGCTCGGTCAAGCTGCGCCTGCCGGCACTGGGCCGCGGACCCACCAGTCCCGGAGCCGAGGCCGCGGCGCCGGCGGTCACCGAGCCAGGACTCGCCGCCGACGACAAGGGCACCGCATGAATTTTTTCCGCGACCTCGTCGGCCTGATGGGGACCTCCGGCCTGTGGCACTCGTCGCTGCAGTACGCGGCGCTACTGCTGCTGCCGGCCCTCGGCGGCGTGATTTCGGAGAGATCCGGCGTGGTGAATATCGCGATGGAAGGCATGATGCTGACCGGCGCCTTCTTTGCCGTCGCGGTCGATCTCGCCGTGCACAACGTCTTGATTGCGGTACTGGCTGCCATGATCGCGGGCGGCCTGATGGCAGCGATTCACGCCGTGGTTTCGATCCGTTTCAGGGCTGATCAGATCGTCTCTGGCGTCGCCATCAATATCTTTGCGGGCGGCATCACCGTCTTCCTGATCAATCGCCTCTATGGCCTCTCGGACGTCGGCTACGTACCTTCGCACGATACGCTGCCGAATTTGAACATTCCCTTGCTGGGCGGCATCCCATTTTTTGGCCGCATTTTCTTTCAACAGAACATCATGGTCTACGTCGCGCTGCTGCTCCTGGTCGCCACGCAGGTCGTGCTCTTTCGAACTCGTTTGGGCTTGCGCGTTCGGTCTGTCGGCGAACACCCGCAGGCAGCCGACACCGCCGGGATCAATGTCTATGTTCTGCGATACGGCGCCGTGATCACCAGCGGCTTGCTGTCCGGCCTGGCCGGCGCGTTCCTCTCCATCGGCCTCGCGAACACCTTTGTGCCGGGCATGACGGATGGCCGTGGGTACATCGCACTCGCGGCCATGATCTTCGGCAAGTGGACGCCAATCGGCGCCTTCATCGCGACGCTGATCTTCGGCTTCGGCCAGGCGATCTACGATGCGAACTCGAGCATTCATGTCTCGCCGTACTTTCTCAGCATGACGCCGTATCTACTGACATTGGTTGTGCTGGCGGCGGTCGTGCGCCGCAGTAGCCCGCCGGCCGCCGACGGCATTCCCTACGTACCGGGAGCCGAATGACGGAGTCGGGTCTCGCCAGCAGTGCCCAGCGCCTCGATACGAGCGCCGGGCCCCTCGCCGTGGAAATGCGAGGCATCGTCAAGCGCTTCCCCGGTGTCGTCGCCAACGACCACGTCGATCTCCAGGTCCGCCAGGGTGAGATCCTCGCCCTCGTCGGCGAAAACGGCGCCGGCAAGAGCACGCTGATGAACATTCTGTACGGACTGATCCGAGCCGATGCCGGCGAGATCGTGATCGAGGGCAAGCCGGCTCCGATGCAGGGCCCGCGCGATGCCATCCGGCACGGCATCGGCATGGTGCATCAGCACTTCATGCTGATCCCAGTCTTCACCGTCGGCGAAAATGTCGTCCTGGGCAGCGAGCCGGTGCGTCCCGGGGGCTTCTATGATCATGCGAAGGCACGAGCTGCGATTACCGACCTGACTCGGCAATACGGCCTGGCGCTCGACCCCGACGCCCGCGTGGAAGACCTGCCGGTCGGCCTGCAACAACGTGTCGAGATTGTCAAAGTCCTGTACCGTGGCGCCAGGATCCTGATCCTCGACGAGCCCACCGGCGTCCTGACGCCACAAGAGGCGATGGAGTTATTCCGCGTCCTGCGGGGCCTGGTCAAAAGCGGCAAGACGATTATTTTTATCAGCCATAAGCTGAAAGAAGTGCTTGAAATCTCGGACCGGATCACGGTCATGCGCCGTGGCAAAGTCGTCGGCCACCTGGTCACCAAAGACACGGACGAACAGGAAATTGCCCGCCTGATGGTCGGTCGGGATGTCCTGCTCCGGGTCGAGAAGACCCCGGCCAAGCCAGGGCCGATCGCGTTGCGCGTCGAGAATCTCACGGCTAATTCGGACCAGGCCGTGGCGACATTGCGCGGCGTGTCGTTCGAGCTGCATCAGGGTGAGATCCTCGGCATCGCCGGCGTCGAAGGCAACGGTCAGAGCGAGTTGGTCGAGACCCTCGCCGGGACGCGCCGCGCCACCGGCGGCCATGTTTTTCTGGCCGATCGCGAGGTCAGCAACCTGACCGCGGCCACGATTCGTCTGGCGGGAGTCAGTCATATCCCGGAAGATCGTCGAGGTGCCGGCCTGGTCTTGAATTACTCCGTAGCCGACAACCTGATCCTGGGCCGCCAACGGACGCCGCTCTTCGCCTGGGACGGGCTGGTCCTGCGCCTCAAGGCGATCTTCGCCTGGGCGCAGAGGTTAATTAAAGAGTTCGACATCCGGACGCCGAGCTCGACGACACCGGCGAGAACCCTGTCGGGGGGCAACCAACAAAAGATCATCGTGGCTCGCGAGATGGCCAGCCAGCCGCGCGTCCTGCTGGCCGCTCAACCGACCCGCGGCGTAGACATCGGCGCCATCGAGTTCATTCACCGGCGGCTGATCGCCGAACGCGACGGCGGCGCGGCGATCTTGCTCGTGTCCGCTGAGCTCGACGAAGTTCGGTCCCTGTCTGATCGAATTGCGGTGATGTACGAAGGCCAGATCGTGAGCTTCGAGCCTCCAGACGCGCCAGAAGAACGTCTGGGCCTGCTGATGACCGGAGGTGGAGCCGGCGATCGGCGTAAGGCTGGCTAGCCGCGCGCCGGCTCTGAGGATTCTCCCTCCCCCCTTGCGGGGGAGGGTCGGGGTGGGGGGTCTCTCACGGTGGGCCATGTTCATGCTGCTAGCCGGACTCCTGGCGGCGTGCAGCGAACCCAGCGCGTCCCCGGACAGCGCGAAGACGCACGTGTGCGTCGCGACCAACGCTGACGGGTTGGCCACGCAGACGTTCAATCAACTTGCCATCAGCGGCGCCCGCGGCGCCGGCGCCCAGGTCCAGGTGGTCGCCTCCCATGCCGCCAGCGATTACTTGTCTTCGCTGCAGCGCTGCACCGCCGCTCATCCGGATCTCGTGATTGCGATCTCACCTGACATGGCGACGGCCGTGTGGCGAGCGGCGCAGTTACATCAGACTCAGCGATTTGCTCTCGTTGATGCAGCTCCAATCGACGACAACGGACAGTCCGTCGACCTGGGCAACGTGGCCGACCTGCTGTTCAACGAACAAGAACCGGCGTACCTGGTGGGCGCGCTCGCCGGCCTGATGGAGAAAGGAAAAGTCGGCAACGCGACCCACAATGTGCTGGGCGTCCTGGGCGGCAATCATGGTCCCGCGGTGGACCGGTATATTGCCGGCTACATCGCCGGTGCCCGCGCCGTGGACCCCGGAGTGATCGTAAAAACGACGTACTCGGATTCGCAGGACCCTGCGTTCTGCAAGCAGCTCGGCATCACCCAGATCTCCGGCGGCGCCGATATCGTCTTCGAAGTCACCGGACGGTGCGCCTCGGGCTACATCGACGCGGCTTACGACGCCTCGGCGTATGCGATCGGCTCAAACAACGACGAGGCCTTCCTCAGCCCAGCCGTGATCACCAGTGCGCTCAAGCGCGTCGACCACGTGGTCGCGCTCACCGTCCAGCGGCTCCAGGGCGGCCAGTTCCATGCCGGTCAGCAGGTCTTCTCGCTGCAGGACGACGCGACCGGCTTCAGCATGCCCAGCAGCATCGTTCCTCAGGACGTGATCAACCAGGTCCTGGATCTGCGGATCAAGATCCGCAACGGCGCCATTACCCCGCCCGACACGATCCCTCCCGGGGCAGGTTAAGGTCGCGCTTCGGCGTCGACGAACTCGCGCCGGAGCCGGGCGAGCGTGACCTCATCGGCGAAGCCGCCGTCCAGCGCCTGCAGGTTCATCGCCCGAACCTGCTCGCGCGAGCAGCCCAGCACCCGGACGGCCGTCTCCAGTTCCTGCGACTGGGTGACCGACGATACGGTGGGCGAATCCGTACTGATCGTCACCTTGATGCCGGACTCGTAGAAGCGCTTCAGCGGATGATCCTCGAGACGTCGAACGGCCTTGGTCTGCGCGTTGCTCGTCGGCGCCATATCAAGCTGGATGCCCTGTTCGCGGATGGTCGCCAGGACTTCCGCATCCTCCTGGGCGCGCACGCCGTGACCCAACCGCCTCGCGCCCATCGAGATCGCCTGTCGCACGCTTTCGGGTCCGGCCGCTTCGCCGGCATGGATGGTGAGATTGAGGCCCAGCGAGCGCGCCATCCGAAACGCGTCTTCGTGCAGGATCGGTGGGTGGCCGGCCTCGTCGCCGGCGAGGTCGAAGCCGATGACGCCCTCGCTGACGAATCGACCCGCCACCTGCGCCAGGGACAGGTTCTGCGCCGGTGGCATGTCGCGTAGCGCCGTCACGATGATGCCGCCCTCCAGGCCGAAGGCCTTGCGCCCGGCTGCCCAGCCGCTGAGGACTCCACGAATCACGTCCGTCAACGAAAGGCCCTGCTCGGTATGCAACCACGGCCCGTAGCGAATCTCCGCGTAGCGCACGTTGTCTTTGTTCAGGTCTTCGCAGAGCTCGTAGGTGGCCCGTTCCAGCGCGGGCACGCTCTGCAATACGGCAATGGGTAATTGAAAATACTCGATGTACTCGACGAGGGACGCCGTTGTGTCCGTAGCCTCGAGAAAGTCCTTGAGCTTCTCGACGTCGGTGGTTGGAATCGCCACGCCGCCCTCCTTGGCCAGCTCCAATACGGTGCGCGGCCTCAGTGCGCCGTCGAGATGCAGATGCAGCTCCGCCTTGGGTAACGCGTGAAAGTAGGCGGCGTCATCCATCGACGATTCCGCCGTATGCTAGCAGTCCCTGTTGCCTAAGCCGATCGCGAGCTCGGCATCACCCGACGCGATGGCGGCGTGGCTTTGAATCGTCCATCCTTGCGCTCGAGTGTCCAGCCTTCTTCATGGACCATCCTGTGATGCGGCCGGCATAACAGTGCCAGGTTGGGGCAGTTGCGTCGTTGTCGCTCGGTCGCGGACTATAGGCGCCGCAGCGCGTTACTCAAAAGCGCCGCCCCGATAACGCCCACGACCGCGTATGCAATCAGCGCCGGTACGGCGAGCGGCGCATAGCACTGCGGCGCCACCCGCGGGAGCGGCGTTGGGCACGCCGGTAGCCGGAAGACGATCGAGCCAAGCACGATGACCGGGACAATGCTCAGGCCAACCAGGTACGCCCCGGTCCGCTCCGGCAAGCGGCGGACCTGCACCAGGACCAGCCCGAGCACGATCAGCGCCTCGATCAGCCCCAGGGGACCCAGTGCGAGGGACACGAACCCGAAGATGAGGCCCAGGACGAAAAATCCGGCGGCGACGAGAAGCCGCCGGCGCCGGTCGCTACGCGGCGCGTTTGTGCCCGTTGCCGTTCGGCGTGGTCAGGACGAGGGCAAGCATCTCCGAGGGCCGGGTCGCCCAAAGCCGGTGGCGGCGGAATGCAGCACGCAGCTCGGGGGTCAATCCCCAGGCAGCGAGTACGGTGCGAACCCGAGCTGCCCGTCCGGTTTTCAGGTCGACCATGCTGTCGCCGACGTACACCGCGCCCGACCTCGACAACCCCAGGCGGCCGATGGCTGCCAGCAGCGGGTCGGGCGCTGGCTTGGGCGGGGTGACGTCCTCGAACCCGATGACCACATCGAAGAATCCGCGCAGACCTGCCGCCGTAAGTTCGGCTTCGATCAGCGCCCGGCGTTTGCATGAAACTACACCCAGGGGCGCACCCGCCTGACGCAGCTTGCGCAGCAGCGTGGGGATCCCGCGGAATACCCTCGCGTGGCCCAACGTGGCGTCGACCGACCGGTAGGTGGCCACCAGGTCCTCCCACATGTGCGGGGCCACGATCTGCATCTGTTCCGGGAGTGGCAGGCCGCGGCTCTGCCGAAACAGGTCGCGGGCAGCTTCATCCAGCCGGTGGGTCCGCATCACATGGGCGAATGCCGCCTCGATCAGCGGATAGCTGTCGACCAGTGTCCCGTCGAAATCAAAGATCAGCCCGCGTGTCTGGCCGTTGCGGACCGTCGTTTGGGGTCGAAGAAGAGAGTCTGAATCCGTCGCCATCTGTGCTCAACATCCCTGGGCAGTTTGGACGCGCTCCCGGGGAGCTGCGCTGTCGAAGATCGACCCTTCCCAATCAAATAATGCCAGCCCTATAACGCTGGCGTCTAGGTTTCCTCTCGGAAGGCGCAGGAGCCAGCTCGCGCGGGCCAAACACCCGTTCGGTCACGTGCGAGGCGACAGCCGGATGAGCGAAATCCCGGGCATGGGTAACTCGAACTCCAGGACAAACTCGCCATTTAAAACATAAACGATGGCGGCTGCCGCAAGAGGCTCCAGGCGGTCCCGATCGTGGAGCGCAGCCCACCCTGCGCTATCCGGCCAGTCTGGCCTGCCAATCGCCTCCCAGTTGGCGACGACATTGGAGTGCGACGCGTCGACCCGGAGGTGTTCCTGCCGGTACCGACCAGTCGGCAGTCCCAGGACCCGCAGTCGGACCTTGCGCCCAAGGAGCGCATCACCGTCAGCCTTGCTCTGATCAAGCGTCCCGTTCCATACGAGCACCTGCTGGGTGCCATCGGAACCGGCCGCGGCGATCGCCTGTACCATCGAGCCGGCGCCGTCTCCCTCAACGGATGCCCGAAGGCGCTGCGTGCCCAGCATCTGCAGCATCCGAAGCGCCCAGTAGCGCGGCTTGCGGAGATTGCCGACTGTTAGGAGCCCGAAGCCTCCGTGAATTAACCGCGGTGGATGGCCCAGTTCCTCGAAATGGTCGGAGACGACCCAATACGCGAGGTACTCTGCCCGCTGCATCGCCGAGTACATTCCGTGTAAGACGAAGGGGCCCGCGAGTACCGAATCATTGATGGGCGCGAAATGGGTCGGGGTCACCCCCCACTCCGTCCACCACACCGGCTTCGGCTCGAATCCAACGTCGGCGGCGGTGGCCGCGACGTCCAGGGGCAGATTGCCGTATGTGTGTGTGGCAAAGAAGTCGAGTGGCACCCTGACTTCCAACAGGTGGGCCGCAAAGTCGCCGATCCATCCGGCGGCGGCGGTCGCCGGGCCGCCCACCAGCAGCCGAGAATCGACCGCCTTGATGGCGGCGGCAGCCTCGTCGTAGAGACGGAAGTACTCGGTGCGCGTGCCGGTCCAGAACACCTCGAGGTTCGGCTCGTTCCAGACTTCGAATCCCCATGACGAGACCTCTTCGAGACCGTAGCGCTCGACAAGATGGGTTGCGAGGTTACCGACCAGCTCGCGCCAGCGTTCCCAACTCTTGGGCGGTGAAACGATCGCCCGATAGGCAAACACGGTCGCGTTTGGATCGCGTGCCAGTGCCCGCGGCATAAAAGACAGCTCGACCACCGGCCGAACCCCGAGCTGCAACAGGCGGTCGTACACGCGGTCAACGCCGGCGAAATCGAAGTGCGGCACACCGTTGAGCTCGCTATAGACACCAAGATCGTCAAGCAGGATGCCATGGGCCCGAATGCGATCGACCCCTAGTTCTTCATGAGCGAGGCGAAGGGCGTCGGCGAACTCGGCCCCGACGAGCAGACCATGCTCATTCGGACCATAGAAAAGCTGCGACAAATGCTCGGCTCCGAGCATGCGCCAGGGCCGGGCCAGCGGTCCCATCATGGTCCCGGCGTCGACGTCCACGGCTATGGCACCCGGAACACCGGTCGCGGCGGCCCGGACAGGGCTCGAACGTGGACCGTGCGAACCGTCGGCGGAGCTCAGCGAGGCTACTGCATACCAGTACTCGATTCCTGGCTTACCAGTCGTATCCGCGTACGACGGGCCGGGCACCGCCAGGACATCGCCACCGCCATGGTCGATGGTCTCGAATCGGCCATCGGGCTCGTCGGCCCGCTGCACTACGTATCCAGCGGCGCCTGGGATGGGTGTCCAGCGAAGGGTGACCTGTCCCCCACCGGGGTCGGCCACCACATGGTCGGGCGGGGGCAGCTCGCCCGCGACGGCGGCGCCGACCGAATCCCGGCGCTGCCCGACTCGACGCTCCCAATCGAGCCGAGCGGCAGACCGGTCCTGTCGCTCGACTCGCTGAGACACTAGAAACTCAGGTACTCGTCAGCCGCGCTCGCCGCACGGCAGTCCCACCGGCGTGGACGAGCCGGGCGCCGTGGACCGCTGCGCGCTGAAGGTCTCCATCGCCAGGTACGGCCGGGCTGCGGCACCGACCGGATCGGACGAGAAGTGACACTGCATCGCGCGATTGACCAAGGCGTTGTCAAGCGCCGCCATGATCATCGCTTGATCGAGGACCAGGTACCGATGACCGATTTGCCCGGGCGTTGTCGTATAGATGGTCCCGTTCGAGTTATAGGTGCAGTTCGTCGGCCCCGGACAGACGGCGTCGTAGAACCCGTAGCTCCCGTAGACGTGCGGATAGAGGCTGCGAAGCTTCTGAATATTCGCGAAGGCTTCCTGCGGAAGAACGTCGAGGGCAAGAAACGATGCGTGCGGGCTGACGGCCCCGTCCTGGTAGTCGATCAGGCTCGGGTTTGTCGCCAGGTTGTGGGCCGCCCAGGCAATGTAGTTCCCGGTGTCATCCGGCGTGCTGGACGGCGAGAAGCCCCATACAGGCGACTGCCTTGCCCGACTCGCATAGGCGATCTCCGCTAGCGCGTAGTTGCGATCGTTCAGGCCGAAGCTGTGAGGGCCCCAGGCGGTTTCGGGTTCCACCAGGTTGGGCATGAGAGCTTCGAATTGCGACCCGCCCCAGCTCGGCACGAATTGGATGCTGGATTCGCTGAAGTGACCCTCGAAGACCTTGAAGAGTTTGCTCGATCGCGGATCCCGGTAGGTGACGTCGGTGCCTTGAGGTACCTGGTTCTGCCAGGCAAAGTAAGCACCTGGCCGGAACGTCCGCCAGGTCCGCCACCAGACATCGCCCGGCATCTTGTTGGTCCCAATCCCGACGTAGGCCCCGATCCGGGTTTCGGTGTTCAGGATGCCGTAATGGAATCCGGCGGGCCCCTGATTGGCCATCCAACCGCCGTACTGCTGTCCGGCTGTATCGTTCGGACCTGACGACGTTCCGTTGCTGTCGGCCAGGACATCCGTCTGGGGTGTGCGGCTGTCGTAGAACAACCCGAGGTCGATCGCGTCGAGGAGCGCGGTGGCTCGCTGCTTGAGCTCTGGAACCGCCTGGCGAGTGATGACGAGGCCGGCAGCGTACCAGCTGTTGTCGACCGCGGACATGAACTGCCCGGTCGGATCCTGGCCGTTCAGATCCGTGCTATTTGGGGCTGGGTGATCGATGTGATGGGCGGTCGTGGTGTCGTACCAACTGAACAGCAGGCCGTGCCACTTCTCCAGGTGTTCGACCGTCGTCAGCAATTCGGCAAGCCGCTGCCGTCCCTCGTTCATCGAGATCAAGTGCAGATCGACAGCCGCGACGATGCTCCACATATAGACGCCGATATTCGTGGGCGACGTGTAGGTGCCTTTTGCCGGGGCTCCCTGGAATCCGATGTTGTCCAGCGGCAGGTGGGTATTTGCATCGACGCCGACAGACGGATCATAGAAGTGCCAGGTGTCCCGAGCGATCGCATAGAGGGCATTGCGCTGTTGCTCGGTGAGCCCGTTGCAGGTGTCGCCCGATTGCTGCCCCTGGCAGTCAAGCTGGCCCTTGTCGCCCGGACCGGCCGCAGCCGCTGGCGACGCTGCCGCAGCACCCAGCAGGACCATCGAGAGAAGCACACCGAAGACCCGTGTACGAACCATGGGTGATCCTCCTTAACCTTTGAGGCCGGTTGTGGCGATGCCTTGTTGTACGAATCGCTGCAGCAGCAAGAAAACCAACAGGACGGGCGCGATCAGCACCACCGAGCCGGCCATCAGGAGGCCATAGTCGACCGCGTTCTGCCCGATCGAGAAGGTCGCAACTGCGACCGGCAAGGTGTACATCTGGTCGCTGGTCGCGATGATGAGCGGCCAGAGAAAGTTGTTCCAGCTCCCCAGGAAGATCAGGATCCCCAGGGTCGCCAGGGGCGCCCCCAGCAGCGGTAGCACGACCCGCCGGAAGATCGTGAACTCGCCCGCGCCGTCCATGCGTGCAGCCTCCAGCAACTCGTCCGGGATGCCCTGGATGAACTGGCGCATCAGGAACACGCCGAACGCCTGGGCGGCGAATGGCAGGATCAGCCCGGGGTAACTATTGACGAACCCCAGATTGCTCATCAGCACGAAGAGCGGAACCAGGTAGACCGTCTGCGGCACCATGATGGTCGCCAGCACGATCAGGAAGACCGCGCTCTTCCCGCGAAACCGCAGTTTGGCCAGCGCGTAGCCGATCATCGAGCAGAACAGTAGATTCGACGCGACGACGATGGTGGCCACGATCACCGAGTTGATGAAGTACTGCGGGAAGTTCAGCTTGGTGAAGATCGTCGTGTAGTTGTCGAGCGTAAACGTCTGCGGGATCCAGGTCGGCGGTACATGATGTAGCTCGGCCGACGTCTTGACCGAGTTGGCGACCATCCAGAGGAAGGGACCCACCAGGAACACCAGACCGATCGAGAGGGCCACGTAAACCCACCACCCGCCAGGACTCCGCCGACGCCGAGGGGTGCTGGGTTGAGGTCGGGTCTGGACGACGGCCGCCGGGCTCGCTGGGCGGACGGGTGCGGCAACGCTCATGTCTGGCTTCTCAACAGCCGGAACTGGATGAGCGTGACTGCCGCGATGACGACGAAGAGCGTGTAGGCCATGGCGCTCGCGTAGCCCTGGTGGAAGAAGTTGAAGCCCTGCTGGTAGACATACATCGAGATCGGCAGCGTCTTGTTGAGCGGGCCGCCCTGCGTCATCACGAAGGGCTCCTCGAAGACCTGCAGGAAGCCGATCGTCGTGAGCACTGTCAGAAACAGCATCGTCGGCCGCAGCATCGGCAGCGTGATGCTGCGGAATTCCTGCCAGCGGTTGGCGCCGTCGATGCGGGCCGCCTCGTAGAGATCGTTCGGAATTCCCTGCAGGCCTGCCAGGAAGATGATCATGGCGTTCCCAAAGTTGCGCCAGACCATAAGGGCGACGATGATGCCGACGGCGAGCGTGGGGTTCCCGAGCCAGTCGGGGCCCTTGATGCCGAACGTCTGGAGGGCGCCGTTGACCAATCCGAAGTCGGCGTTGAAAAGGAAGCGCCAGATTACGGCGATGGCCACGATGCTTGACACAACCGGCAGGTAGTAGCCAACCCGGAAGATCGCCCGGAACCTAGTGATCCCGCGATTCAGCGCAACCGCAGCCGCCAGGCCGACCGCGAGGTTCAGGACGGTTCCGAAGACGACAAAGATCGTGGTGTTCAGGGCCGCCTGCAAGAACTTCGGGTCATGCAGGAGCTTGGCGTAGTTGTTCAGCCCGATGAACCGCGCCGAGAACGGGTCGACCAGGTTGCCGAGGCTGAAATTCGTAAAGCTCAACACGAACGAGGCCAGGATCGGCAGCGCCAAGAACGCAAGAAAGATCAGCAAGAACGGCGCCGAGAAGAGCCACCCGGTGAGAGCTTCCCGGAGCCAGCCGCGCCTGGCGGCTGGCCGCGCCCGCGAAGCGGACGCGACCAGCGCTTGTTGCGCGCTCATCGGCTAGCCCCCGATGATCTGGGTTGCCTGCTGCTGCATGCCTTTCGCGGCATCCGCCGGGGTCGCCTTGTTCAGTGAGGCTTTCTCCTGCCAATCATCGATCGCCTTCGCCACCTCCTCCCATTGCGGGATGTTCGGCGGTGAATGCGCGTCCTTCAACTGGGCGCCGAAGACCTTCAAGTTGGGATCGGCGGTGAGCGCCGAGTCGCTCCACGCGTCCGGCCGCGACGGTAGATCCTTGAGTTCCTTGTACCAGCTGATCTGGGTGTCTTTCGACGTCATGAACTGGACAAACTTCCAAGCGGCGTCCTGACTCTTGCTGTTCTTGAAGACCACCCAGTCGCTGCCGCCGACGAACGAGGTCGCCGACTTATCACCCTTGGGCATGGGCGCCACGGTCCACTTCGACTGGTCGAGGCCGGCCTTCGTAATCAGGCCTGACATCCACGGCCCAGAGATGAACATTGGGTCGTCGCCCGCGACGAACGCCTGGATCAGATCGAACCCCTGCGGCTGCGAGCTCCGGGTGAGGCCCTTCTTGAAGAAGTCGCTGTAGAAGGTCAGGGCCTTGACCGCCGCCGGGCTGTCGAGGGTGAATTTGCCATTCTTCATGATGTCGCCACCGGCCGACCAGATCAGCGGGATGAATTCCTGCCAGTCGTTGGTCTGCAGATCGATGCCGTACTTGCTGCCCCCGGCCTTCAGCTTCTGCGCCATCGTCATCAGGTCGTCCCAGGTGGCGGGCGGCGAGCTGACGCCGGCCTTGTCGGCCAGGTCCTTGCGGTAGTAGAGAACGCGCGTCTCCACGTACCAGGGCAGCCCGTACGCGGTCCCGTTCGCCGAGGCGGTGTCCATCCCTCCGGCGAAGAAGTCACTCTTGTTGACAGATGACGGCAAGCCCGTAACCGCGTTGAGCTTTGTCAGCTCGCCCATCCAGGTGGTCCCGATCATGGCGACGTCCGGAGTGGCGCGCCCGGCGATCGACGTGATCAGCTTGTCGTGGGCCGTGGTCCAGGGCAAGGGCGTGACGTTGATCGTGATGTTGGGGTTCGCCTGCTTGAAACTCGCCATTGCCTGGCTGGCCGCGAGCTTGTCCCCCTCGTCACCATTGGCCCACACCTGCAGCGTGACCGGGCCGTTGACACTGGCCCCGGTGTTGGGATTATTGCCCCCGCAGGCGGCGGGAACCATCGCGAGCGCCAGAAGCGCGACGACGCGGAACGCGTGACCAAACGGTTTCATCTCTCCCAGGTACCTCCTTGTGATCGGCAACCGCAGCTCGAACGGATCATGATTTCGGTCGGAAGCACGGTCGTGACCGGTCTCTTGCGGCTTCCCGCCACGCGCTCGAGAACGAGGCGCGCGGCCAGCGCGCCGATCTCCGCCACTGGCTGACGAACTGTGGTCAGCCCGGGAGCGAGAAATCGCGCCACTGGAATGTCGTCCCACCCGGTGATGGCAAGGTCGGTGGGAATCGTGAGCCCCAGCTCGGCGGCGGCCGCGTAGGCACCCATCGCAATCTCGTCGTTGGCGCAGAAGAGCGCCGCCGGCCTTGATTTCACGGCCAACGCCTGCAGCGCGGCTGCCCGGCCTTCGCCTTCGCGAAAAGCGCTGATGACGGGACGGATCGGGATCGGTCCTCCGCGATCGCGGTGGGCCGCCACAAAGCCATCCCAGCGCTCGGCGGCATCCGGGGACGATGCGGGGTCACCGATGAAGACGATCCGCCGATGACCGTGCTCGAGAAGGTGACGCGTCAGCGCCTCCGCGTTCCGCCGGTTTTCGGTTCGCACAACGTCCGACGAGCCGACCGCCGGGCGCGCGAGCAAGACGAGCGGTAGCCCGCCGCGCTGCAGTTCGGCGATCACCTCATCGGGCACGGTGCGGCCCATCACCACCAGTCCGTCGACGCTTCGGCTCAGGTCCGAGACCAGCTGCTCCGGTCGGACGCGGCTGTCTGTCCCGACGATGAACAGGTTCTGGCCGAGAGCGCCGGCGGCTGCCTCCAGCCCGAGGATCACGCCGGCGTAGTAGGGGCCCGAAAGGTGCGGGAACACCAGCCCAATCGCTCGATGACGCCGCGTCGCCAGGGCGCGGGCGGCACCGTTCGGCCGGTAGCCAACGGTGCGCATCGAGGCCCTGACTCGCGTCGCCGTTGACCCGGCGACGGCGGGGTCACCGCGATCGACTCGCGAGACAGTCGCGATCGACACGCCGGCATGGTCGGCGACGGTGTAGATGGTCGCTGGGCGCTTCCCCAAACAGCTCTCCCCTTATTGCGACGATGTAAGCCCTTACATGAACCTAGCACAGGCATCGCAAAATAGGGAAGCCCCTATATCAAGTGAGGCGATAGCTCAAGGCACACCTCTCGAACTTCCCTCTTGCGCATTTACTGGCAGCGAACATACACTGAGATCGAAATGGCAGGTGTGAGTTACGAGCACGTGTATAAGCGGTACCCCGGCAACACCGTAATCACCGATATGAGTGCGGAAATCAAGGACAAAGAGTTCGTCGTCCTGGTCGGCCCCTCAGGCTCCGGTAAGTCGACGGCGCTCCGGATGCTGGCCGGCCTCGAGGAGATCAGCGACGGCACCGTCAAGATCGGCGACCGGGTCGTCAATGATGTCGCGCCCAAGGACCGTGACATCGCCATGGTCTTCCAGTCCTACGCGCTCTACCCGCACATGACGGTCTACGACAACCTGTCGTTCGGGCTCAAGTTGCGCAAGACCCCCAAGAGTGAAATCGACAAGCGAGTCCGCGATGCGGCCCAGATCCTGGGCCTGGACCCGTTTCTCGACCGCAAACCGAAGGCGCTATCCGGCGGCCAGCGTCAGCGCGTGGCGCTGGGTCGGGCGATCGTCCGCCAACCCCAGGTCTTCCTCATGGACGAGCCGCTCTCGAACCTGGATGCCAAGCTCCGTGTGCAAACGCGCGTCCAGATCCTCAAGCTGCACCAGCGGCTCCAGACCACCTTTATCTATGTGACCCACGACCAGGTCGAGGCGATGACGATGGGCGATCGCATCGTCGTGTTGAACAACGGTATCGTCCAGCAGTTCGACACGCCCCAGACGCTCTACGAACATCCGGTCAACCTCTTCGTCGCCGGCTTCATCGGCAGCCCGGCCATGAACTTCTTGACCGTCAAAGTCGGCGGCGACGGCGAGGCCATGCTCACCGGCGAGGGCTTCCAGATTCCGGTCGAAGAGCGAGTCCTCTCCGAGGCGGGTGCATCCCGCGGCCAGGAGGTCATCATGGGTGTCCGGCCCGAGGACATCAAGGACGTTCGCTTTCCGGGCCGTGACGGGCTTCCCAAGATCAAGAGCAAGGTCGAAGTCGTCGAGAGTATGGGAAGCGAGATCTTTGTCTACCTGAACATTGGCGGCAAGACGCTGACCTCCCGAATGGACCCGCGCAGCGGCGACATCCAGCCCGGGCAGAACGTCGAGGTCGCCATTGATTCGCATCACCTGCACCTCTTCGACGTCAAGACCGAGAAGGCCCTGGTCAGCCGCGGGGCGCCGGCCGCCGCGGTACCCGCGATCGCCGAAGCTCAGACAGTCCGCTAAGCGTTGAATCTCGGTCTGCAGGACCGGGTTGCCGTCGTGACCGGTGGCAGCCGTGGGCTGGGCTATGCGATCGCCCAGAGCCTGCTGGCCGAGGGCTGCCGGGTTGCGATCTGCGCCAGGAATCAAGCGCCCCTGGATGCCGCCGCTCGGACGCTGGGTCACGATGTCTTCGCCCGTCCGGCCGACGTCGGCCGCGCCGGAGAGGTCGAAGCTTTCATCGAGGCGGCTGCTTCACGCCTCGGCGCCCTCGACATCCTGGTCCACAACGCAGGCGGCGGTGGCGGCGCTGGACTCGAGTCACCAGACGCGGAGTTCAGCCAAAGTCTGGAGGTGAATGCGCTGGCAGGGTTGCGAGCGGCGCGCGCGGCAGTGCCCTACATGCGCCGCCAAGGGCGTGGCCGGATCATTTTCATCGCCTCCGTTTGGGGCCGCGAGAGCGGTGGGCGAACCGGCTACAACATGGCCAAGGCCGCCGAGATCAGCCTGGCGAAGGCGCTGTCGCGCGAGTTGGCGAAAGACAACATCCTCGTCAACACCGTGGCGCCCGGTTCCCTGATGTTTGCTGGGGGTAGCTGGGAGCGGCGGCAGCAGGCGGACCCCGATGCCATCGCCGCCTACGTCAAGGCTGACATGCCCCTGGGGCGCTTCGGGACACCCGACGAGGTCGCTGCCGTCGTGACCTTCCTTGCCTCCGACCGCGCCAGCCTGGTGACCGGTGCCAGCTGGACCGTCGACGGCGGCATGTCGCGCAGCAATATTTAAAGGCCGGCGGAGGGGAAATCCGCCGGCCCCAGGAGAGATCGGCTATGCCTGACGAGGCTTCAGGATCCAGACCGCGGCGCCGATCACCAATCCGAGAACCAGCAACGTCATTGCAGTTCCCATCGGAGCGGTTGGGGCGTCGAGCGGCTGCGTCGCCGTCGCATTGCCATCGACGATCGCCATTGGCTTGGTGCCGAAGGCCGCGACCTTCACCACGCCCATAGGCGTGACGCTCATGTCGTAGGTCACCTTGCTGTCCGGCGCGTTCAGGCTCAAGTACGTTAGCCAGCTGTCGCTGCGCACCCAGCCCATGTTCTTGTCGGTCGACAGGTCGTGATACAGACTGTCGGTCATCTTTTCCTGGAACGCGAGCTTGAAACCTTCGGCCCCAGCAACCGTCGTCCCAACACCGGAGGCGCCGATCAGCGCCCGCCACTCACTCGTGTTGACCGGCTTGTCCGACAGGAGATACAGGTCCGCCTGTACTTGCTGGCCGGCCGCGAGGACTTCAAACGGGATCCAGGGATGCGGGATCTTCATCGTGATCAGGACCGGCGAGCCGTCCCCGAACAACAGCCGCTGCTGCTGCGCGCGCCCGGCGTTATACTTCGCGGCCATGAAGACAGGGCTGCCCTTCGCGTACTGAATCACATGGGCGCGGGTCTCCGCATCGACGGCGAAGCCGTTTTGGCTTGCCCAGTCCAGGACGGCCTGGCCACTGCCGCGCAGCACGGTAATGTCAAGCGCCTTGACCTGGACCTGCTGCAGGACCACCGCGGAGTCGGCCGATGCCGCCCTCACGGCGAATGCCAGCTGCGCGATCGCCGGCTGCGGATGGGTCTCGCGGAAGAGCCGCTGGAGCGTCCAGCCTCCCCCCTCTTCGACTTTTTCAGGAACGGCCGGTAATGGGACGATCCAGCCGAAGGTTGAGGCTTCGCCGTTGTAGCTGAAGCTGGTCATGTAGCGTTCGACGCCGTCATGCCACGCGACCAGGGTGGTCGCGCGGTCGAGCCGGATCGCGCCGTTGGGGGCGATCAGGCCGCCACAGGCGGCCGCCGGGAGCGCCTGCGTGAGAAAGAGCGCCAGGGTCGCCGCCGCCGCGGGAACGAGCTTATGGACCATTGGGAACCTCCTGTTCCGTCGTAGACGTCAGTACTCAGACGCCGACGACCCAGGAAAGTTCCAACTCCCCTCCCCCGCCGTGCGGGGGAGGGTCAGGGAGGGGCTTAGTGCGCGGCGGCCCCCGTTCGCTCGAACGCGTGGACCGGCTTCATGATCTGGACTTTGACCGGCGCGGCTTCCTTCGCAAACGCCTCCCCATCCGACGCCACCCCCACGACGAATCCGTAATGGTTGGGGACGGCCAGTTGCGGCCGGATCTTCTTCACGACCCCGGCCGCCTCGGACGGGCCCATGACGTAGGGGTCGCCGCCGACGCAGATCAGGGCGACGTCGGTCTTGATCTTCTCGATGTCGGGATTTGGATCACCGTCACCCGAGAACCAGTAGCGATGTCCGTCGAGGGTCAAGATGTATCCCACCCAGTTGTTGCTCTTCGGATGGGTTTGCAGCCGATGCTCCACCGTGCTGTAGGCGGGCACCGTCTCGAACTTGATTCCCGCGACTTCCAGGGATTCTCCGGGCTTGATCGCCTTGACCTTGCCCTCGAGATTATCGGCCACATCCCGTGGAGCCACGAACTGGGTCGTGCTCTTGCGAATCTTGGCGATGTCGGCGGGCTCGAAATGATCGGCGTGGGCGTGGGTGATGAAGACCACGTCCGCCGGTTCCTCCTTGTCTCTCAGGCCCCAGGGATCGATGTACAGGGTGATCCCTTCGCCCTTCCACTTGTAGGCGGACTGCTTGTACCAGGTGAACTTCTCGAGCATGGATGCCTCCTTAAAGGGGAGCTGCGGACGGCCTGCCGGAACTTTAGGTTACCGCGTCAGGCGCCGAAGACCTGGACCACCAGCTGGCGGTCGCGTGGCCGGTCGAGCTCGAGCAAGAAGATGCGCTGCCAGCGGCCGAGATCGAGCCGCCCTTCGGCGACCGGGATATTCTCGCTGGCGCCAATCAGCAAATGCTGGCAGTGAGCGTGGCCGTTGGCGCACTCGCCGGGGTCCATCTCGCCCGTGCGACGGCTCAGGTCGTTGTGCTGGTACATGCCGGCTGCGGCGGACAGCCGTTCGAGCATGGCGCCCATGTCCTGGAGCAACAGCGGCTCGTTCTCGTTGAGAACGACGGCCGCCGTCGTGTGCTTCGAGAAAACCGAGGTCCAGCCCTGCGTGACCTGTGACCGGCGCAGCACGCCGGCGACCTGGTCGGTCACGTCGATGAACTCCCGGGCCGCGGTCGTCCGGAAGCTGAGGGTCTCCGCCCAGAAGGTCAGGCCGCCCACCCGGCGCACGCGCGCGCCAGCGGGCTCCTCTGGATCATCGAGCAGGCGGAACGCAGGGTTTGTTCCGGTTGCCACAGCTCAGCTCCTTCTCGCGCGCCACACGTTTGCAGCGCGAACGCTCAACTCGAATGCTGCGCCCAGAACGTTACGCGAGCCGTTACAAACGGCGCCCCGCCGTTACCGCCTGGTCGCGCGGACCTTGTCGAAGCAGTCGCTGCAATACACGGGGCGGCCCATCGTCGGGGTGAAAGGAACCTGGGCAGGCTTGCCGCACTCGGCGCAGATCACTTCGTGGAGTTCCTTGGCGCGACCGGTGCCCCGAACGTTGCGATTGATCGACCGGCAGTCGGGACAGCGAGACGGCTCGTGCTGAAATCCTTTGGCGGCGTAGAACTGTTGCTCCCCAACGGTGAAAATGTAGTTGAGCCCGCAATCACGGCACGTCAAAGTCTTGTCGCTGAAGCTCACGGCGGATCTCCTTTCTTTTGTCTTTGGATCTCAGAGACTTCGCCGGAGTGATCCGCTTAGCCTTCGACCCATTTCCCCGGGCGCGATTATAGCAACGTTTGGCGATAACTAAAAGGGCCTTGCCGGATATCCTGCAAACGTGTGAGCAAACAGCTATACGTGGTCGAGGATGACCTGTTCTTTGCCCAACGCGTCCGGGCCGCCGCCGGCCGGTTGGACGTGCCCGTGGAGGGCCTCAGCCCAGCCGCCGCGCGGTCGCGGGCCTGGGAGCCGGCGGACGTGGTCGTCCTACAGGCCACCCTGCGGCCGGATCAGCAGTTAGACCTGGTCGGCGAACTGGCGGGGCGCCAGCCGGCGCCCGTGATCGTTGCCGTCACCGGCCACCTGGAGACGGCGCTGCGCCAGCGGCTCAAGGCCGCCGGTGCGCTGCTCGCTGCCCATTCCGCGATGGACCGCGTCCTCGCCCGGGCGCTCGGCCTCAGTGATGGTGGTGCTGATGCGCCCCGGGACCATCGGCCGTAGTCGGTGGCTGTTCCATCATCCGCAGCATCTCGAGCCCGCCGGTCCGTAAGAAGCGCCAGCCCAGCCCCGCGAGGATCAACAGAAAGATCACGTTCAAGACGCTCGTGTAGTTAAGCGTCGGACCTGCCACCAGCGACGTCACCGGATGATGCGCGGGCACGAAGCCGAGCCCCTGGAAGAGCAGGCCGATCGCGAGGCCCGCGAGCGCCATCGCCGCATACGACACGACGAGGAGGTACAACGCCATTCGATCGCCGTAGTACTTTCGGTAGATGTCGAGGATGGGAATGATGAGCAGGTCGGCGAAGACAAACGCGATCACGCCACCAAAACTGATGCCGCCGTTCCATAGCACGGCCGCCAGCGGCACATTGCCGACTGAACAGACGAAGCTCAGCAGGGAGATCACCGGCCCGATCAACGGACCCCAGACCTGCGATAGCACGGGATGGCTGGTGAGGAAAAAGCTCTGCCAGAACGACGTCGGCACCCAGGCCGCCAGCGCGCCGGCAATCAGGAGCCCTATGCCGATATCGGTCCAGACCGAGGTCACGTCTCCCCAGAAGTTGTGACTGATCGCGGTCAGCCCACGGCCCGAGAACAGTCGCTTGAGAAACGGCCCTTCTGTGATCGACATGTCCATCTCAGCGTGCCCTTGCATCCGTCCCCGCCGACCTCGCTCCGCCTGTCGCCGGGCTTCCTCGACCATTGCGGGCTTGAGTGTCAAGCGAAAGAGCAGCGCAAGAATCACGATCATCAGGATGCCGCCCGCGAATTCGGCGCCGACAAACGACCAGCCGAGCAGAATCAGCAGGATCAATCCCAGCTCGAAGACCAGGTTCGTCGACGCGAACTCGAAGACAATGGCCGCCGGAAAGCTCGCCCCTTTACGGAATAAGGAGCGGGCGATCGCGACGGCGGCGTAGGAACAGGATGAGGAGGCGGCCCCGAAGAGGGTCGCCAGGGCGAGGCTGCGCGGTGAGTTCGAGCCCAGCGCTCGTTCCACCGTGCGGCGGGAGACCACGGTCTGGACGATCGCCGAAAGGAGGAAACCGAGGGCCAGCGGCCAGAACACCTCCCACAACATGTCGAAGGCCGTGCTAAGCGCCTGCGCGATAGCCTGGATCACCATCTCAGGGTACCGTTCATTTCCCTCCCCCTCTGGGGGAGGGCAGGGTGGGGGCCGTTAGCTTCGCAGTGCCCGGGACCAGCGCTCCTCGATGTGCTGGCTCCGATAGATCAGAAGGGCGCCAGCCCAGGTGACGATGAAGGCACCCACGATGACAAAGCCCATGACGCCGAGGTCCATTCCGCGGATCGTGTCCCAGGCACCACCTCGGAGGTCGAGCTGCTGAACGAGCAGCTGGCTGAGCTCGAACAAGCCCACGAAGAGCGCGACAAAAACCGAGAGCGCCGTGATGGTCAGGTTGTAAAAGACCTTGCGCACGGGGTTCGAAAAGGCCCAGGAATACGCGTGCGACATGAAGGCGCCGTCGGCCGTGTCCATCAGCGACATGCCTGCGGCAAAGATCAGCGGCAGCGAGATCAAGGCATACAAGGGGATGTGCTGGGCTGCGGCTCCGGCGGAGATGGCCAGGAACGAGATCTCGGACGCGGTATCGAAGCCAAGCCCGAACAGAAAACCGACGAGGTACATCTGCCAGCTGTGTGTGATCAGCTTGAAGAGCCGGCCGAAGATTCTGGTCAACAGACCGCCGGCCACGAGTTCGTGCTCCAGCCCCTGCCGATCGTAGGCGCCAGCCTTCATCCGGCGGAACAGCCGGATGATGTCGAGCAGAATGATCAGGTTGAGGATCCCGATCAGCATCAGGAAGATTCCAGAAACGCCGGTCCCGATCAGTGCGCCCACGTTCTTCACTTGCCCATTGCCAGTGACGATGTTCGTGACCACAAACTGCGTGGCGATTCCGAGCAGCAGGGCGATCAGGAACACGACGCTCGAGTGGCCCAGCGAGAAGAAGAAGCCCACGCCCAGCGGCTTCTTGCCTTCCTGCAACAGCTTGCGGGTGGTGTTGTCGATGGCCGAGATGTGGTCGGCATCGAACGCATGGCGTAGGCCGAAGGCATAGGCGAGGCCACCCAGGCCCAGCATCACGGGAAACCGCGGCGCGACCAGCAGCAGCATGATCCCCCACCCCAGCACGTGCAGC
>DATBYU010000018.1:0-7981 GCA_036513555.1 Candidatus Dormiibacterota bacterium | reverse complement strand
AAGCGCAAGAAAGGTGAGCTGATGGGGATCGGGGTTGCCAGCTTCACCGAGGTGGTGGGCGCCGGCCCCGGCAAGCACTACGATATCGCTGGGCTGCGGATGTTCGACTCCGCCGAGCTTCGCGTGCATCCGACAGGCAAGGCGATCCTCAAGCTCGGTGTCAAGAGCCAGGGCCAGGGGCACGAGACGACGTTCGCGCAGATCGTGACTGAGGAGCTGGGCATCCCTGCGGCCGACATCGAGGTCCAGGAGGGCGACACCGACAATACGCCCTACGGGCTGGGCACTTACGCGAGTCGTAGCACCCCCGTCGGCGGGGCAGCCACGGCGATGGTGTCGCGCAAGTTGCGCGACAAGGCCAAGATCATCGCGGCTCATTTACTGGAGGCCTCGGCCGCCGACATCGAGTTCGACCATGGCAAGTTCTTCGTCCGCGGCTCACCCTCCAAGTCCAAGACTATCCAGGACGTGGCGTTTGCGGCCTACACCAACCTGCCCGACGGGTTGGAGGCCGGGCTCGAGGGTGTGACTTACTACGATCCACCGAACATGACGTATCCGTTCGGGACCTATCTCGTCGTGGTCGACATCGACCGCGGTACCGGGCAAGTGAAAGTCCGTCGAATGGTGGCCGTTGATGACTGCGGGGTGCGTATCAACCCGATGGTGGTCGAGGGCCAGATCCACGGCGGCCTCACCGAGGGCTTCGGGATCGCGTTCATGGAACTGATCACCTTCGACGAAGAAGGCAACTGCATCGGGTCCAACTTCACCGACTACCTGCTGCCCACATCGTGGGAGACGCCAAAGTTCGAGATGGGCGAGACGGTCACGCCGTCGCCCCACCACCCGATCGGCGCCAAAGGGGTCGGTGAGTCGGCAACGGTCGGCTCGCCGGCGGCCTACGTCAACGCCGTGATCGATGCCGTCGGACACCTCGGCATCAGGAACATCGACATGCCGGTCACGTCCGACAAGGTCTGGGCCGCGTTGAACGAAAAGGGTGCTGCGGAGTAACAATGTCACTCGCGGATGACGTGCTGGACCGGGCGGCGGGACTGCGGGAGCGCGGCGAGACCTTCGTGGTCGCGACCGTGGTTCGCGTCGATCCGCCGACCTCCGCCCGCCCGGGCGACAAGGCGCTGATCGCAGCCGATGGCACGCTGTGGGGGTGGATCGGCGGCAGCTGCTCGGAATCGCTGGTGCGGCGCGAGGCGCTTCATGCGATGGGCGACGGTCAGCCGAGACTGGTCAAGATCTCGCCGGACCAGGCGCCCGAGCATGAGCCCGGTGTCGTCGCGCATGTGAGTACCTGCCCGAGCGCCGGCGCGCTGGACGTCTTCATCGATCCGCACATGCCGCGGCCGGTGCTGCTCGTCATCGGGGACACACCGGCGGCGCATACGTTGGTCAGGTTGGGCGCCACCATCGGATACGAAACCTGCGCGGTGCACCCGGGCGCCGTCGCATCGGACTTCCCCGAAGCGGACCGGGTCATCGGTTCGCTCGATCTCGGGCCCGCTCGACCTGGCGCGACCACATGGGCCGTCGTCGCCACCATGGGCCACTACGACGAGGAAGCCATCGAGGCCCTCTTACCCTATGACATCGCCTACATCGGCCTGGTCGCCAGCCGCCGGCGGGCGGCCACGGTTCTCGACGTGCTGACCGACCGCGGTGCACGCGACCTCGAACGCGTCCGCCGCGCAGCCGACAGCTCGGTGGGCGGCTCTCAGGAGGAGATCGCGCTTGCGGTGCTCGCCGAGATCGTCGCCGAGCGCCAGGCACATCAGCCCAGCCAGGCGATTGTCTTGCCGGCGACCGCGATCGATCCCATCTGCGGCATGAGCGTCGACATCAAGGGTGCGATGCATACGCTGGTGATGGGGGAGACGACGTACTACTTCTGTGGCGCCGGCTGCAAAGACGCCTTCCGGGCGCGGGAAGGCCAGGACGCTAGCGCCCGGCCTTCCCGCAACGATTCCTAGTTGCCGATAATCGGTCGGACTTCGATCGAGCCGACGGCGGCTGACGGCACCTTGGCCGCGTAGGCGATCGCCTCGTCCTGGTTCTTTGCCTCGACGACGTAGAAGCCAATGATCTGCTCGCTGCCCGCGATGGCGGGGCCGGGCGCCGTCTTGGTCGACCCGTTGCGCACGCGGACCGTCGTCGACGTTTTGGACGGCTGGACCGGGTCGCCGGCCTTGAACATGCCCTTGCCGGACAGTTCTTCGTAGTACGCACCGAAGGCGGCCTGTTGCTGTTGCATCTGCGGGCTATCGCTGGCGGGCATCTTCGATTCGTCGGCGTAGAGCAAGTACAGGTATTTCATGTCCTCTCCTCGTGTTACGGGTTTAAGCCGGCCTGGCCTGGGCGAGCACCTGGTCTTTGGTGACGCCCTCCATGTTGTGGATCTGCTTGGCGTGCTGCTGGACCCCGGCCACCAGCTTCGCCTCGTCGTCCGTTTGGAGCGACCAGCCGCATTCACATTCGACGCGTTTTTGCATTCCGCACCTCCTCTCGACTTAACCGCCGCCCTTTCCACACCGGGGGCGGCTAAGATCGATCATCGCTGGACGCCTTTGGCGAATGTTTGGAGGGATCTTGCTTCGCATCTACCTGACCGGTGACGTGGCCGTCGAGCGGGGCGAGCAATTGCTCCGTGACGCCGATCTCGCCGGTCCGCAGGGACGCCTGGCGCTCGTCTACCTGGTCGCGGAGCGGGAGCGGGCGGTGACCCAGTCCGAGCTCGCCGAGCTCCTCTGGCCCGAGTCCCTCCCGCCGTCCTGGTCGGTGGCGCTGAGCGCGATCATCAGTAAGCTCCGCCAGAAGCTCGGCACGGTCGGTCTCGATCGGGACCGGATCATCGCCAACGCCTTTCGCTGCTACCAGTTCCGGCCGCCGGCGGACACCTGGATCGACCTCGAGGCCGCGGCCGATGCGCTCCACCAGGCCGAGGGCGCCGTACAAGCTAATCGGCCGCAAGCAGCCTACGGGCCGTCGCTGATCGCCACCACCATCGCCCGTCGACCGTTCCTGGTTGGCGAAGACGCGCCCTGGGTCACGACGCGGCGCGAGCGCCTGCGTGACATCCTGGTGCGGGCGCTCGATTGCCGCGTCGAGGCGCTGGTCTCGAACGGCGAGCTCGCTCTTGCCCAGGACCAGGCGCGCGCGGCGGTCGAGCTCGAACCCTTTCGCGAGTCCGGGTATCGCCGGCTGATGCAGGTCCTCGTCAAGCGGGGGGACCGTGCGGAAGCGGTGCGGGTCTACCAGGACTGCAAGCGGCGCCTCGCCGCCGAGCTGGGCGTGGGGCCATCAGACGAGACGGAATCGCTGATGCGGACCGTGATCGCTTAGCGCTGGATCTCGGAGCCGACCTCGTCCCGCGCCAGGTCGCCGTCCCTCTTGGAGGACCCATTCGCGGGAAGGGGAGGTGCGATCACCGGACGCGTGGTCAACGGTCGTGCGATCCCCGCCGCGTCGTAGATCTCGTCCTGGTCGAGCGTGTCCTTCTTCAGCACCGCCTCAGCCAGGCGATCCAGGCGGTCGCGGTTTTCGGTTAGGAGCCGCACCGCCTCCCGGTGGCACTCCTCGACGATGCGGCGGACTTCCTCGTCGAGCAGCCTGGCGGTCTCCTCGCTGAAGTGCTCCGATGCGGCGCCGTCGCCCGGTTGGGTGAGATTGATCGGACCGATCTTGGGTGACATGCCGAAGCGTGCCACCATCGAGCGGGCGACCTGGTTCACCTGCTGCAGGTCGCTCTCCGCGCCCGTCGTCACGGCGCCGTAGGCGACCTCTTCGGCGGCCCGGCCGCCGAGGGCGAGCGAGATCCGGCCGCGCAGGTACGCCTCCGGATAGTTGTAACGGTCGTCGATCGGCTGGCTGTAGGTGGACCCGAGGGAGAGACCGCGCGGGACGATCGTCAGCTTCTTCACCGGGTCCGCGCCCGGAATCAGCAGGCCCATCAGCGCGTGGCCCGACTCGTGATAGGCGATCAGCCGCCTTTCGTCCGCCCCCAACACGATCGGCCGGCGGAGGCCCAACACCGATCGCTCGATGGCTTCGTCGAAATCGGCGCGCGTCACCATGTCTTCGCCTTTTCGCGCGGCGATCAGGGCGGCCTCGTTGACGATGTTGCGCAGGTCGGCCCCCACGAAGCCGGCAGTGGCGCCCGCGATATCGCCGAGGTCGACGCCGGGCGCAACTTTGACGTTTCGCGTATGGATCCGCAGGATCGCCTCGCGTCCCGTTTTGTCAGGCGGAGAGACTGTGACGCGGCGATCGAAGCGCCCCGGTCGCAGGAGGGCTGGGTCGAGCACCTCCGGTCGGTTGGTGGCGGCCAGCACGACAACGTTCTGATTGGGCGTGAAGCCGTCCATCTCGGTGAGGATCTGGTTCAGCGTTTGCTCCCGCTCGTCGTTGGCGCCGAAGGTGGCGGAGGACGCGCGCGAGCGGCCGATCGCATCCAGTTCGTCGATGAAGATGATGCTCGGTGCGGCGGCCTTTGCCTTGGCGAAGAGATCGCGAACGCGCGATGCGCCCACGCCGACGATGGCCTCGACGAACTCCGACGCCGAGAGGCTGAAGAAGGGCCGGCTCGCTTCACCGGCGACGGCCCGCGCCAGCAACGTCTTCCCGGTGCCCGGCGGTCCCACCAGCAGCACGCCGTGCGGAATCTGCGCGCCGAGCTTCTGGTATTTCTCCGGCGTCTTGAGGAAGTCGACGACCTCGGCCAGGTCCTGCTTCGCCTCGTCGATCCCGGCCACGTCGTTGAACGTGATCTTTGTCCCGGAGTCCGGGGTGTACAGTGTGGCCCGGCTCTGGCCGAAGGCGCCGAGAATGCCGCCCGGACCCCCGGCCGTCGCCCGGCGGCTTAGGTAAAGAAAGCCGCCAATGAGCAATAGCGCCGGCCCGAAGCTGAGCAGCAGGTTGAGCAGCGGTGATCCCCCGGTGCCGGGAGGCGTCGCGCTGATCGGGACGTTGTGCTGCTGGAGCAGGGCTTCGAGGTTGTCGGTCGCAAAGACGGGGCGCTCGGTCTGGAAGAGCGTGCCGCTCGCCGACCCATACGTCACCGACTTCTTGAAGTCACCCTGGATGGAATTGGACTGGGCGGTGATGTCCTTGACGTTGTCGGTATTGACCTGCGTGATGAAGGTCGTGTACGGGACGGTGACACGTGATGGGCCGCTCGTGAAAAAGATGCTGATCGCGTAGTTGATGAGCAGCAGGACGATGAGGTAGATCCAGAAGCCGCGGCTTCGCCAGAAGGGCGTTGGCTTTGGCCCGCCTCCGGACGCCGGCGCCTTGGGCGGTGCTGGAAACAATGGTCGTCGGGTCTGATTCGAAGCCACGGCGTTCCCCTCCTGTTTTGACTCTACACGCTTGGCAAAAGCGCCATCCCCCGCCTATAATAGGTTATATCGGAACTACATCATATTTGGAGGCTTGATATGACACTAACGCACCTGCTCGTCCTGCTCCTTGTGGGCGCCATCGCGGGCCTGATCGGGGAGCGCCTGGTCGGTCGGGGCATGCCCGGCGGTCTGATCGGCGCCGTCGTTGCCGGCCTGGTCGGCGCATGGCTGATGGTCGACGTCTTGCACATCGTCGTCGCCCCGGAGCTGTCGCTGGCCGGGATTCCCATCCTGTCAGCGATCCTCGGTGCGGCGATCGTCGTCCTGCTGTTCAGCCTGGTATCGGGCGGCAGCTTCGCCCGCGGCTGGCGTCGGAGCTAACGTCGTTGGGGGTCTGGGCGGCGCAGACGCTCGGACCCTCGCAGCCAATTGCCTTCCATCCGCTCGTTAGAGAGTGTTAGAACTTCTCGCGAAAACACGCTTCCTGCTTGCGGATTCGATGCCCGAGCCCCCAGAATGATGGTTCCCACTAGCACAAGAACATCAGGAGGGGAAACACAATTGGGCAAACTTAGGTCACTGACTCTATTAGCGTGCCTCGGCGCGATCGCGATCGTCGCCGCGGCGTGCGGGAACTCGACGGCGGGCACATCGGCGAGCGCCACCGTCCCGGCGGGCCTCAGCGTCACGTCCTTCGACCAGGCTTTCACGGTGATGCCTACGCTCAAGGGGCTCCACGACGCAGGGAGTGGGCTCGTTGGCGTGATCCTTCCCGATACCACGTCGTCGACGCGCTACGTCAACTTCGACGCGCCGTATCTGAAGCAAGCGTTTGACGCGGCCGGCTATAAGTCAAACGAGTACAAGATCGATAACGCTCAGGGCGACGAGGCGACCGAGCTTCAGCTTGCCACGGCGGACATCACGGCTGGCGCCAAAGTGCTGATCTTCGACCCCATCAACAGCAATGTCGGCGGGCAGATCCAGACGCTGGCCCAGCAGAAAGGTGTCAAGACCATTAGCTATGACCGCGCCACCTTCACGGGGAGCAACGTCTATTACGTGAGCTTCGACAATGTCCAGGTCGGCAAGCTGATCGGCGACGGCTTCCAGAAATGTGTCACGGACTGGGGGGTAACGAACCCGCAAGTCTTCGAGCTCGACGGCGGCCAGGATACCGACCCGAACGCGGTCTCCTTCGCCCAGGGTTACAACAAGTCGATCTGGGGCGACGCGACAACGCCGCTGGCCGCGGGCAAGACGAACAGCGCGGGCTACAAGCTTGTCGCTGAGAAGATTGCGCCCAAATGGGACAATGCTGCGGGACAGACGGTCTTCCAGCAGCAGTACACCGCCAACCCGGGCATCAACGCGACGGTCGAGGCGAATGATGGCCTCGGCAACGCCGCCATCACGGTCCTCAAGAACAAGGGCGTCGGACCCAAGAAGGTCCCGACCACCGGGCAGGATGCGACCGAGCAAGGCATGGCCAACGTTCTCAAGGGCTACCAGTGCGGATCGGTCTACAAGGCGGTCTACCTCGAGGCCCAGGACGCGGTTGCCCTTGCGACCATCCTGCGAGCCGGCCAGACGCCTCCGCCCGCATTGCTCAACGGCACGACCTCGCCGCCTTCCGGCACCGCCGGGAGCCAGCAACCGGCATCTTTGCTGGTGCCGATCTGGGTCACGATCACCAATATGAACTCGACCGTCATCAAGGACAAGTTCGTCGACAAGAATCAGCTGTGCACCGACGTCAGCGCGGCCGTCTGCACCGCAGCCGGCATTAGCTAGAAGGGTGTGGCGCCGCCGCCTTCTGCGGCGGCGCCAACCCACCTCATCTCACGCGATAGAGTGAAGGCATGGGGCAGGTGATCAAGGACTCGCCAATGGGCGAGCCACGGTTCAAAGCCCGGGGCGTCGACAAGCATTTTGGCCCCGTGCAAGCTCTGACCCAGGTGGACCTGGACCTCTACGCCGGGCAGGTCACCGCTCTCTGCGGCGATAACGGCGCCGGCAAATCGGTCCTGACCAAATGCATCGCGGGCATTTACGAGATCGACCACGGGCAATTCTTCTGGGAAGGCAACCCGATTCATGTCCGCAGCCCGCGCGATGCAGCCCGGCTGGGGATCGAGACCGTGTACCAGGACCTCGCGCTCGCTGACAACCTCGACATCGTCCAGAACATGTTCCTTGGCCGCGAGCGGCTGCGTACCGGCTTGCTCAACGAGGACGACATGGAGCGCGCCGCGAGCAAGACCCTGGCCGACCTTCGCGTGACCACCGTGCGGTCGATCAGGCAGCCAGTGGCCTCACTGTCCGGTGGGCAGCGTCAGTCGGTGGCGGTTGCCAAAGCCGTGATGTGGAATTCCAAGCTCGTCATGTTGGACGAGCCAACGGCGGCGCTTGGCGTGGTGCAAACCAAGCAGGTGCTCGACCTGGTCCGCCGCCTGCGCGACCGAGGTCTGGCCGTCATGGTCATCTCCCACAACCTCAACGACGTCTTCGAGGTGGCTGACCGGATTGCCGTGGTGCACCTCGGCCGCATGGTGACGCAGGGTCGCGCCTCTGACTTCGACCGACAGAGCGTCGTCGACTACATGACCACCGGCGCATCGAGCCGC
>DATBYU010000017.1:0-11025 GCA_036513555.1 Candidatus Dormiibacterota bacterium | reverse complement strand
AAGCTTGGTGTCGGCATCAGCCTGCGACATGCTCGACGCCGATACGGTTTTCGAGCTCTCGACCGTCGAGGCGACCAGGGTCCCCAGCGGACCGCCATCGAGGTTGACGACGCCCATCTTCGGCACATCGCCTCCACCGCGGAGCAGGTAACCGAGGAGTCCGAGGATGACGAGCGGCGCGCCGAACAAGAGCGCCAGCGTGCGACGGTCTCGTCGGAACTGATGGAGCAGTCGCTGCGTGATGGCCTCGACGCGCCTCGCGTTCATGCCGGCGACACCTCGGACAGCTTGAGGAAGGCGTCCTCCAACCGCTCGACGCCGGCTTTCGCCTTGATTTCGGCGACCGTGCCTTCGGCCAGTAGTTTGCCGAAGCGGATCAATCCGAGGCGGTCGCATCGCTCGGCCTCGTCCATGACGTGGCTCGATACCACGATCGTGGTGCCGCCGGCCGCCATCTTGCGAAAGCGATCCCAGAGCTGCACGCGCAGCTGCGGATCGACGCCGACGGTGGGTTCGTCGAGGAGCAGCAGATCGGGTTTGTGCACCAGGGCGCAGGCAAGCGAGCATCGCGTACGCATCCCGCCGCTCAAAGTGCTGACCACCGATTTGTGGCGGTCCCACAGGTCGACGAACTCGAGCGCATCGCGAACGCCATCGACGCGCCCATAGATGGCGCCGAAGAAGTGTACGTTCTCTTCGGCTGAGAGATCGGGATAGAGAGCGGCTTGCTGGGTCATGTAGCCGACGTGCGCCAACACTTCGAGTTGGGGCATCCGCTGGCCAAGGACCGATACGGTGCCAGCCTCGGGAGCCACCAACCCGACCAGGCTACGGATCAAGGTCGTCTTTCCGGCGCCGTTTGGACCGAGCAGGCCGTAGACCTCGCCGCGCCGGACGCGCAAGGTCACGCCGTCGAGCGCCCGTTGCTTGCCGAATTGTTTGACAACGCCCTCGGCGTCGACCGTATAGGTCTCAGTTGCCACGAGCAGCCTCCGGGCGCATGCCGCGCAGCCAGATGTTGGCGAACTGAAGCGCGACCTCTTCACCGGCGGGCACGTCGACGGACGCTTGGCTCATGACCGGCCCCGCAAGCATGTGAAACATCAGACCGCCCACCAGGCTCTGCACCGCCAGCATGGGATGCATTCGTCGAAGACGGCCAGCCGCCATCTGACCAGCCAGATATCGGGCGAAGGTGCTGAAGGCGCGCAAACCCGTTTCGGAAAAGGCCGCGGTGGGCTCGGGCGTCATCGACGTGATCTCGAGGAGCAGGGTCCGAACGATGCCGGAACGTCCGGCGACTGCGCGGTACGCGGTGACCACGATCTCCGGAATGACCTCATCGGGCGGGCGGTCACCGGCGCGGGCAAAGACGGCCATCACCGGCTCGAACGGTGAGTACGCCAGCAGGATGGCCCGGAACAACGCCGATTTGCCCGGGAACAAGCGATAAAGATTCGCGCGCGAGACGCCCGCCTCGGAAGCGAGCTCATCCATGGAGAGGTTCTTGAGCGTTTGCGTGCGCAGCATTCCAATCGATGCATCGAGCACGCGCTGTCGCGTGTTTGGCTCCGGTTGAACTTCGATCGCGTGCAGCAGTTGGGCGCGCGAAGGAAAGGCTCGGTAAAACGTGGTTCGGGAGACGCCCGCCGCGATCGCGATATCCTCCACCGACGTCTGCCGGTTGCGAGCTAGGAGCCGCGATGCCTCGCTCATGATCCGCTCCCTGGATGGTCCTGCCGCCGGCATCTTCGTCCCAACACGAGACTAGACTGGACGTCCAGTCTTGTCAAGCACCAGTCTTAGACGCCGTTCACGCGGTAACCTGACCGCCAGTGCCTGAACTCCCGGAACTCGAAGTCCTGCGTGAATACCTCGGCCCACGACTCGAGGGGAGAAAGATTGCCCAGGTCTGGACTTCACCGAAGCTGAGCTTCCTGCTGCGGACACCGCCCGACGAGTACGCGCGGCAGCTGGTCGGCGGAACCTTCGAACGGGTCTGGCGCCGCGGCAAGTTCCTGATCTTCGACATCAGCGGGCAGCACCTCGTCATCAACCCGATGCTCGGTGGCCGCCTGCAGTGGACGACGGCGTCCGAGAAAGTTGCGGCGGCGACCGTCTTTCGGATCACCCTCGAAGGTGGGGACGAGTTGCGCTTCCTCGACACCGTGAAGATGGGCCGCGTCTACTGGGTGGTGCCCGGCGCTTTTCCCACCATCCCAGGATGGGCGGAGCTGGGTCCCGATGCCCTGACGGTGACGCTATCCGAGTTCTCGCAGCGCATCCGCCGGCACCCGGGCGAGCTCAAGAACCTTCTGCGTAACCAGGCGTTCATCGCCGGCATTGGCAACGCCTACTCGGATGAGATCCTGCACGAGGCGGAACTGCTGCCGCTCCGCAAGCGCACCACGCTCAAGCCCGATGAGGTGGTTCGCCTGTACACGGCGACCGGGAAAGTCCTGCGGTCGGCGATCGCGGCGATCAAGACCCAGCCGAAATATGAGCCGCACAAGCAGGACCGCAGCTTCATGGCGGTCCACGGCAAGGGGAAGGAGAAGTGCCCACGGTGTGGTCACCGCATCTCCGAGCTGACCGCGCGAGGTGAAGCGACCGACTTCTGTCGCGGCTGCCAGCATTGAGCCCCCACCCAAACCCTCCCCCAGAGGGGGAGGGGTGAAGTTAAGAGACGCGCGCATCATCGTTACCGGCGCCTCGCAGGGCATTGGACGGGCGATCGCGCTCGAATTCGGACGGCGTGGCGCGCGGCTGGCGCTGGCCTCACGAAACCGCCCGGCGTTGGACGAGGTGGCTGGCCTGATCAAGGCTGACGGCGGATCGGCGATCGTCATTCCCACCGACGTCACGGCCGCTGGCGCCGCCGAGCAGCTCGCCCAGGACACCATCCGCGAACTCGGTGGTATCGACATCCTGGTCAACAACGCGGGCATCGGCATGACGGCGCCGATCGGCGATGCCTCGAGTGCCGACGTCGAGGCGGTGTTTGCGCTCAACGTGCTGGCACCGGCGGCGGCCATCCGCGCGGTGGTGCCGATCATGCGGGCGCAGCACGACGGGATGATTATCAACATCTCCTCGATGGCCGGCCGGATCGTGGTGCCCCGCATCGGCTACTACTCCGCGAGCAAGTTCGCGCTGACCGCGATTGGCGACGCGTTGCGGATGGAAGAGGGACATCGCGGCATCAAGGTGATGAATGTGTTCCCCGGGACGACGCGCTCGAACTTCGGCGAGAACCGCCTTGGTGCGCGAGGCCGCCAGGCCCATCAGCGGCTCCCACCCGTGACGGCCGAGAAAGTCGCCACGAGAATCGCGAATGCGGTCGAACGTAACCAGCGCTCGGTCTACATCTCCTGGATTCCGGATCGTGCCGCGCTCGTGGCCAACTGGCTCGCGGGCTGGGCTATCAGCGCGGTTTTGCGAAGCTGGGCTCGCCGTGCGCAAGCCTGATCTGACCCACGCTCTCGAAGTGGGCGAACGAGTCTACCTGCGTGAACCAAGCAACCGCGACCAGGCGGAGATCGTGGCGCGGAATGCTGCCAGCCTCGCGTTGCATCGCGGCTGGGTGACCCCGCCGACGGACGCCCGCACCTTCGCCGAATGGATGGTGCGCTGCCGGCTACCGAATGTGCAGTGCTTCCTTGTCTGCCGGATCGATGATGGCGCGATCGCCGGCGTCTTTACCCTGAGCCAGATCGTTCGGCGGCTGTTTCAGAGCGCTTACCTCGGGTACTACGCGGCGCAGCCGTTCGCCGGCCAGGGCTACATGACAGAGGGCATGCAGCTGGTGCTGCGGCACACCTTCGTCACCATGAAGCTGCATCGCGTCGAGGCGAACGTCCAGCCGGAGAACGCAACCTCGATCGCCCTGGTGAAGCGCTCAGGTTTCCGGCTGGAGGGGTTCTCGCCGCGCTATTTGAAGATTGCCGGTCGCTGGCGCGATCACCAGCGCTGGGCGATGACTATTGACGACTGGCGGCGCCTTCGCCAGCGGCCGCGCGCGCTTTCTCCAGGTCGCGGGCCCCGATCACCACGCGCGTCTTCGTCGCCAGGTACACGGCGTTCAGGCTGACGCCCGCGTCGGCGATCTTGCGGGTCAGCTTGCCCAGGGCGCCAGGCTTGTCCTCGATCTCCAGCACGAGCGCCTCCTGCTCGCCGGTCACGCGGGCGCCCGCGCTCTGGAGCGCCTGGCGCGCCTTCACGGCGTCGGCGACCAACACATGGCCAACCCCCTTGCCACCGACCACGAATCCACAGATGCCTTCGATATTGACGCCGGCTTTCCCCAGGGCTTCGGCCGCCGCGGCGACGGTGCCGGCCTTCTCGTCGAGCTCGATCGTCAGATCCTTCAAGTGGTGCGCCATCACAAACACCTCCAGTGAACTGCCCCCCGCGTCCTGGCCGTCATTATCCCGCGACCGAAGCCGGGCCTGCTAGCCCAAGCTCCGCGCAGCGAGGGGGCGCTCCCGGACGGCCGCGCCTTCCAGCCTGACCTCATACGCAGATCGTCCCTCCGCATTGCTCGCGACCTCAGCCAGCTGGCCGTCGACGAAGTGCAGGCCCACCTGGTCGTCGATCGCATATCCCGGCGGGAAACCGTCGCCCACCAGCTGTCGGTAGACCGGGCGCCGGCGCTCCTCCGAGCTGTAGTGAGGGCAGGCGCTGCCGGAGATCAAGCCAAGCCCATCGCGGATGCCGCTCAAGCTGAGGCCGAAGGAGTCGGTCACGGAGGCTTCAAACCAGCAGATGGCTCCGGCGCTGACGCCGGCGAGGACGATGCCCTGCTCCCAGGCCTCGCGAAGGATACGATCGACGCCGTGGGTGCGCCAGATGGCGAGCATGTTGGCGGTGTTGCCTCCGCCAACATAGATCACGTCTTGCTCGAGCAGGAACGGACGGAGGTCGACGACGATTCGGCGAAAGAGCGCGAGGTCCGATGGTTGGCAATCCCGCTGAGCGAACGCTCGATAGAACATGGCCACATAGCTGTCGGCGTCGCCGCCGGCCGTGGGAACGAAGCAGACGCGTGGTCGAGGCTTTCTCGCCAGGCCCAGGATGTAGTCGTCGAGTTTCGACCAGGGTCCCCCATCGGAGAACCCACCTCCACCCAGCGCCACGATGTGCTTACTCAGAGCGGCAGACAGAACTCAGTGGCATCGAATCAGATCACTCGATTCGGATCATAAAGCCAGTTGAGCCCGATCCCGAGAATCGCAATGGCGACGACCATCGCCAGGACCAGCAGGCCCAGGCGTCCAGTCAGGCGGATAGCGGCTGGCCGCCGCTCGAACGGGCGCGACCGATCGAACCACAGGGTCCAGATCGCGAGGGGGAGCACCGGCAGGCTGCGAAGAATGATGCGGACCAGCGGGTTGGGCGCCGTGAACGCCTCGATGACCCAGACGCCCGCGATCGGGATGAGGATGGCGACGAGAACGACGAATCGTGGGTCGCGAAGGCGCTCAGTACGCTTCGAGGTAGGCGTCGAGCTCCCAGCCGGTGACCTGCTTCTCATAGTTCTGCCACTCGATCTCCTTCGCCTCGATGAAACGTTCCAGGAGGTGGACACCCAGCGCGTCGCGCATCACATCGTCCTGTCGCAAGTCGCGGAGCGCCTCAGCGAGGGACCTGGGCAACTGGCCGAGCTGGTGGCGCGCGAGCGCCTCCGGGTCGAAGGCGTAGAGATTCTCCTCGACCGGCGGCGGTAGCGGCAGCTTCTGACGGATTCCCGACAAGCCGGCGTGCAGCATGGCGGCGAAGGCAAGGTACGGATTGCACGAAGGGTCAGGAGCGCGAAACTCGATTCGGATGGCGCCCCGATCACCGCTTCCGGCCCGAGGCACGCGTATCAGCGCCGAGCGGTTCACCTGTGCCCATGTGATCGCGACCGGGGCTTCGAAGCCAGGCACGAAGCGCTTGTAGGAGTTGACTAGCGGCGCGACCAGTGCGCACAGTCCACGCGCATGCGCCAGCTGACCGGCGATGAAGTGCTTGGCGACAGGCGACAGCTGGTACTGGTCGGCGCGGTCGTAAAACGCATTTGTTTCCTTGCCCAGGTCGGTGAGTGCCTGGTGGGTGTGCATCCCCGACCCGGCCGCCCCGAAGATGGGCTTGGGCATGAAGGTGGCTAGCAAGCCTCGACGCTGCGCCACCGCCTTGACGGCGTGCTTGAGGGTGACAAGCTGGTCGGCGCTCTTCAGCGCGTTGTTGAGCGCGAGGTCGAGCTCGTACTGCCCGGCTGCGACCTCGTGGTGGCTGGCCTCGACGATGATGCCGAGGTGGTCGAGCGCGCTCACGATCTCCTGGCGAACGTCGCTGGCGACGTCGACTGGATGGTCGAAGTAGCTGGCCCGGTCGTGGCGCCCAGGACGGACGCCACCGCTGGCGGCGTCGGTATTCAGGAGGAAGAATTCCAGCTCCGTCGCTACCGCGTAGTCGAAGCCGAGAGCCGCGGCTTCGGCCAGCGCCCGCGCTAGCACGCCGCGCGGGTCACCGGCGAACCGCTCGCCGTCGGGCGTGAACAGATCGCAGATCACCTGGGCACCGAGCGCGCCGTCGGCCTGGCCGATGGTCAAGGTGTCGAGGTCGGGACGAAGGAACATGTCGCTCTCGAAGACCCGGGCGAAGCCCTCGACCGACGATCCATCGAACCACTCGCCGTTGCGCATGGCGTGCGGTAACCGCCGCGCGGGGATGGTGATACTTTTGACCGTCCCAAGCACGTCGACGAAGCGCAGATCGAGGAAGCGGATCCCTCGTTCGGAGAGCCGCTCCAGCGCGCGGTCGATGGTCAGCGAACTGGTGCGGCCCGCGGCCGCGTCAGTCTTCGCCGTCGGGGGCCTCCGTGGGTACGGCAGTCCGCGGGCGATCGTCGTCGCCCCAGGATGGGCCTGGACGGGGGTGGTCACCGGGTCGCCAGGGCTTGTCTCTCTCCGCCGGTTGGTCCATGACGCTGCTCCTCTTCTAATGGTCGAGAAAGGCGGTTGCCAGGGCGAGTGACAACCGCCTCACGGTCGGACGAACAGATCTAGTGACGCGAGCTAAATGTCGTGGTAGAGGTAGAACTCCCAGGGATGCGGCCGGAGCGCCACCTGGTCGACCTCGCGCACGCGCTTGTAGTCGATCCAGGTTTCGATCAGGTCGGTGGTAAAGACGCCGCCGCGGGTCAGGTAGTCGTTGTCGATCTCGAGCGCGTCGAGGACTTCGGTGAGGGACCCAGGGGTGCTCTTCACCTGGCGCTTCATTTCGGGATCCAGCTCATAGAGATCTTCATCGATCGGCTTCGGCGGCTCGATCTTGTTGATGACGCCGTCCAGGCCGGCCATCAGGCAGGCCGCGAACGAGAGGTACGGGTTGCAGGACGGGTCCGGCGTGCGGAACTCGAGGCGCTTGGCCTGGGGATTGTCGAAATACATGGGGATGCGCACGCAGGCGCTGCGGTTGCGTTTCGAGTAGATGAGGTTGATGGGCGCCTCGTATCCGGGCACCAGCCGGCGGTACGAGTTGGTGGTCGGCGCGGCGAAGGCGAGCAGCGACGGCGCGTGCTTCAGCAAGCCGCCGATGTACCAGCGACACATCTCGCTGATGCCCGCATAGCCCGCCTTGTCATAGAACAGCGGCGCACCGTCTTTCCAGAGGCTTTGATGCGTATGCATGCCCGAACCGTTGTCCATGAACAGGGGCTTTGGCATGAACGTTGCTACGAACCCATTCTGAGCACAGACGTTCTTGACGACGTACTTGTACATCATCACCTTGTCGGCCATGTTGACGAGGGTGTCGTAGCGCATGTCGATCTCGGTCTGGCCGGCGGTCCCCACCTCATGGTGATGGACCTCGATGTCGACGCCCGCCTCGATCAGCTTGAGGACGATCTGCGAACGAAGGTCCTGCAGCTTGTCGGTCGGCGGCACCGGGAAATAACCTTCCTTGTAGCGCGGACGGTAGGCCGTGTTCGGCTCGGAATTCTTGCCGGAGTTCCAGACGCCTTCGATGGAGTCGATCTCGTACATGCCCGAGAACTGGTTCTGGTCGAAGCGCATGCTGTTGAAGATGTAGAACTCACATTCGGGGCCGATGTTGATGGTGTCGGCGATGCCGCTCGACTTCAGGAAGGCCTCCGCCTTCTTGCCGACGTAGCGCGGGTCGCGACTATAGGGCTCGCGTGTGATCGGGTCGATCACGTCGCAGTTGATGGTGAGTGTCGGCACCTTGAGGACCGGGTCGACGATCGCCGTCGACGGATCCGGGATCAGCAGCATGTCGCTCTCGTGGATGTGCTGGAAGCCGCGAATGCTCGAGCCGTCAAAGCCGATGCCCTCGCTGAAGAGGCCCTTGGACAGCTCCTGGACTGGAATCGAGAAGTGCTGCCAGGTCCCAATCAAGTCGATGAACTTGAGGTCGACGATCTTCAACCCCTGCTTGTGGGCGAGATCGATGACGGATTGGGCATCCGCCTTGGTTTCCTTTTTCGCGCGCACGCCCTGATCGATCGCCATAAAGACTTTCCCTCCGTTTGAACGCAGTGATCCGACTGTGTCGATCCTAGGGGCGATTGCCGGCGTCGTCATCGGTCCTGAGGGACGAGTTGGCGACCCCCTTTTTGTGCGCCCCGCCCAATGCGGTCAGGGCGTGGGGCTGATCGAGGGGGAGGGCGACCCTAGCAGGTTCGGGTTGACGCGGTCGACGGTGAGCGTGTAGCTGCTCGACGGGGTGTCGATCGCCACCGACAGAAGGTAGGCGCCCTTCGTGAACCAGACGATCGACGTGGTCGCCGACGCCTTGTCCTCGACCCAGGCGTCCTTCGCCAGCTCGGCCTCGTAGAACGGGACGATGCTGTTCAAGTCCTGGGCGCTGAAGTCCTCGGAGATGCTCTCGGTATCGGCGAGTCCCGGGTGCTGGTCGAGCAGCTTGGTCCCTGGTGGTCGGGCCAGTGACTCGATCAGCGGCCGGGTGAGATGAACGTCGGCGCCGCTGATCTCCGACGCGATCTGCGCGTTCTGCACCAGGACCAGGATCGCGAATACGGCCACCAGCGCCGGCCCGATCGCGCCGCCCGCCCAGAGCAGGGCTCGCCGCTTAAGTCCGTCTCGCCGCCGCCGCCAGGCGGCGCGAAGCCAGACGGCGATCGTCATCACGGAGAGCACCAGCAGGGCCGCGCCCAGGACGTCGACCCAGGCACCGGGCATGTATTCGGCCAGCTGGTCGAGTGCCAGCACTCCAGCGGCGATCGTCGCTGCGTACGCGATCGACACGGCAGGGATCAGCAGCGGGTGGTCGGTGCTGGCCACCGGGCCAAGCGGCGCGGCCGACCCGCTCAGGCGCCGGTCTATTCGCCGGCGGCTTGCTCCCATTCCTGGTAGAGCGCTCGCAGCCGGCGGGAGGCATCCTCATGCGCCTGCGCCAGTTGTGTCACGCGGGCCGGGTCGTCATAGGTTTGATGGTCGGCAAGCTGCTCCTCGATCCGCCGGATGTCCGCTTCGAGTTCGCCGATCTGATGCTCCACGCTGGAGCCGGCCGCGGCCGGCCCAGCGGCGGCGGCCTGTCCCCGCCGGTCGCGGCGCGCGCTCGCCGCGGGCTCCGCTGCCACGATGAGGCGTCCCGCCCGCTGGCGCGATCGTTCCAGATCGGTGTAGTTGCCGAGGTGCGTTACGACTTTGCCCTCGCCGACGACCCAGAGCCGGGTGGCGATGGCATCGATGAAGTAGCGGTCGTGCGAGACGAAGACAATGGTGCCCTCGAAGTCCTGCAGCGCTTCCTCGAGCATTTCCTGCGCCGGGATGTCGAGATGGTTGGTGGGCTCGTCCAGCAGCAGCAGTCCCGCATCGTCGAGCATCAGTTTCGCGAGCGCGACCCGGCTCTTCTCACCACCGCTCAAGGACCGGATCACCTTGAACGCGTCATCGCCGCGGAACAGCAGGCGGCCAAGGAAGGTGCGCAGCGTCTCGTCGGGCAGGCCGAAGGCATCCTGCAGCTCGGCCAATACCGTCTTGTTGGGATCGAGGTCGGCCAGGTGCTGGTCGTAATAGCGCATGGTGACGCGCGGTCCGGTCTTCACTCGGCCCTTGAGCGGGCGAAGCTCGCCGAGCAGCGCCTTCAGCAGGCTGGTCTTGCCGGAGCCATTCGGCCCGACAATGGCAACCCGCTCGCCGGCGCTGATGTTGAACGCGGGCATGGCGAGCTGCCAGGCCGAGCCCTTTCCAGAGGGGGAGGGGTACGTAAGCGTCAGCCCGTCGCTCTGAAAGATCAGGTCGCTGGTGCCCGAGGCGCGCAGCCGGATCCGTATCTGCTGATCGTCGGAAGGCGGCGCGACGCGGTCGAGGCGGTCGAGCTTGGTCTGCCGGCCGCGCGCCTCGCGCGCCCGTTGTCCGGCTTTATAGCGGCGGATGAACTCCTCCGTCCGGGCGATGTAGTCCTGTTGGGCGTCGTACTCTTTCTGGCGCAAGGCCCGGCGCTCGCGGCGCAGCCGCAGGTACTGGCGGTAGTTGCCCGGATACCACTCGCCCGTTCCGGCCTGCAGCTCGAGAATGTCGTCCGCGGTGTGCTCGAGAAAGCGGCGGTCGTGGGAAACGATCAGCATGCCGGCGCGGGAGAGCCGCAGGAATTCCTCCAGCCATTCGATCGCTTCCAGGTCGAGGTGGTTGGTCGGCTCGTCCAGTAGCAGCAGGTCGGCATCTTGGAGCAACAGTCGCGCGAGCGCCAGGCGGCGTCGCTGTCCGCCGCTGAGCGCGCTCGGCGGCAGCGCCTGGTCTGACTCGGTCAGCCCAACCCCGTGCAGCACCTCGGCGACCCGGTTGTCGTAGGCGTAGCCGTCCAGCCGCTCGTACTCGTGCTGGACGTCGCCGTAGTTCTCTACGAGGGCGGTGAGCTCGGCACCGCTGCCGCGCGCCATGGCCGTCTCGAGTTCGGCCAGCCGGTTGCGGAGGCCCATGATGTCGGGCCGGCTGTGTAGCGCGTCCTCGTAGACACTCTCGTGCGGACTCGCTTCGAGCTCTTGCGCCAGGTAGG
>DATBYU010000016.1:0-4064 GCA_036513555.1 Candidatus Dormiibacterota bacterium | reverse complement strand
ACAGGCGATCGAGGCACAAATCGCCGACGCGCAGATGCAGCTTTCGCACGACCAGCTCGCCTACCTGCAGCATCTGCGCTCCTTCCAGACGGACATCAAGAAGCTCTACGCGCTCGGTGGCATGCGCTGGTTCGAGTTCGTCTTCTCTGCGCGGAGTTTCGACGACCTGCTCAACCGGACCGTCTATTTGCAGCAGATCTCGGTGAGTGAGCTGCAGCTCGCCCGGAGGCTGCGCGCCGAGCGCGACACCCTCGAGGCGCAGCGCCGTGTGCTGGCTCAGGCCCGCGCCGACCTCGCGCCGCTGCTCGACACGCTCCAGGCGCGGGCCAATGCGATTGCGGGCCAGGTTGCCCAGGTCGCCACTTACGACAGCCAGCTCGATAGCGCGCGGCGCCAGACGCTATTCCGCATCGCCGGGCTGGCCGGGCAGAGCCGGTCGCTGCAGGCGGCGCTCGATCGCTATGAGACCGAGGCGGCGCAGGCGGCCCTTCGTGGGTCCGGCGCAACGTACGGCGCGACCTGTCCGGCCGCCGCGCCGGCTGGATCGGTGCGCTTTTGCGGTCACGGCTGGGGCCATGGGGTTGGACTCGGTCAGTGGGGCGCCAAGGGTATGGCGTTGGCCGGCCTCAGCTATCGCTTCATCGATCAGCACTTCTACACGGGGGCAACCTGGGCCGGACTCGATACCGCGAACGTGCCGATCCACGTGGCCGTGCTCTGGGGGACGGCGACCTATCGCGTCGTGCCCAGCGGACCCGCGCAGCTCATCGCCGGGACGCGCGTGACCAACATCGCGGCAGGCCAGACTATCTCGCTATCCATGGGAGGAGGCGTGCAAAAGATCGTTCCGACCTCGGCGGGCACGCGCCTGACGGTTTACGGACCGTCTGGCCGCTATCACGCGTATCGCGGAACCATCGTGGCCCAACCCAGCGGCGGTCTGCTCTACATCATCAACGTACTGCCGATCGAGGACTACCTGCGTGGCCTGGGTGAAGTGCCATCGAGCTGGCCGCTCGAGGCGATCAAGGCCCAGATCGTCGCCGCCCGTTGCTACGCGCTGACGCACATGGGAAGCACGGCGCTCTATGACGTCGACGACACCACCCAGTTCCAGGTGTACCGCGGGATCGACTCCGAGAGTGGCTCACAGAATGCGGCCGTCGACCAGACGGCCGGCCAGGTGCTGATGTACGGCGGCCGCGTGATCGAGGCGTTCTTTTCAGCGTCGGATGGTGGCCACACCGCCAATGTGTCCGATGTGTTCGGCGGCTCGCTCGCGACCTATCCGTACCTGAAGGGCGTCCTCGACCCATGGGATGTGGTCGCGCCACGGCACACCTGGTACACCGCTGCCTATTCCTACGCCACGTTGGAGCGCGTCTATTTCTCCAGTGCGGACGTAGCCGCGTACGGGCATTTGGTCGGCCTCGACCTGCGCGACCGCGACGCCTCGGATCGTCTCAACACGGTCGGCCTGATCGGCAGCCGTGGCGTCAAGCGGGTCGGCGTGTCGACGTTCATGCACGCCTTCAACCGCTCGACCCTGACCGGCACCGACGTGCTCTGGAACGAGATGCTCGGATTGACACCGAGCTCGACCTGGCCGTACTGGCGCTAATCGTCAGACGCTAGCCGAGTCGGACCGAACCGTCGTCCGCGAGCGTCCAGCCAGGGTTATGGGCAATCTCCCAAACGTAGCCTTCAGGATCGGCGAAGGCTCCCGTATAGCCGCCCCAGTCGGCGCGCGCTGCTGGACGGACGATCGTCCCGCCAGCGCGCTTCGCCTCGGCAAGCAGGGCATCGACCTCTCCAGGGGATCGAACGTTGTGGGCTAGCTCGATGCCGGGCGCGCCGTGGCCGCCAAGCGCCGCCCACAGTCCGAAGACCATGCCGCCGGCCTGGTAAAACGCAACCTCATCATCAGGCTGCTGTGCGCCCGCCCAGCCGAGTGCTTCGTAGAAGGCGCGCGCGCGGCCAAGATCTCGCACGCCAAGCGTTACCATCGTGATCCGCTGTTCGATGCGCCAAGTATGACGGGGAAGGCCGTCAGGGCTGATTGCTGTCGCTGTTGCCGTTGTCGCCCGATTGCCCGGACTGGCCCGTCTGAACATCACGAATCGTGCTGGCCAGTTGATTGCCCGCGTCGCCTGAGAACTCGCCTTCCTGCTGGAGCTGGTTGAGTTGATCGCCGATCTGTCCTTCAACCTGGGCAACGGCCGATCGCGCTGCCGCGCCGTCGTTGTGAGCGGCTTGGTTGGCCTGATGGACACGCGCCGTGATGTCGCGGAGCAGGGTCACCACCACACTAGGATCGATGGCCTTGTGCCCGGCCAGCTGGCGCAATTGCGTGGCGCGCTCGCCGGCGAAGGTCGCGTACAACATGGCGCGTTGTGTCGCGGTGCCGGCAAGATTGACTTGCACCGTTTCCTTCAAGTTGCGGACGGGGTAGAGCGGTGAGTCCGGGAGCGCGGAAGGTGCCGCCAGCGCGGAGGTGGTCCCCAGCGCCAGGATCAGGACGGCAAAGGCGAGGCCCATGACGGGGCGAGGCCAGAAGCCGAGCTTTGGCGCGGTTGGGCGCGCGGCCACCGCACTAACGGGCGCGCGGCGCAGGGCGATTCGGATTCGCTCGACCCTGGCGCGCGACGGCTCGATGCTGCCGACCTGGCGCAGCTGCTGCGCGACATGAATCATCGGCTCCAGGCTGGGCTCGGCCTTAGTGACGGGCGCGCCGCTGACAATCTGCGCCAGGTAGGTCTCGAGGGTGTCGTCAGCGTGACGCATGGTCATCAACTCCTGGGGTCAAGATTTTCAAGAGGTGGGCAAGCGCACGATGCTGGAGGGCTTTGATCGAGCCAACGTTCTTGCCCATCAGCTTGCTCGTCTCTTCGAGATCGAGGCCGAGCACCAACCTGTTCATGACCACGTTTCGCTGATCCTCCGTGAGCTGAGCGAGGGCATCGGAGATCTCCTCGAGACGAAGCCGCTGATCGACGGCGTCCAGCGGATCCTTGACGTCGGCCGATGCGGCGTCGCTGGTCTGAACCTCCGGATGGCGGTACTGGGACCGGAACCGATCCATGACCTTGGCGTGTGCGATCTTGAGGAGCCAAGCAATGAATTCGCCCTCGGTCCGGCCGCGGAAACGTCCGATGGCTTGCAGTGCGGCGATGTAAACCTCTTGCATGAGGTCCTCAGCCGCGGCCTGGTCGCCAACGCGGGCCAGCAGATAGCCGAAGACTCGTCGGTAGGTGGATTCGTAGAGCTCGGTGAAGGCCTGCCGATCTTGCCGGCGAGCCCGGTCGAGCCATTCGACATACCGAGAGGCTGGGTTTTCATGGGGCAATGGGGTCGACATTTAGAGAGTCGTCACAGCCTGCCCTGGGGATACGGGGTGAACGGAACGGTCACGACTGTTCAACGCGGCCGTGACCCGGATGCTGCGGGTCCAACTCGACCCGGACAGGCCGTATCCGGGGAGGGGCCGGCGACGACTGAATAGGCATGAATACTTTGAAGCGCGCGACGATCGTAACCTTGGTTGCTGGTTCAGCACTCATCATGGCCACGACCGCTGCCATGGCGGCGCCGGCCGTTACGGCTGACGAGACCGGCCAGGTAAGCCAGACCGGCGTTCAGGGCCAGTCAGGCGAGCTGGATCGGAACAGCAACGAACAGACCGGCGTCCAGGGCCAGTCCGGCGAGCTGGACCGGAACAGCAACGACCAGAGCGGCGACCAGTCGACCGCCAACGACGGCGCGAACAGCCAGAGCGGCGATCAGTCGACGGCCGGCGACGGCGCGAACGGCCAGTCGGGCGAGAACAACTAAGCTCGTCGTTCCCAAAGCACGCGGCCGCCTCTTCACTGGGGGCGGCCGTTTGTTGTTTCAGGCGCGGCTCGCGAGGGGGCCTTCTGCCTTAATAGAGTTCCTGCGCCGTTGTATCGGCGACGAGGTAGAAGTACCCGCCGGTCGCACCCGCGAGCGCAGAGATTGCCGGCGTCACAGGCGTCATCTTGTACGCCACTCGCACCTGAACGGCGGCATTGGGGCTGGAGACCGGT
>DATBYU010000015.1:0-5397 GCA_036513555.1 Candidatus Dormiibacterota bacterium | reverse complement strand
CGCGCCATCGCCAGCACCGCTAAAGATGGGAAGGCGAGCCCGCCACCGATGCCGAGCAGCGCCATCGGGATGAACAGGTCCGGGAAATAGTTGCTGATCATCGGCCCTCGCGCAGCCAACCCGAGCGCGATCGTGATCAGGGCCAAGCCGGCCAGAACCACGCGGTAGGCACCAAATCGAATGATCAGCCGGGCGGTGACGCCGATCGAGAGGGCGCCCATCCCGAGGGCGACGGGCAGGAACGCGAGCCCGATCGCCATTGGCCCGTAGTGGAGCACCCGCTGCAAATCGAGGGACCCGAGGAAAAAGAAGCTGAACATGGCGGGGGCCGACAGGGCCTGGATCACGTTCGCGCCCGAGAAGTTGCGCCCGCGGAACAGGCGAAGCGGCAGCAGCGGCGTGATCGCTGTCGCCTGGCGAACGATGAACCCGACCACCAGCGCGATGGCGACCGCACCGAGACCGAGCGTGCGCAGCGAACCGAGTCCGTAGGTGGACGACTCGACGATGGTGTAGACGCCCAGCATCAATCCCGACGTGATCAGGACCGCGCCCAGCGCATCGGCGCCGCTCCGCAGGCCGATCCCGCGGTCGGACTCGAGGAGCCGTGACGCGAGGATGGCGATGATGATCCCGATCGGGAGATTGACGAAGAAGATCCAGTGCCAGCTGACCGCCTGGGTGATCAGGCCGCCGGCCAACAGGCCGATCGAGGCGCCGGCGGAGGCGACGAAGCTGAAGACACCGATCGCCTTGGCGCGTTCCGCGGGCTCGGGGAACATGGTGACGACCATGCCAAGGATCACGGCGGAGCTGACGGCGCCGCCGATTCCCTGGAGAAAGCGCGCGGCTACCAGCATCGGCTGGCTGATCGACAGCCCGCACAACAATGACGCGGCGGTAAACATGCCGAGCCCGACGAGGAAGATGCGCTTGCGGCCAAGCAGGTCGCCCAGCCGGCCGGCGAGCAAGAGGAAGCCGCCAAACGCGATCAGATAGGCGTTGACGACCCAGGCCAGGCCAGCTTGCGAGAAGCCGAGGTCGTTCTTGATCGAGGGGAGGGCGACATTGACGATCGTCTGATCCAGCACGATCATCAAGAAGCCCGTGCACAGGATGTACAGCGCCAGCCAGCGTGACGCCCCCACCCTGCCCTCTCCCAGAGGGGGAGGGGAAATGTGAAGTTCCATAGCGTTCTCGTTCTTCAACCTCATTGCGCTTCTCCTCTATTCCGTGTCATGAACCCTTAGACGGCCCGCGGCAGGAAACTCATCGGTGTGGCCGGCGGGGGCTGAGCCCTGCTAACTGATACGTCGATTGGGGGCGCGCCAAATCGACAGATGGGGTTGGAGGAGGGCGCCGTTAGGCTGGCTTCTGGAAGCGGCTGTAGGGCGAGCGGCGCTGCACTTCGGAGTTCAGCCGCGCCAGGGTGACGTCATCGCCCACGTACTTGCTCAGCCGGCCGATGTGTTCGACCGGCACGAAGATCCGGTCGCCCTGCGCATACTCGAGTTGCAGGAACTGGGTCGTTGTCCCATCGGCCCCTTCCATCTGGCGGGTCCCGGTATACCGGCTTAATCCGTGGGTGGTATGGAGGACCAGTTCGCCTGGAAGGAACGGGGAAGTGAACTCGGCTGGCACGTGTCCACTATATATACCGCACCGGAAGGCCTCTCAAACATGCCGGGAACTGAGCGTCGCACCGGCGCTGGCGACCGTCACCAGCCCGATCGCCAGGAGATCGCGAATTGTCAGGTGCTGACCGAGGAAAAGAAAGCCCGCTGCCGCGCCCATCGCCGGCTCCAGGCTCATCAGGATGCCGAATAGCTGGCTCGAGAGGCGGCGTAGGGCGGCGAATTCGAGCGAGAAGGGAATGGCCGATGACAGGATCGCAACGACCAGGCCCAGGCCGAGGTTGTGGGGGTCCAGCAGGCGGGTGCCGGCGCCAGCGATCCCAAGGGGCGCCAGCGCGAGCGCACCCACGGTCAGCGCGAGGGCCAGCCCATCGGGTCCGGCCACGAGGCGACCGACTCGCTGGCCAAGCAGGATATAGGAGGCCCAGCCCACCGCCGCCGCCAGCGCGAAGAGGACGCCGAGCGGCGTGACACTTCCGCCGGTCAGCGACAGCATCGCCACACCGGCCGCCGCCATCAAAACCCACGCGAAGTCGAGCGCCTTGCGCGAACCGGCGATCGCGACAGCCAGCGGGCCGAGGAATTCGATCGTGACCGCGATTCCGAGCGGGATGCGCGCAATCGACTGGTAGAAGCAGAGGTTCATGCCGGCGATGATCAGGCCGAAGGGCACGACCTGGCGCCACTGCGCAACCGACAGGCGACGCAAGCCCGGCCGGGCGATCGCCAGCAGGATGAGCGCGCCGAATCCGACTCGGATGAAGACGGTCGCGGTGGGACCAAGAAAGGGGAACAGGTGCCGGGCCACGGTCGCGCCAACCTGGACGGACGCGATCGCGCCCAGTGCATAGAGCGGGGCCGGCACGGCCGGCCGCCTGGCCTCGATCATCCCGCCAGCATCTCAGGCCGCTCGGCGTCGGGACGCGAAGCGGAACGGTGTGTCGAGAACGGTCAGCACGACCAGCGTGAGCAGTGCCCCGACCGCGATGTACCACGGCCACGGACCCATCACGCTGAGCAGGCTTCCCTGGGCCGGGACCTGCCGCAAATAGAGATAGTTGCCCCCGGTCACCAGGTCGATGAGCCCGATGACGGCCGCGAAAGCCAGCGTGAGCATGAAGATCCGCCGCACCGCGCCGGCGCGCGGCTGCAGGCCCAGCCCGATGACGAGGAAGAGCGCCGCGAGAACCACGAGGTCATGCGTCGCATAGAACTGGAGGTATGGAAAGCTCGGGAAATGGTCGCGCAGGTCGGGGGTCAGGAGCGCCTGAAGGGTGCCACCCAGCCCCCAGAAATACGTGATCTCGATCAGCAAAGCCTGCCGCCAGAGAAGCGCCACGGCGGCGACGAAGCCGCCGACGTCGCATAGCTGCACCGGCAGGCTCAAGCCCGCGGACCAGCTGTGATTGGCGATCACGTAGGGCTGCCAGCTCAGCTCGCTCACGACGATGCCGATGGCAATGATCGCCGCGACCACGCCGGTCCAGCGGCCGCGCGAACGCCTCGCGGCAATGCAGAGGGCCGCGGCAACGACGACCAGCAGGCCCAGTGGCAGCAGGTGCTCCGGCGACAGGATGCCCACCGGGCGTGGATTCTAGGCGAGTTCGCTCAGGCGGCTTTCTTGCGCTTGCGTGTCAACGCGGCCTTGCGCGGGGACGCGGCCTTGCGCGATGAGGCCGGTTTGGGTGCGAGCGCCGGGCGAGCGCGCCCCCTCTTCGGCGTCGCCGCCGCCTCGTGCTCGACGCTGTCGAGCCTCGTGCTGAGCTTCTTTAGTCCGGCCTGCAGGTCGTCGACCTCATGGCGGAGCGCACCGGCGCTCTGCCGCTTCGCCCGGTGAAGGAACGCCGCAAAACTCACCGTCGCTTTCCGGGTCGCCTTCTGGCTCCGCCGAAACCAATCTTCGAGTGTGGCATCGGCACGCTTCAGCGCCAGCTCGACCCGGTCGTCGCGCCTGGAGGGGCTCACATTGATGAAACGGATCGGTCGCGAGGAGCTTGCGGCCACGCGATTCGGCTACAGGAGAAACTAGTGGAATGGCCGACGACCAGGAGCGCGCCGACCCCCTCGAGTTCACCGTCCGATGGCCGGTGCGCGGCTACGAGCTGGACAGCCGCGGCCACGTCAACAACGTCGTGTATCTCAGCTGGGCCGAGGAGGTCGCCACCGCGCACGCCGAAGCCGCGGGCTATGGTCGTGACTGGTCAGCCAGTCGCGGCGGCGGCTGGGTCATCCGGCGAACCGAGATCACCTATCACCGGCCGGCCGTCTATGGCGATGAGGTCGAGCTCACGGTTCGCGTGGAGCTGGTCAGGGGCGCCCGCGGTGTACGCCGCACCACGATCACCCGGGTGGCCGACCGCGAGCTGCTCGCCGAAGTCCTGACCGAGTGGGTCTGGATCCGTTTGAGCGACGGACGCCCGGTTCCCGCGCCGCGCGAGCTGGTCGACCTGGCGCGGGCAGTTACCGAGCGGACGCTGGCGCAACGGCGGCGCTGACCTGCGCCGCGAGCTGGTCCGCCGGGGCAAATCCGTGGTTGAAGCTCCCCACCCGGCCGTCGCCGCTAAGGACCACCGTGCTCGGTGCCGTCAGCACCTTGAATGCGTGTCCGACCGCGGGTCGCCGGGAGAGATCAACCTTCAGCACGCGCAGCGTTTCGCCGAAGCGCGCCTCGACAGCTTCGACCGCCGGGTGCTGCGCGGTCCGACAGGCGGTGCAGCTCGGCGTCGAGAACACCACCAACGACGGCCGTCCGTCCGGCGACTCACCCAGCGCAGTCCACAGGCCGCGAGCTTGGCCCGCCTTGAGGCCAGCGACGCGGCGGCCTGACCAGGCGCGTACCGCGACGACCCCCGCCACCACGAGAAGCGCGAGCGCCAGGATGATCAGGAATCGTTCGATCATCGGCTCAGGCCCGCCGAAGGATGCCGCGCTGGTCGAGTTGGGCGCGGAAGAAGCAGAGTGCGCAGAAGTTGAGGCTGGCATCGAGGGCCACCATCACGACGATCGGGACCGTGATCACCCAGGCGAGCACCGGGTTACCCACCAGCAGTCCCAGGGCGGCCAGCAGCCAGATCGCGCCGCCGATGATCCGGGCAATCCGTCGGGTCTCGTGGTCCTCGTGGACGTCGTCGCGCTTGAGGATCCCGGCCGGCTCGAGGACCCGCCAGGTCAACTGCCGGACCACGTCGGCCGGCCACCAGAACCGGCCGGCCAGCATAATGCCGCCGGCGATCGCTAGCAGCAGCGCGCCTGCGGCTCCGCCAACGACAAGGCCGGCGAGAACGAGGGCGACCATGGTCCACTGGTGCGCCTTGCGCGCCGTCCGGTCGTAGAGGGGCAGGTCGCCGGTGGTGTTTGTCATAGTTGACTGGCTCGATCTACAAACTCAACAATCTGAGATCGTCAGTGTACGGGCTGCGCGCCGAGCGGGTCAAGCGCGAGTTCGAAACAGTTAGGGAACGGTGATACCCCGGCCTTTCAGGCCGCCCGGCCGACCAGGATCGTGCCCGGCTGCACGATGATCGACCCGGCGGCGCGCCCAAGGGAAGCACCCCGATGCCGTTCCTGGGCCCGTAGGAACTTGACGACGCGGCCGGCGACCTCTGACGGGTCGCACGCGTAGGGACGCCAGCGGTCCTTCGATGAGGGGTCCATGCTGGCCACGAAGTTGAAGTCGACAATAGTGCCGCGAACCTGGTGCTCGGCTTCCGCGTGGACCACGTGCGACGGCACCAGGAACACCGGCGCGCGAAAGGCCATCGTT
>DATBYU010000014.1:0-20728 GCA_036513555.1 Candidatus Dormiibacterota bacterium | reverse complement strand
AGCCAGCCGTCTGCGGTGAAGCGTTCGGCGTCGACGCCGCGATAGTAGCTCGCCGTTACCCAGGGGCCGCGCACCTGGATCTCACCGACGCTCTTGCCATCCCACGGGACCGGTTCGCCGGTGTCCACGTTGGCGAGGCGTAGCTCGACGCCGGCGATCGGGAGTCCCGCCTTGAGCCGGACCTGCTTGCGATCGCTCTCCGGCGTGTAGCTTTTCATGGTGGCGACCGATGCGACCGGCGAGGTCTCGGTCATCCCCCAACCCTGGTTGGTGTCGATGCCGTGCCTGGTCAGGCCATCGTAAAGTCCGGCCGATAGAGCCGAGCCGCCGACGAACATGCGCAGCCCATCCAGGTTGGTCCCGGTTTTGTCCAGGTGTTGCAGCAACGCGATCCAGACGCTGGGAACGCCGGCGGTGAAGGTGACGGCTTCGTCGCGGAAGAGGTCGATCAGGCTGACCGGGTCCAAAAAGCGGTCGGGAAATACGAGCTTGGAGCCGAGCATCGTCGCCCCGTATGCGAGACCCCAGGCGTTCGCATGGAACATGGGCACGACGGGGAGAATGCTGTCCGACTCCGCCAGGCCGATGCCCCCGCCAATTGCGATGCCGAAGGAGTGCAGGACCGAGGAACGGTGACTGTAGATGACGCCCTTCGGCTTGCCGGTCGTGCCGGACGTATAGCACATTGCCGCCGCGTCCCGCTCATCCAGGTCCGGCCATGGATAGATGGTTGGGCGGTTGGCGATCAGCTCCTCGTAAGAGGCCATCGGCTTGAGCTCGCCGTTCGGTGACGGACCGTCGGTCATGACGACGAACTGCTTGACGCCATTGATTCGCGTGGCGATGCGTTGGAGCGCGGGCACCAGCGAGGCGTCGACGAAGATGACCTTATCCTCGGCGTCGTTGATGACGAACTCGAGGTGTTCCGGAAAAAGCCGCGGGTTCAACGTGTGCAGCACCGCCCCCGAGCAGGGCGCGGCGAAGTACAGCTCCAGGTGCCGGTAGTTGTTCCAGGCGAGGGTCCCCACCCGATCGCCCGGGCCCACGCCAAGCTCTTTCAGCGCGTGGGCCAGCTGAGCCACCCGCCGGCCGAATTCGGCGTAGGTGTAGCGGTGGCGCCCGGTCTCCCGCCGGGTCACGATCTCCTTGGCGGGGAAAAGGGTCGTCGAGCGCCAGAGGAAGTGCTGCAGCGTGAGCGGGAAATCGGGCATTGTGCTCCGCATCGGGATCCGCGCCTCCTTCAGCCGGCTAGCCGGCCGCCGTTTTTGGCCGTCGCAATACCACCCATGATATGCTTGATTTTGGGTGCTGTCAGCCCGGTCATGGCACGCCCGGACAACGCAAGCGGACCGGGGATAACTTTGCGAAGGAGCTAGCGGCAGACGTGGCGCAGAACGGAACGATCAAGCGATTGGTGATGGATCGCGGTTTTGGATTCTTGAGCGGCGAGGACGGCAAGGAGTACTTCTTCCACCGGTCGTCCGTCGAGGGCTCTTTCGAGGGGTTGCAAGAGGGGCAGAAGGTCAGCTTCGACGTCGAAGCATCAGCTCCCAAGGGGCCGCGGGCCTCGCGGGTGCGCGTCGCCTAAGACTCACTAACCCGGAATCCGAAAGGCCCGAGTCGTAAGCCCGGGCCTTTTTGTTTGCCGTCAGGGTTTGGTAGCGCGGATGAAGGCGCTAGCGATTTTCCCCGACCCCTCCGGCAGGCCCGCTTCGCCGGGACCGTAGGCGTTGGTGATTTCGATCTCGACGGCGTCGAAGCCGGCCGCGAGCACCGCGGCCCGATATTCCTCGACCGGGATGGTGCCGGCCACGCAGCCGGCCCAGGCGTCCATGGCCGACTTGACGTGTGCAGGCAGGGGCTCCACCTCAACCATGTCCGTCACGGCGAACCGTCCGCCTGGCTTAAGAACCCGGAACGCCTCCTTCAGAACCGCGCTCTTGTCGGCGGCCAGGTTGATCACGCAGTTGGAGATGACGACGTCGACCGCCGCATCGGAGAGAGGAATCGCTTCGATCGTCCCCTTGAGGAATGTCGCGTTCTCAACCCCGGCCCGTGCCTTGTTCTCATTCGCCAGCAGCAGCATCTCGTCCGTCATGTCCACCCCGTAAGCGTGGCCGCCGGGGGCAACTCGTCGCGCCGACAGCAGCACGTCGAGACCGGCTCCACTGCCCAGATCCAGCACAACGTCACCAGCATGCAACTGCGCGAGCGCCGTCGGATTCCCGCACCCCAGGCTGGCGCCGAGAGAGAGTCCGAGGTCGGCGACCTCCGCTTTCGAGTATTCGTCTTCGCCGATAGGGCCGCTGATGGCATCCGATCCGCCGCAACAGCTCGAGTCGCAGCAGCTTCCGCCATCGCGGAGCTTGATCGCGGTCTGCGCATACTTCGCTCGGACGGACTCCCGAATCGTGTCCATGAAACCCTCCCCGGGAGCGATTGATATCTGTCGATGGGATGCTAGCAAACCCATAGACAGTTGTCAATGGAACTGCTAGAGTGCCACTGTGAAGGCCGTCCTACCGGAGCGCGTCAAAGGCGTCTGCTGCCCGCCGTCGATGCCGATGGCCCTCGCGAAAGTGGATCAGTCGGTGGAGGTCTTGAAGGCATTGGCGGATCCGACGCGTCTGCAAATGATCGGCATCCTGAAGAACTCGCCGGAGCCGGTCTGCATTTGCGACTTCACGGCGGCTTTCGATTTGAGCCAGCCGACGATTTCGCATCATATGGCGAAGCTGCGGGAGGCCGGGCTGGTCGACGTCAGCAAGGCCGGGATCTGGGCGTACTACCGCCTGGCCGGCCGCCTTGAGCCGAAGACCCGAGCGCTGCTCGACGTGCTGGTCTAGGGGCAATGGCGAAGGTCCTCTTCGTCTGCAAGCAAAACGCCGGGCGCTCGCAGATGAGCGACGCCCTCTTCCAGCGCGCATCCAACGGCCGGCATCAATCGCGCTCGGCGGGAACGCGGCCCGCGGAGCACGTTCATCCGGTGGTCGCCGACGCGATGCGCGAACTCGGCATCGATATCTCCGGCAACCACCCGCAGAAGCTCGCCGACGACCTGGCCCAATGGGCCGATCTTGTTGTCACCATGGGTTGCGGGGATGAGTGCCCGTACATCCCCGGGAAGCGATACATCGACTGGGATCTCACCGATCCCGCCGACAAATCGCTCGCTGATGTCCGCGCCATCCGCGATGACATCAGCACTCGCGTAAGCGACCTCGTGCGAGAACTCGACGGGCGCCCTGCGCCTAAGACAGTTAGTTCCGCTAACTAGGGGAGCCAGATCTCGGAGGCGGACTGGACGTCGGTGATCCACCAGCGTCCGTCGATATCGACGAGTGTGTAGTGGTAGTAGCCGAGGAAGCGATGGGTCGTGCGCCGTCCGAGGCCGACACCCTTTTCCGCATCCGGAACCAGCCGGTAGATCCACTCTTCCTTGGTCGTCACGTTGACGTTCTGGGGGCTCGCCTCCAGGCCGTAGGCCGAGAGCTCGACCTTGCCGATCTGCAGGTACGCGGTGTAGGAGACGTCGAGCACCTCGCAGGTGATGTCGAGCCGGGCGGCAGGAAAGGATTCGAAATCGCCCGAGAGGTCGTGCGCGACCTGCGAGAGCATCGGCTCCAGGTAGACCTCGCGCAACACATCGGCGTCACGGTTGTTGTACGCCTGCTGGTTGAGCTTGATCGACCGCAGGACTGTGTCCTTGATCGCCGAGACGTTGAACGCGGTCTCGCGCTGCACGCCTAGAGGGTATCAAAGGCCAGAACGCCATCCGATTCCGGACGAACTGGTGACGGTTGCGTAAAGCCTTGTGAAACCGGGCGCCACCCGTACGGGGGGCGACATCGTAGTGCGAAGCAATGCCCTCGATCCGCGTCAAATCAATGCGCACTGTGCCGAGAGAGGGCTTTACGACCAAACCGCACTCAACTTCCAGCTTCCGGACGCGCTTCAACTGGCGTCTCTGGGTGGTGCTGGGCGCCCTGACCGAACTCTTCCTCATCTATGTGGCGCGCTGGTGGGCGCCCTCGCCGGTCACCTACTTCCTGGCGGTGCTGTTTTTGCCGGTCATGGTGCTGACCGGCTTCTGGTCCTCCAAGTACTTCAAGTTGGTCCAGCTCAATCTCGAGCTCTCCAAGCGGGCCGACCAGAACCTCCAGGAGCTGAGCCACTTCTTCGAAACCGCGACCGCCGTCTCCAACCTCACCAGGCTGGGCGAAGACCTCGGGACGCTGACCCTGAAGCTGGCGGAGCTGCTCGATGTGGAGATGTGCGGCTTCTTCCTGTACCAGGAAGGCCTCGAGGCGTTGATCGCGCCCGCGGCGCCGTCCGGCATGCGGGAGAGCCGGCTCTTCAACCAGATGCGCCTCAACCAACTCCGCTTCAGCGCCAATGCTTCCACCCTGATCGGCCGGGTCTTTGTCACCCAGCTTCCGGTCATCGTCGCGGACTGCCTGCACGACATCGAGGCCGGACAGCTCCTACCGCAGACGTTCGGGTACCACGACCTGCTCCTCGTGCCGCTCGGCTCCGGTGGCCGGCCGCTTGGTGTCCTGATGCTCGCCAACAAGCGCAACGGCGAGTTCAGCGGCAACTACGACGTCAAGCTCGCCGCCTCGCTCGGGGCCGAGGTCGCGGTCTCGCTCGAAAACACCTTCCTGTTCGAGCAAACTCGCCAACAGGCGCTACGGCTCGACGCCTCGATGGAGATGCTGCGCCAGGTCTCACAAGCGCTGACGGCGACGACGGTGGGACCGTCTGCCCTGCTCCAGGGCGTCGCCCGGGCCGTGATCGGCGTCTCCGGGGCTGCCTCCTGTCTCATCACCTTGACCCAGTCCGGCAACCCGGCGCAGCAGGCGGTCGAGGTGGGGGAGGGCGCCGGCCCAGGACCCCAGGGAAACGCGCTGCCGCCGGCCCCTGGGCTGGTCACGCAGGTCGTGATCGAGCAGCGGCCCGTCTTCTCGGAGGACGTCCAACTCGATGGTCGTTTCCCGCTCGATCCGTTCGCCCAGCAAGCTGGCTGGCGGGCCGCCCTCGGACTCCCGATGTTCCTCGAGCGGGAGTTCGTGGGCACAGTGTCCGTCTACTTCCAGGACGTCCGCCCCTTCGACGCCACGTTGATGCAAGTGCTGCAGATCCTCGCCAACCAGGCGGCAGTCGCGCTCGATAATGCGCGGCGCTTCCAGCGAGAGCGCCAGACCATCGAGATGTTGCAGCGTGCCAACCTCGAATTGCAGGAAGCGGACCGGATGAAGTCCGAGTTTCTCACCAACATGTCGCACGAGCTGCGCACGCCGTTGAACGCGATCATCGGCTTCTCGGAGATCATCCGAACCACGCCTGAGCTGACGGAGGCGGAGCGCGGCGAGTTCGCCGAGACCATCCACAACAGTGGCCGCCGATTGCTGAAGTTGATCAACGACATCCTGGAACTCACGCATATCCAGGCCGGCCGGCTCGAACTGCATCCCGCGCCCTGTCTGCTGGCGGAAGCCGTCGATGCCGCCCTCTCGGAGAATGCCGCGGCCGCCAATCAGAAGGAGCTCACCGTCACCTCACAGGTGGACCGGGCGATGCAGGTCGTCTTCGACCCGCAAAGCCTCCGCCACATCGTCCACAACCTGGTCAACAACGCGATCAAATTCACGCCCCATCACGGCAGCGTGACCATCAGCGCCTCGGAGGGGGCGCCCGGCACCATCGTCGAAGTCCGTGACACCGGGATCGGCATCAAGCCGGAGGACCAGCAACGGCTCTTCGAGGAGTTCCGCCAGGTCGACGGCTCAACCTCGCGCGGTTACGAAGGCGTCGGTCTCGGGCTGGCCCTCTCGAAACGGCTGGTGGAGTTGCAGGGCGGCCAGATCTGGGTGGAAAGCGCGCCGGGACGAGGCAGTGTCTTCCGCTTCTTGATCCCACGCCTTCCGCTGCTGGCGGCCGGACCACAAGCGACCCTCCTGCAAGGGCCGCTTGGGAGGGTCGCGTGAGCGAGCAAGGCACGCCCCGTCGGATTCTGATCGCGGATGACGATCCGGAACGCCTGCGAACGAGCGTCGACCGACTGCAGCAGGAGGGCTTTACCGTGCTCTCCGCGCAGGACGGTCTCGAGGCGCTCGACCGCGCGCGCGAGGAACTGCCGGACGCGATCATCCTCAACCTGCTGCTGCGCCGCATCGACGGCCTCCGAGTGTGCGAAATCCTCAAGAGCAACCCGGCGACGACCAACATCCCCGTCCTGCTCACGGCGGGCGTGCACGTCGACGCCGATGAGGGGAAAAGAGCGCTCGCGGCCGGTGCCGACCGGTTTCTCAGCGACCTGAGCCCGCTGTCGACCGGCTCCGGTCGCGAAATCGGGGCGAACCAGGACCTGGTCCAGGCCGTGCGTACCATGCTCGGTGCTGAACCAGAGCTCGAAGAGCGCCCCATCCTGGTCGCGATCGACGACGATCCCGATAACCGCGCTTTCCTCACCAAGGCCGTCTCGAAGCAGGGCTTCGAGGTGGTGGCGGCGCCCAACGCCACCCAGGCGCGCCGGCTGCTGGACGGGCGCCGGCCAGCGCTGATCTTCCTCGACGTGCAGATGCCGGAGGAGAGTGGGCTGGCTCTCTTGCCCCAGATGCTGCGCGACTATCCGGAATCGGTCGTGGTCATGATGACGGCGTACGGCTCGGAACAGGTCGCTGCGGAGGCGCTGCGCGGGGGCGCCGACGACTACATCGCCAAACCCATCGACCTCCAGCGCTTACGGGCGCTGCTGGAGCGCAACCTCGAGAAGCAGCGTCTGCGCGCCGAACGGCAGAGCCTGGTGGAGCGGCTCAAGGATTCGAATCGATACCTGATGCGACAGCATGCCGCGCTGCGGCGCGCGGACGAAGAGATCCTCCAGATCAACCGGCAGCTGGAGCAGTCGAACCGGTACAAGTCCGAATTCCTGGCCAACATGTCGCATGAGCTGCGCACCCCGCTCAACGCCGTTCTCGGCTTCAGCGAAATCCTCCTCGACGCGACGATGAACCTGACGAGCGGTGAGCGCACCGAGTTCCTTCGCAACATCCACAGCAGCGGTCAGCACTTGCTCGGCCTGATCAACGACATCCTCGACCTGGCCAAGATCGAGGCCGGAAAGATGGAACTTCACACCGAAGAGATGCCGGTGGCAGAAGCCCTGCAGGAAGTCACATCGATCCTGGAACCGATGGCCCGCCAGCAGGGACTGCAGCTGACAACCGTCGGACTCGCCGACGTCGGCGTCATCAAGGCGGACCGCAGCAAGTTCAAGCAGGTCCTGTACAACCTGCTGTCAAACGCCGTCAAGTTCACCCCGCCTCCCGGCCAGATTACGGTCACGGTCAAGGATTCACCAGAGCACCTCACGGTGTCCGTGCATGACACCGGCATCGGCATGAAAGAAGAGGACCTGCCCAAGCTCTTCCGAGAGTTCGAGCAGATCGACGGCTCCTACACCCGCCGCTACCAGGGGACGGGCCTGGGACTCGCGCTCTGCCGCCGCTTCGTGGAGATGCACGGCGGCCGAATCTGGGCGGAGAGCCACTTTGGCAAAGGCTCAACCTTTACCTTCACCATCCCACGGGATCCACGGCAGGCCGCCGCCACCGAGACCGGGGTGGACGATGGGGCGCAGACGGTCGAGTCCATGGAGCTGCCCCTGGTGCTCGTGGTCGAGGACGACCCGGCCAGCAGTCAGCGCCTGACGGCCGAGATCCAGGGGGTGGGCTTCCGGGTGGCGCACGCGGCCGATGGCAACGAGGCCGTCCGCAAGGCGATGGAGATCCTGCCGGACCTGATCGTGATCGAGACCGTCCTCCCGGTCAAGGACGGCTGGCAGGTGCTCACGGAGCTGCGGGCCCGAGCCGCCACCGCCGACGTTCCGGTCCTGGTGTGCTCGGTGACCAAGAACCAGCAGCTGATGACCGACTTCGGCGTGGTCGGCTACGTGGCCAAACCCTGGGCGACCAAGACCATGCAGGACGAGCTCCGCCGCGTCGGGCTGGGGATCAAGCGGCGCCGCGACCGGGTCCGCGTGTTGCTCGTCCACCGGGAGCGGCGGGCGCTGGCGCCCCTCGCCACCGCCCTCGTGGAGGAGGGTTTTGAGGTGTTCCGGGCCCCCGGGCTGCAGGAGGCCCTCGAAAAGGCTCGGGCGGCGGCCCCCGACGTGGTCGTGCTGGCGCCCCCCGAGCCGGAGTGGGTCCTGGGCCTGCGCGGGCTGCCCGGACAGCCCGCCTTGCTGGCCCTGGGTGAAGTTTCACCGAGGGTGCCAGCGACGGCATGGAGCGGCGTTATACCTAACGGCCTCTCCGAGCCCGATGCCGTACTGCACGCCATCAAGGGCCTGGACATCGTTCAGAGGCGAAGGAGGACAGGGCGTGACCGGCGGCAAGGTCTTGATCGTCGAAGATAATCCGGTCAATCTCAGGTTGGCCCAGTTCCTCCTGGAAAAAAAGGGCTTTACCGTCCGCAAGGCGGGCAGCGGTGCCGAGTGCCTGGCGGAGATGGCCCGCGACCTTCCGGACATCGTTCTGATGGACATTCAGCTCCCCAGCGAGGATGGGCTGGCGGTCACGCGCAAAATCCGCTCCGACCCTCGCCTCGCCGGTGTCGTCGTGGTCGCGCTGACCGCCCATGCCATGGCCGGTGACCGGGAACGGATCCTGGCTGCCGGCTGCGACGGGTACATCCCGAAGCCCGTTGATCCACAAGGCCTGCCCGGGGAGGTTGCCCGCTACCTGCAGCAGGGGCGGCTGAAAGCGGCCTGATGAGCGAACATCCCGAGAAGCCATCCCGGACGGGTGAGCCCGCGTCCAAAGGCAGCCGGTCGTACCCGGAGATTCTTCAGCTCAACCAGGAGCTGTTCAAGAACCTTCAGGGTCTGATCGACGAAGACGAGGCCCGCAAGAGCGAACTCCTGGAAACGAAGAATGCCTACGAGATGGCGCAGGCGGAGATTGCCCGCCTGGAGCGGGAGCTTCGCCAGTCGAACGAACGAGAAGCCGACCGCGCGGAGGAGCTGAGGCAGCTGGAACAGGAGCGGGTTGACCAGCTGGGCGCCATGAGCGCGCACCTCGATGCCATGCGGTCCGCGGTCGAGCGCTATATGCAGCAGGGACGGAAAGCCGCCTGATGAGCCCCGAGGCACCCAAGGCGAAATCCTTCGCCGACATCCTGCAGCAGAACCAGGAGTTCATCGCGCACCTGCAGACGCTGCAGGACGACATGGGCGCGCAGCTGACCGAGAACGCCAAGGAGCTGGAACTGGTGAAACGCCAGCTCGAGGCCAAGCAGCAGGAGCTCGACGAGCTGCAGAACGCGCAGCTGCAGTGGGCGATGGACCGGCAGGCGCTCCTGGAGCAGCATGAATCGCTCAAGAAGGGCCACCAGAATCTCCAGCAAAACCACGACCGAAGCCAGGTCGAGCTCGGTCGCCTCAAGGATGAGCTTGCCCGCGGTAAGACGCGCGACGACGCGCGGGCGGTGGAGCGCCAGGCGCTGCTCGAGCAGCACGAGGCGCTGAAACAGAGCCATCTGGATCTACAGCAGGGCCACGATCGGGCCCAGGTCGAGCTGGCTCGCCTCAAGGATGACGTCGCCCGTGCCAAGGCGCGTGACGAAGAGCGCCGCGGCCAGCTACGGCAGCTCGAGCAGGAGCGGATCGCGCTTACCCAGAAGTACGAGGCCGACCAGAAGAAGATCCGGGCCGATCTGAAGACCGCGCAGGACGACCTCGACAGCTTGCAGTCGTCGCAGCTGCAGTGGGCGATGGATCGCGAGACGCTGCTGAAAGATCGCGACACGGCGGTGGGGAAGCAGGCGCTGCTGGAGCAGGATTGGCAGAAGGCCCGCGCCGAGCTCACCCAGGACAAAGGTCGTTTGACGGATCTCACGGCGCAACTGCAGCAGCAGTTAAAAGCCGTCCAGGCCGAGCTCGAGCCGCTCAAAGCCGCCCGCGACAAGTGGCAGGCGGAGCGGCAGCGGCTGATCGCCGATGTTGCGCGGCTGGAGCAGGGCGGGCAGGAGGCCGAGGCCCAGTTCAAGGCCGACCGCCGGCTGCTGCAGGGCCAGCTCGAGGAAGCCCGCAAGAAGGGGGCCGACCTCGACAAGGCGGAGGCCGAGTTCCAGCGGGTCAGCGACGAGCGCTCGGCTCTCTTGAGCAAGGTCAAGGCGCTGGAGAAGGACTGGCAGATACGCGAGGCGTCGGTCGCCGAGGAAAAGGCGGCGTTGAAGAAACAGGCCAGCGACGCGACCACCAAGCTCGGCGCTGTGCTGCAGGACGCCGAGAAGCTCAAGGCGCTCCACGCCGACCTAGCCGGTGAGACGAGCCGCAAGGCGGAGGAGTGGACGGCACGAGAGCAGCGACTCACCTCGGAAAAGAACCAGCTCAAGGTCGACCTGGAGCGGGTCCAGGCGCAACTCTCCGACATGTCGTCGCAGACCAACGAGATGCATAGCCAGCGGGCGTCCGAGGCCAAGGAACTCGACCAAGCCTGGCAGCGGGAGAAGGCATCGCTCAAGGCGCAGCTCGAGGAGGCCCGTAAGGCCGCCGGGAGCGGGCCGCCGACCAGCCAGGTCCTGGCTCGGTACGAAGCTGAAAAGCGGGCCATGCAGGCGCAGCTGGACAGCCTTCGCAACGACCTGGCCGCGAGCGGCAAGCACAAGGACACGGCGCCGGCCCTGGCCCAGGCGAAGCGCGACTTCGAGGCCAAGTTCCGCGTCATCTACGACCAGAGTCACGACCTCAACTCACCGCTCAACGCGATCCTGGGCTTCAGCGAGATCCTGCTCGACGAGAAGGCCAACAAGACGACGCCGGAAGAGCGGCGCGAGTTCGTCGCCCATATCAACGAGAGCGGAAAGCGGCTCGTTGAACACATCCGCGAACTGATCGAGTTCGCCAAGCAGGAATCCGGTATCCAGGAACGCCCCGTGCAGATGGTGCCCCCGGTTGGCACCGGGACCAAGCCGCCCGTCATCCTGGTCGCCGACAACGACCCTGCGGTCAAGGAGCGGATCGAGCCCTTCCTCAGCCACGCCGGCTATGAGGTGGTGATTGCAGCCAGCGCCCAGGAGGCGCTGCGCAAGGCGGTTCAATTGCAGCCGCTCGCCGTCTTGATCGATACCCAGTTGCCTCCGAATGGCGGCAGCGGCCTGGTCTATGACTTGCGGCGCGAGTCGAAAACCAAGGACATCCCGATCGTGCTGACATCCAAGGTCAACAAGGAATCGCTCGCCTTCGACATCGGTCAAGCCGACTTCCTGACCAAGCCGATCGATCGTCAGCAGCTGCTGCAGATGATGGTGAAATTCGACCTGCTCGCCGACGGTAAGCGCGGCAAGAAGACGCCGTCATCGATCCTGATCGTGGACGATGATCCGCAGAACATCCGCTTGATCAAGGCGATGCTCAAGCCCTTCAACATCGACGTCATGGTCGCCGACGGCGGCAAGGCCGGCGTTGAGATGGCACTGAAGAAGAAGCCGGACCTCATCATCCTCGACCTGATGATGCCGGACGTCGATGGCTTCGAAGTCGTGTCTAAACTCAAAGAGGACCCCGCCGCCAGCCAGATTCCCATCCTTATCTATACGGCCAAAAACATCACGAGCGAGGACCGCGAGCGCCTCCAGGGGAACATCCAATCGATCATCCAGAAGGGCGACTTTGGGAAAGACCGCTTCCTCGAGATGATCAACAACCTCCAAACCAGCCAGGCCGCCTAGGACCGGAGGGCCGGCATGACTGCCCTCGATCGCCAGCTCGTCCGAATCCGCTTCGCAGCGCTCGCGCTTCCATTCGGCCTGCTGCTCTGGCTTCCCTGCGCGTCGGTGCCGGTCACCATCATCCTCGCTGGCCTGATGGCCGCCTACAACGGCATCGCGTTGCTCGCGATCCGCAGGCAGGCGGCGCTGCGGTTCGCGCGGCCGATGGCAGTCCTTCTCCTGATTCTCGACCACGCCGTCATCAGCGCTTGGATCCTCCTGTTCGCCAGCCCAGCGTCGAGCCTTCCCTACCTCCTCTATGCGCTCGTTGCCGCCGAAGCGGTCTTCCGGTTCGAGCTCTGGGGCGGTATCGCCACCAGCCTGTTCTTTACGAGCGGCGTCATCCTCTTCCAGACCAGCGACCTCGGGTTCGCCATCTCGGTCCGCGACTCCGTGCTCCGCGCGATCCCGACGGTCGCCGTCATCACCGGCCTCGGCGCGGCGGTCCGCGCCATGAACACCGAGATCAGGGGAACGCGGCGGCGGCTCGATCAGACCGAACAACTGCGCAACGTGCTGGGCGAGCTGGTCGGTCAGCTCGACGTGTCGCGGATGCTCAACACGGTGATCCGCTGCGGGATGGAGCTGCTGCAGATGGATTCCGGAGCGATCGTGCTTCTGGATGAAGATCGCGGCGTCTTCAGCTTGCGCGCCGCGGTGCGCCTCCCGGGGGCGGCCGAGGGCGAGGCGGTCTCCGTGGCCGACGGCATCGTTGGCCGGGTGGTGCGTGAGAAGCGTTTCGTCACGCTCACCGAGTCTCCATTGTTCGACTTGCCCGCGCTCAATGCGGCCGGCTACGCCCGCGCCTTCGGCTCTCCGGTGGTCCTGGAAGGCAAGGTCTTTGGCGTGCTGCACCTGCAGACCCGCGATGACCAGCGACGTCTGACGCGATGGGAGGAGGAGGCGCTGGAGGTCCTCTCCCAGCAGCTGGCCGTGGCTCTTCGCAATGTCCGCCTGTTCGAGGAAAGCGAGAAGCGCGCGCGACGGCTCGAGCTGCTGAACCAATCGATCGACCAGATGAACCAGAAGCTCTTCGAGCCCGAGTTGCTCGATGTCATCGCCACGGCGCTGACGGGCAGCCTGGGGTTCGCCGCCGCGCAGGCCTGGCTGCTGGAGCCGAGCGACGGTGCGCTCTGGCGGCGAGCCAGCCACCACACGACGGGCAGCCCGCCACCGGTTCCGGGACGGGTCGAGCGTGGAATGAGCGAGATCGGCCAGGTTGCCGAGCTGCGAGTGCCGATCGTGACCAACGACCCGGCGAACCATCGGCAGGTGGGCCTCAGTCCATGGATGAGCGAGGAGGGGATCCAGGCGTTCGCCGGCTTTCCGCTGGTCGTCGGTGACCAGTTGCTGGGCGTCCTCGCCGTCTACCACCGGCGCCCGCTGGACCGCAACACGATCGAGCTACTGACGCTGTTCGCGCAGCACGCCGCCACCGCGATCCAGGAGGCGCACCTCTTTCACCTCGCCACCGAGCAAACCGCGCGGCTTACGGCGCTCAACGTCGAGCTGCAGCGCGCCAACCAGCACAAGGCCGAGTTCCTCGCCAACATGAGCCACGAGCTGCGCACGCCGCTCAACTCGATCCTTGGCTTCTCGCAGTTACTGCTCGAAGGCGATGGCGGAGTTCTTACGGGCGACCAGCGGCAGGACGTGGACATCATCGCCCAGAACGGCCAGCACCTGCTGGCGTTGATCAACGACCTGCTGGATATCTCCAAGCTGGAGGCGGGGAAGGCGCAGTTGCACCGCGGCGAAGTCGAGGTCGAGCCGCTGATTTCGGAATGCGTCGAGAGCGTCAGGTCCCTGGCCAAGACCAAGAAGCTCGACCTGAGCGCGAGCGTCTCGGTCGAGGTGGGACGCGTCTTCGCCGACGGTCCGAAGCTCAAACAGGTGCTTTTGAACTTGCTCGGCAACGCCATCAAGTTCACCGAAACCGGCGGCGTGCGGGTGACCGCGGAGCGCCAGGGCGCGGAGCTGCGCGTCAGCGTGCGCGACACCGGCATCGGCGTCCCGGTTGAGGACACGGAGCGGATTTTCGAGAGCTTTCAGCAGGGGAAGAGCGGCATCAGCGGGAAGTATCAGGGCACCGGCCTCGGACTGGCGATCTGTCGCCAGCTGGTGGAAATGCATGGCGGCCGCATCTGGGTGAAAAGCACGCCCGGCCAGGGGAGCACGTTTTCCTTCACCATTCCGCAGCGGGCACTGCCCGACGCGATCGACCTGTCGAGCGCGGCCTAACGGGCCCCCACCCAACCTCCCCGCAAGCGGGGGAGGCGAATGGATCGTCTACCCGAGGAGCCCAGTGATCAACGCAATCGCGACCAACACCATCACGCCGGCGGCCGCGAACTGGAGCGGGCGCTCCGGGATCCACGCGCCCAGCCGGTTCCCCAGCACCACCGCGATCGCCGACACCGCCCACAGGGCCAGCGTCGCTGCCGTGAACACGATCAAGGGTTCGCGATATCGAGCCTGTAAGGCTGCGGTCGCCAGTTGCGAGAGGTCGCCCCACTCGGCGACGAACACCACCATGAATGCCGTGAGGAACGGACGGCGGTAGCGACGTTCCTCGCGTTCGACTTCCACCGCCTCCTGAGCGTCGGACTTCGCGAGGTTTTGCCGGACCAGGAGCCCCGCCATCACGAGAAAGAGAATGCCGGCGCCGATGCGCACCGGCTCGCGAGGGAAGAGCGCGAAGATCGAGCCGGCGGCCACGGCGACGAGGCTCTGGACCAGGAAGGCGGCGGCCGCACCAACGAAAACCGGGATTGGGCGGTGACGGGTGGCGAGCAACAGGGCCGCCAGCGCCGTCTTATCTGGCAGCTCGATCAGAAAGATGACGACGAAGACAGTGAATCCAAGACCCAGCGCGTGAGTCACGGGAGGAGTCTAGCGGCGCATCGAGCGCGCCCCGGCGTGGAAAGGCGCGCCGGTAAGGACGGCAGCTGGATTAGTGGAGCCAGAGGGGGAAGGAAAGCACGAAGACCAGCAAGCCAAGACCCAGGGTGCGCACGCTCATCCCGCCATTGCCAGGGGCTCTTGTCCGGCGGGATAGTTGACCTTGGCGCTGAAGCGATAGCCGACGCCGCGCTTGGTTTGGATGTACACGGGTTTGCTGGGGTTGGGCTCGATTTTGCTGCGCAGGCGCGAGATATGCACCCGCAGGCCCTCTTCGTAGGCTTCCTCGTCGCCCGCCCACGCCTTGGCGAGTAGCGTCTCGTTGGTTACGACCCGGCCGGCGTTGCGGACAAGGAGGAAGAGCAGCTTCGACTCGGTCGGCGTCAGCGTCACCTGCTGGCCTTTCACGCGAGCCCAGTGCTGCACGAAGTTGATCTGCAGATCCTGGTCGATGACGACCTCCGGCTGCTCGACGCCGGCGGCCTCGCCGTAGCGGCGCAGCACGCGCTGCACGCGAGCGACGAGCTCTTCCTTTTCAAAGGGCTTGACGATGTAGTCCTCGGCGTACATCTGGAGGCCTTCCACCTTGCTCTCCACCGCCGCGACCGCGCTCAGGATGACGATCGGGACATCGAGGTGGCTCTTGATGCGGCGGCACAGCTCGAAGCCGTCCATCTCCGGCATCATCAGGTCGACGACGACCAGGTGCGGGATTCCCTCATGGAGTTTGCGCAGCGCCTCGGGACCGCTGCCGGCGGTCATGACCTCGTAGCCCGCGTGCTCGAGGATGCGCTTTAAGATCTCGCGCGCCATGGCATCGTCGTCGACGATCAGAATCCGGTACCGGTTGACGATGTTTAACCCCTCTCTTCCGGCTGCCAACGCGCGCCGCGCTGCCGACCGGCCACCATGGATTTGGACCTGCGGCTGCTGGCTCAGGTCCGACTGGAGAGCCGGCAAAGATATATGGCCCTCGTCATGCATTTCCTTACGATTCCTCTTTACGATGTGATGACTCTTGTCGCGTCAGGGTCACATCCGCTGCGGCGCTACCCGGACTCGATCTCACCATAGAGAGGCTGGCTTACGACGCTTGTTACAAGCTCGTGCTGGCTCAAAGCCGGGACGAAAAGGGCGCGAGCGGCTAAAATTCTCCGTGCCCTTGCCCGGGTGGTGAAACTGGTAGACACGCAGCTTTGAGGGGGCTGTGAGCGCAAGCTTGTAAGGGTTCAAATCCCTTCCCGGGCAGAGCCCCTACCCACGTGAGCCTGAGCACCCTCTACCTGCGAATGCGCTACCGGCATCACCTCTTCGGTCCGGGCTTTGAGGGACCCTGGCGGCTTCGCATTCGCGGCCCCGGCCGGGTCAGCTTTGGCCGAGATGTCCGGGTGCGCAACACCTCCGGACGCACCGCCCTGTTGACCTTTGGATCGGAGGCGCGGATCGAAATCGGCGACCGGGTGGAAATCGACGGCGCCGGCCTGATGGCCGCCAGCGTCATCGAGGTGGGCGACGAGGCCATCATCGGGCCGTGCCTGGTGGTGGACACGGATTTTCACGCGGTCGGTCCCGCTCGTCGCCACGAGGGTGCGCCGGTGACCCGCCGGCCGATCCGGATTGGGCGCACCGCCTGGATCCAGGGCAAGGCCACGATTCTCAAAGGGGTATCGATAGGGGAGGGGGCGGTCGTTCGGTGGGGTGCGCTGGTTACCGCGGACGTCGCGCCGGGCGCGGTCGTGATGGGAAATCCGGCGGTTGAAGTGCCCGGCCGCTAGCTAGCGCGGCTCAGGCGCCGACGACTGCGCCCTGGATGTTGCAGTAGGTGTTGCGCACCTGATTGCCGAGAACGATCAGCGTGACGAGGATGACGATGACGACCAGGCACATGATCAGCGAGTACTCGACCAGCGCCTGGCCGCGTTCGCTGTCCCAGCCCATGAGGGCCCGGATCCGTGATGCGAGAATGGTGATCATTGCATTGCACTCAGGCATACGAGCGATCGCCGTATTCCGAGTATGAGCGTTATAACGGGAGACCAGCCAGCGAACAGACGGGTCGTTCCGCGATCGTGGCGGAATTGTGACCGAGGCCGGCGACCTGATCGAGGTCAGTCGGGACGGTTATCGAGCGCCCGAGCGCTGAACGAGGTAGGTGACGACCGCCAGATACTCCTCAGAATCGGCGGAGCCCACCCAGCGGGTGTCCTCGTTGGTGCGCCCGAAGAGGGCGAAGAGTTCGCTCAACGTCAGCTTTTCAGACATTTTGATACCTGACTAATAGCTAATCTAACACGGATAGTATCACAAAGGGATGGCGGTCGCCCTCGTTAGCCGGCGTTGTTCCGCTGAACCAGATAAAGGACAACGGCCAGGTATTCTTGCGAATCCGCCGAGGCAACCCAGCGGGTATCCTCGGAATGGCGACCGAAAAGACTGAAAACGTCCGACATGGTGAGTCGCTGTGGCTCGTCCAGCATGTTCTCCGGGGCAGCTGGCCCCGATGAGGGTGAAACGACCCGCTTCGCGGGATCCTTTCACGCAGCGTGAAAAGATAGGCACGGACCGGAAGCGGTTCGTCGACGAAGACGGGGGATTGCGGTCCCGACGCTGGGTAGAATTTGGGCAGATCAGCAATGTTCATGCCCTTTTTCGACTGGCGGTACTTCGTCTTCGTCGGCCTTCCGCTCATCGTGCTCAGCTTCCTGGCGAGCAATTGGGTCAAGCGCACCTACCAGCGGTACTCGCAGGTTCGAAGTTCCAGCGGCTTGACCGGGGTTGACACCGCGCGGCGCATCCTCACGGGCGCCGGCTTGAGCGACGTCACGATCCAGGTGATCGACGGCGAACTCAGCGACAACTACGATCCGCGAACCAAAACGCTGAACCTCTCCAGGGAGGTCGCAACGGGAAATTCCGTGGCGGCCGAGGCGGTCGTCGCCCACGAGATCGGCCACGCCCAGCAGGACCGCCAGGGGTATTTCGCCATGCGGCTTCGCTCAGGGCTGGTGCCCGCCGCCAACCTGGGCTCGCAGGCCGGACTGCTGGTCGTGATCGCCGGCCTGGTGCTGTCGGCATTTACCGGGAGCACCGTCGGTTTCTACGTCGCAATCCTGGGACTCGGGCTGTTCGCCGCCGTGGTCGTCTTCCAGCTGGTGACGACGCCGGTTGAGCTCGATGCCAGCCGCCGTGCCCTTCGCTTGCTGGCGGAGAACGGCGCCATCGTCCCGGAGGAGCAGGAGGGCGTGCGGCGCATGCTTCGGGCCGCGGCCTTCACGTACTGGGTCGCCTTGTTCGGCGCCCTGCTGACCTTGCTCTATTACGCGTCACTCGTTTTCGGAAATCGCCGTAGCGACTGAGCGCGCGGCGTTCGCGGCCGCCGATCCGGCGGAGATCGGTAATCGGCTCGCCGTCGCCGGCGAGGCGCCGTACCGCGCTGACCAGGCCCGGCAATGGTTCTGGCAGCGGCTGGCCCCCTCGTTCAGTGCCATGCGCACGTTGCCGCCATCGGCGCGTCGCCAGCTGGAGGCGTCGTTTGTTTTCAGCACCGTGACACCCCATTTGAAGCGCGCGGCAGATCACGGCCAGACCGTAAAGTACCTCTTCAAACTGGGCGATGCCCGAACCATCGAGACGGTGGTAATGCATTACGAAGCCACGGCTCGGTCGCGAGCACGGACCACGATCTGCGTCAGCTCGCAGGTGGGGTGTCCGATCGGTTGCAGCTTTTGCGCCACCGGCCAATCGGGGTTCGATCGAAACCTCAGCGAAGCCGAGATTGTCGACCAGTTCCTCGCGGCCAGCCGGGACCTCGGTGAGAAACAGCGCTCGCTTACGAACGTGGTGTTCATGGGCATGGGGGAGCCCATGAACAACTACGCGGCGGTGGTGGGCGCGATCAGACGCTGGGCTCGTCCGGACACGCTCAACTTCAGCCCCCGGCGGGTCACGGTGTCGACCATCGGGCTGGTGCCGTTCATCGAACGCCTCAGCGCCGAGGGGCTGCCCGTCAACCTGGCCGTCTCCTTGCATGCACCGGACGACGAGCTGCGCAGCAGCATGGTTCCGGTGAACCGCAAGTATCCGATCGCCGCCATCGTCGGGGCGGCGCGGGCCCACGCGGAGCGCACCGGCCGGCGCACCAGCTATGAATACGTCTTGCTGCAGGGCGTCAACGACAGCGTCGAGCAGGCTCGGCGGCTGACCACGGTGATCGGTCACCGCCTCACCCATGTCAATTTGATCCCGATGAACCCGATCGACGGCAGCCCGCTCTCGCCACCGTCGAAGGCACGCGCGCAGGCTTTCCAGTCGGTGTTGCAGGCAGCGGGCATCTCGACCACCATCCGCGCCACGCGGGGACTGGACATCGACGCCGCGTGCGGCCAGCTGCGAGCCCGGCAGCTCGAGCCGGCGGCGCCCTCGCCCGCGTGATCCGCAAACCGCTCGCGGGGATCTTTTTCGACGCCGGCAACACCCTGCTGGTGGAGGAGCCGGGCAAGCATCTATGGGAGATGGCGATGACCCCGATCCCCGATGTGCTCGAGGTGTTGACGGCCCTCAAGCCGCATTACCGCCTGGGCGTCATCTCCAACACGGTCGGCTCGGGTGATGCCGAGCTTGCGGAGGCACTCGAAAAGGCAGGGATTCTCCGGCTGATCGACGCCATGGTCACCTCGCGCGATTTCGGGAAAGCAAAGCCCGATCCCGCGATCTACGCCGAAGGCGCCCGCCGGCTCGGCGTCCCGCTGAACGAGACCGTGATGGTCGGCGACCGGCTCGACACTGACGTCGCGGGCGCGCTGAACGCCGGGATCCCGGGGGTCTGGCTAAGGCATCCCGGAGCGGTCGCGATCCCCGGCATCGCGCCCACGCACGTCATCGACGGCCTTGCCGAGTTACCGGGGTGGCTTGACGCGACCTACGTCCAAGATCCTCGATGAAGGAACGGCGTGCAGGCGCCGATATACTCAAAGAGCAATGAAACGAGTCCTCGCCGCGCTGCTGACGATGCTGGCATTGGCCGCCTGTGCATCGCCGCTGGCGAAGGCGGAAACCCCGCAGCAGGCGCTCGACGCGGCCGCGCAGCGTTCCGGCCAGCTCAAATCGGCCAAGTTCGACCTCGCGGGCAACGTCAAGATGACCTTCCCCGCCGAGCTGGGTAAGCAGCTCGGGCAGAGTGGGGCCGCGGGCTCGATCGCGCTCGACATGAGCGGCACCGGCGAGGCACAGTTCCCCGATCGCTACCACGCGGTGGTCAACGTCAAGATGACCGGGCTGTCCCTGGCTACCGAAGTCGTCGTCGCGAATGGCAAGGCCTATGTGAAGAATCCGCTCAGCGGCAAGTGGCAAGTCTCGGATCAATCGGCCGGCATTACCGGGCAGCTCAGCCAACCAGATCCGCTCTCGTACGAGCAGCTGTTGAAGAACATCAAGTCGATCAAAGACCTGGGCGACACCACGGTCAACGGCACCGCCGTCCACCATTACCAGCTAGTCCCTGACAAGGACAAGCTGCTCGCCGCGATGGACAAGGCAGCGACCAAGAACCCGCAAGCGCTGGCGGCGATCAAGCAGGTGCTCGACAGCGGCACGATGACCGTCGAGGTTTGGTTCGGCAAGGACGATCACCTGGTGCGGCGGGTCAGCACTGATGCCGACTACACCATCAACCTGAACCAGTTGCTGGGCTCGCTGGGGGCCCCGACGTCCGGTAGCCAGTTGCCTGCCGGGTCGACCATTCACGCGATAGCGCACGTGGTCCTCAACTACCACGACTTCGACGCCCCCGTGACGATCAGCATCCCGACCGTCTCCTAGTGCTGATCGCCCCCTCGCTCCTATCGGCAGACTTCAGCCGGTTGGGAGAGGAAGTGGCCGCGCTCGAACAGGCCGGTGCCGACTGGGTGCACTTCGACGTGATGGACGGGCACTTCGTCCCTCCGATTACGATCGGGCCGCGCACGGTGGAGCACTGCCGGCGTTATGCGAAGCTGCCCTTCGACGTTCATCTGATGATCGAGAACCCGGAGCGCAGCATCGACGCCTTTCGCGACGC
>DATBYU010000013.1:0-2618 GCA_036513555.1 Candidatus Dormiibacterota bacterium | reverse complement strand
CGGATGTCGCGATTCGTCCAGTTCGCCATGGTCGCCACCCGCGAGGCGCTCGAAGGTTCAGGGCTCCAGGTCACCGAGGCGAACCGAGACCAGGTCGGTGTCATCGTGGGGAGCGCCATCGGGGGCCTGGAGATGATCGAGGAGGCCCATACCATCCTCAAGGAGCGGGGACCCTCTCGCATCAGTCCCTTCACGGTGCCCATGATGATCGCCGACATGGGATCCGGCCAGATCTCGATCGCTACGGGCGCCCGCGGCCCGAACTTCTGCACAGTCTCCGCCTGCAGTTCCGGTGCTCACGCGATTGGTGAGGCCTTCGAAATCATCAGGCGCGGCGACGCGACGGCCATGATCGCGGGCGGTAGCGAGGCGTGTGTCACGCCCCTGGCGTTGGCAGCATTCTGCGCGTCGCGCGCCGTCTCGACCCGCGACGTCGAGCCCAGCCGGGCGAGCCGGCCCTTCGACTTGGAGCGCGATGGCTTTGTCATGGGGGAAGGAGCCGGGATCCTTATCCTCGAGGAGCTCGAGTCAGCGCGTAAGCGGGGTGCACCGATCATCGCCGAGATCGTCGGCTACGGGGCGACCGCCGACGCTGGCCACATCACCGCGCCTGACCCGGTGGGCGCGGGTGCCGCCCAGGCGATGAAGCGGACGCTCGCCAAAGCGCGGGTCGCGCCGGAAGATGTGAGCTACATCAACGCGCACGGCACCGCGACTCAACTGGGCGACGTGGCGGAAACGCTGGCGTTCAAAGATATCTTTGGCGACGCCGCCTACCGGATCCCGATCAGCTCGACCAAATCCATGTTGGGACATCTACTCGGCGCGGCCGGGTCGGTCGAGGCGGTCATCTCGGTCAAGGCGATCGAGGAGGGGGTCGCGCCCCCCACGATCAACCTCGAGCACCCGGACCCGCAATGTGACCTCGATTACATCCCGGAAGGCGCGCGTGAGCTGGACATCAAGCTGGCGCTTTCGAACTCGTTCGGCTTCGGCGGGCACAACGCCTCGCTCCTGTTCAAGCAATTCCGGAGCTAGCGTATTGATCTTCCTCAGCGATTTTCTCAACGCTGAGGTCGTCGACGTTCGACAGCACCGCATCGGTCGAGTCCGCGATCTCGTGGTCGTGATGACCGAACCGTTCCCGCGCGTGACCGGCGTGATCCTCAAGGGGAATCGCAGGGTGCGGTCCATCGACTGGCCGGTCGTGCGCAGCTGGGACAACAAGGAGCTGAGCCTGAAAGTCGACGAGGCCAGCCTGCAGCCACACGCTCACCTCGAGAACGAGCTCTGGCTCTCTCGTCAGATCCTCGACAAGCAGATCGTCGACATGGACGGCCGCCGGGTGGTGCGGGTCAACGACCTGCAGCTGTCGCAGGTCGAGGGATCGCTGCTGCTGGTAGGGGTCGACGTCGGCAGTCGCGGGCTCGCGCGACGGGTTGGGCTCGAAGGCGTCGGCCGCCGGATCGCTTCTACGCTCCATCTGGACTGGCCGCAAAGGCTGATCTCCTGGGAGGCGGTCGACCCAGTGCGCAGCGACGTCAGCTCGGTCAAACTTCGGATCGCGCATACCAAGCTGGCCAAGCTGCATCCGGCCGATATCGCCGACATCGTCAACGAGCTCAGCCCCGATGACCGGAGCGCTGTCTTCGCCGCCTTGAGCGACGAAAAGGCCGCCGATACCCTCGAGGAGATCGACGAGCCGCACATGCAGGCCTCGATCCTGGAGCGCCTCGATGTCGAACGGGCCTCTGACATCCTGGAGGCGATGGCACCGGACGAGGTCGCGGACCTGCTTGCCGATATGCCGCGGGAGCGGGCGCAGCAGTTGCTGCAGAAGATGGAGGAAGACGAAGCGGAAGACGTGGAGGAACTGCTTGCATATCGCGAGGACACGGCGGGCGGCTTGATGACGACGGACTACGTCGCCGTTCTCCATACATTGACGGCGGCGGAGACGATCGACCGGCTACGTGAGCTCGAGCCGGATGCCGAGTCCGTGTATTACTGCTATGTCGTCGATGAGGAGGAGCACCTGCTCGGGGTGCTGTCGCTGCGCGACCTGATCGTCGCCAAGCCGGAGACCAAGATCCGTGACTTCATGATCAAGAATGTGATCTCCGTCGGACTCGACGCTGGGCCTCGCGAGATTGCCGAGGTGACCTCGAAATACAATCTGCTGGCCGTGCCCGTGGTCGACCAGCACAACCGAATCCAGGGCATCGTGACCGTCGACGACATCATGGCGCGGGTCATGCCGGCGCGGGCCGGCGGTCGCCGCCGGCGGATCTTCTAAGCCTCTTGGCGCAGCCGAAGGCCCTGGCCGTGCCCCTAGGACTCCTCCGTAGCCGGCGAACGCGCTTGCTGTTGCTGCTCTCCGTCATCGGTCCGGGCGTCATCACCGGTAACACGGACAACGACGCCACCGGGGTCACCGGCTACGCGCTGGCCGGGTCGCAGTTCGGCTACGACATGTTGTGGGTGCTGGTCGTGACCGCCATCTGCCTGTGGCCGATCATGGAAATGGTCGCCCGCATGGGGGTGGTGACCGGTAAGGGATTGTCCGACCTCATCCGGGAGCGATTCGGGGTCACACCAACCCTGTGGGCGATGATCCT
>DATBYU010000012.1:0-9326 GCA_036513555.1 Candidatus Dormiibacterota bacterium | reverse complement strand
GGGCTCGTCTACCGGGTCTGCCGTCTCCTGAGCGACGAGTGGGAGGCCGCCGGGCGGTTTGACAGTGTCGCTGAACGCGACTAAAATAGTCAAGATTTTGTCGCCATGTAACGACTAGTCCCGCTGCGCTCACGCGCAGTGAGAAGAACCTTTAAAAGTACATAAGCGAGGTGTAACTATGCCCACTCCATTACTCCTGGTCGTTGGGGTCGTGGTGGGTGCGGCCGTGGGTGCTCTCGTCGCCTACCTCTGGGTTGGCAACGCCAACCGCCAGCGTGATGTCGTGTCCAACGCGGAACGCGAAAAGCTGCTGTCGGATGCCGAGACCCAGATGAAGGAGATGGTCCTCGAAGCGAAAGAGGAAGCCCACCGCATCCGCATGAGCCTGGAGCAGGAGGTACGCGACGCACGTGCGGAGATCCAGCGTTCGGAACGCCGGGTCCAGCAGAAGGAAGAGTCGATCGACCGCAAACTCGAAGACCTGGATCGAAAGGACCAGGCCGTGACCGCCAAAGAGTTGGAAATCGGGAGGACCAGGGAACGCGTCAACGACGCCCTTGCCGAGCAGGTCAAAGAGCTCGAGCGAATTTCCGGGATGACGCGAGCCGAAGCGAGGACGACAATCCTCACCAACCTTGAAAAGGAACTCAACCAGGAGATCGCGCAAAAGATTCGCGATGGCGAGGCGATCGTCAAAGAGGAGAGCGAAAAGCGCGCCCGCAACATCCTGGTGACCGCGATGCAGCGGGTTGCCGCGGAGCAGACCGCGGAGACCTCGGTGTCAGTGGTGGCCATCCCCAGCGACGAGATGAAGGGTCGCATCATCGGTCGTGAAGGGCGCAACATTCGGGCGCTCGAACACGCGACCGGCGTCGACCTGATCATCGACGATACGCCGGAGGCCGTCATATTGAGTGGCTTCGACCCGGTCCGCCGCGAGGTGGCGCGGGTGGCCCTCAACCATCTACTGGTCGACGGCCGGATCCACCCGGCGCGGATCGAAGAGATGGTGACCAAAGCCCGGGGCGACGTCCAAAACCGGATTCGGGAAGAAGGCGAACAGGCGATGTTCGAGACCGGCGTTACCGGACTGCATCCCGAGCTGGTGAAGCTGTTGGGGACGCTGGCGTTTCGGACCAGCTACGGACAGAACGTGTTGACTCACAGCAAGGAGGTCTCTTTCCTCTGCGGAATGGCGGCGGCCGAGATCGGCGCCGACGTGGCGCTGGCCCGTGAGGCCGGCCTGCTGCACGACATCGGAAAGGCGATCGACCATGAGGTCGAGGGGTCGCATGCCATCATCGGCGGAGAACTTCTCAAGCGGCTCGGCAAGCCAGACACGCTGGTGAACGCGGTCGCTGCCCACCACATGGACGTTGAGCCGACCAGCCTCGAGGCGATTCTGACCGTGGCCTGCGACGCGGTCTCGGCAGCCCGTCCGGGCGCCCGCCGGGAAACGCTGACCACCTACATCAAGCGGCTCGAAAAGCTGGAAAGCATCGCCAACTCGTTCGAAGGCGTCGAGAAATCGTTCGCGATCCAGGCGGGTCGCGAGATCCGCATCATCGTCAAGCCGGACACCATCGACGACAGCCGGGCCCAGATCCTCGCCCGAGATATCGCGAAGCGAATCGAAGGCGAGCTGAGCTATCCAGGCCAGATCAAGGTGACGGTCATTCGCGAGACCCGTATCGTCGAATTCGCTAAGTAACTAGAAGAGAGGCGACCCACGTGGGACGCCTCTTTTTGTTGTTATCCGGCTCGACTCTGAGCGGCCAGGTGGGCGAGGCCAAAATCCAGCCCCGCGCCCCAGGCAGTGCCGTCGTGCCCGCCCGGCACGACGTGCAACTCGTGCGCGATGCCGAGGCGATCGAGCTCGGCGCCGAACTCCGCCATCCGGTGCTGGAAGTAGGAGTCGTCCTGACCCCCGCTGAGCACGTAATAGATGTCGCCGGCAGCCGCCTGGGTGCTGAGCAGCGCCGCCGGGCTGTTCTGAGCGAGATAGGTCGGATCGTCGCCGAAGACGCCCGGGTCCGCCTCGGGGTCATCGGCTGCAATGAAGCCGCTGAAGCTCATGGCCAGGCTGAAGAGGTCCGGGCGGTGCAAGGCGATGTTGAGCGCGCCGAAGCCGCCGGATGACAGCCCGCCGATGAATCGGTCGGAACGGTCGGTCAGCGTCCGGTAGGTCTGGTCGACAAAGGTCACGAGGTTCAGGACCTGGTCTTCGATCGGGTCGGAGCCGTCGGCGCGGTTGGCCCAGTCCGTCTCATCGCCGAAGTGCCCCGAGCCGTCGGGCATCACGACGATCATCTCCGCCATGCCGTTGGCGATGGCCTGGTCCATTTTTGCTTGCAGCCCGATCGCCACCCAGTCATTGATCCGGCCGCCGTCTCCGTGCAGCAGGAAGAGCACGGGATAGCTGCGATCGGGAGCGTGGTCATACGAGGGCGGGAGATAGATGTCGAAGGAACGCTGCTCCTGCATGGCCTGGCTGTAGAAGCTCCCGACGACGATCCGGCTGACGGGCGGCTGGCTGAGCGAGGCCGACGACGCGGCGGCCCGCGAGCCCTGATCCGTCGTGTCCCCGTCCTGGTCAGCAGGCTCCTGTGCGCGCGCCGACACCAGGCTCATCGCCAGCAGTCCGGCGACCGCCAGGATCACGCCAGGTTTCCGGACGCGCACGATTTGACTTGCCACGGGCACCACGGCCCATCTTCAAGTCCGGCAGTCGCTGAATTGCTAAGAGGAAGGTCACGATACCGTCGCAAGCCGACGAGTTCGGCTTGTGGCTCGACTCCGACGGGGGCGATCAGCCACCGAGGAGGTCGCGCATCCCCTTTCGAAACGCCGTCGCCCCGGATTGCGCGGGGTGCCGAACATAGCGCGGCTGGTAATGCGCCAGCGCTCGCTCAGCGATGCGTCCGACCGCAATCAGCTGCCGCGGCCTGACGATTGCAATCAGTCGCTCCGCGAAGAGGATCCCCTCACGAATCTCAGGCTGTGTGGGGTGGCGGTTGGATAGCTCCTGGCCGCGCTCGTGCGGGTGGGTTGGCACCGTGTTCCAGAGGATCACCCGATGTTCGGCTGCGAGCTCGTCGAGCACGCCGTGCACGATCGTGCCCGAGGGTTCTCTCCACGGTCGGGGGCGGCGGCTCGACCGTCGGTAGGGATCACCCCAGCGCAACAGGTCGAACTCGCTGGTGAAGGCGATGCCGGACCAACGCATGCCCTGGTAGCCAACGGCTTCGCCGACCGCGACCACGTCCGCCTGGCCGCGTGCCTCGAGGTAGTGCCGGAGATTGCCGAGCCGAATCGACGGTGCCTCGGGCACATCGTCCGCACCGACCTCACGGAACTGGTTGAAGGTGGCGCCGATGGTGGCCTTCGACAGGTCCGCCAGCAGCGCATCGATCGCGGCTAGGTTGTTAGGATCGCCCAATGCTCGTAACCGTACTGGCGATTGGCGACATCATCGGTCGCCCCGGGCGTGAAGCCGTGGCCCGCCTCGTGCCCCAACTGCGTCGAGAGTTGAGCATCGACTTGGTGGTAGCGAACGGCGAGAATGCGGCGGGCGGCTTTGGCCTGACGCCGAAGATCGCCGATGACCTCTTCAGCCTCGGCATCGATGTGCTCACCTCCGGGAATCACATCTGGGACCAGCGCGAGATGATGACCGGCTTTGACGACCGCCGGCCGATCCTCCGGCCGCACAACTACCCTTCGGGCGCGCCGGGGCGTGGTTGGTTCTGTCACGACCTGGGGGAAAAGGGCCAAGTGCTGATCGGCAATGTGCAGGGCCAGCTCTTCATGCCGCCTATCGATTCGGCCTTCAAGGCGGCGGACGAAATCCTGCGCCAGGGCGCTGGGACCAAGCTGGTGCTGATGGACATCCACGCCGAGGCGACCTCGGAGAAGATCGCCCTGGGCTGGTACCTTGACGGCCGGGCCAGCTTCGTCTTCGGCACCCACACGCATGTTCCCACCGCCGACGCCAAAGTGTTTCCGGGCGGCACGGCCTTCGTGGCCGACCTCGGGATGGTCGGACCGCGGGATTCCGTGATCGGGATGGACAAGGAAGCCAGCCTCCAGCGCTTCCTCACCGGGGTACCGTACCGCTTCAAGGTGGCGGCCGGCGTGGTGCAATTCAACTCAGTTCTGGCCCAAATCGATGCCCTTTCGGGCAAGGCGACCCGTGTGGAGCGGGTCGATCGGGAAGTGACCGTCGATTAGGCGCTTGACGACCCCTGGACTTGGGGTTAAGGTGTCGGGGTCGGGGGGCAATCAAACGTTCGGTCACCGATCTCAATAGAATAGATGGACACTCTGGAAACAAAACCGCCATCGAACGGCTCGACAGGGGAGAAGACGCTTTCGGCCAGCCCGGCTGCCGGCGTTCCCCGCGCGGCACGCGCCGCAATTGAGATCTTGAAGGTTTCCGCCACCTCGAAACCGGTCGCGGTCGCCGGTGCGATCGCGGGTGTGGTCCGCAGTCAAACCCGAGTCGAGGTACAGGCGATCGGCGCCGGCGCCATCAACCAGGCCGTCAAGGCGATCGCGATCTCCCGCGGCTATGTCGCTGCCGGTGGCATCGACCTCGTCTGTATCCCCTCGTTCATCGACATCTCGATCGACGGTGAGGAGCGGACCGGGATCCGTTTACTGGTCGAGTCCCGTTAAACTCGGTCGATGCCTGAGTCGACTGCCCCGCCAAGGCTGCGGATTCCCGGCGCACCGCTAACCTTCGAACCACACGCTTTTTCGCGACCACGTCCCAACGGACGCAAGCGGACCCCGTCGGGCCAGCGGTTCCACCTCTGGGTGAGCGGTTGCCAGATGAACGAATCGGATGCCGATTACCTCTCGCAGGGCCTGACCGCGGCCGGCTTCAATGCCGTCCCGGACCTGGATCAGGCTGACCTCGCGATCCTCGTCACCTGCTCCGTTCGCCAGAACGCCGAGCAGAAGGCCTACGGCCGGTTTCGCGAGCTCAAGGCCTGGAAGCGGGCACGCCCCGGCCGAGCGATCGCGATCACAGGCTGCATGGCGAACAAAGAGAAGGATCGCCTGTACGAGCGGCTGCCCGACCTCGACTACCGCTTCGACATGCGCCAGTACGAAGCCTTCATCCAGGACCTGCAGGGCGAGTACGAGACGGATCCGGCGCAGACCGGCGGGGCGACGCTGCAGCACGGTCTCACCGCGTACGTGCCGGTCATCTTCGGCTGCAACGAGGTCTGCAGCTTCTGCATCGTGCCCTTCGTGCGCGGCACCGAACGCAGCCGCCCGCTGACCGACGTCGTCGAAGACGTCCGGCGCTTCGCACTCCAGGGCGTGCGCGAGGTGACGCTGCTCGGCCAGACGGTCAACTCCTATCGCGACCCGGACACGAAGGCCGGACTCTCCGCCTTGCTCGAGGCGGTCGAGCGCGTCCCGGGCATCTGGCGAGTGCGCTTCTTGACCTCGCATCCTCGCCACGTGCATGACGACCTGCTGTTCGCCATTCGCGATCTGCCGCGAGTCTGCGAGCACCTTCATCTGCCATTTCAATCCGGTGACGACATGATCCTCAAGCAGATGCGACGCCGCTACACGATCGACGAGTACCGGGCGATCATCGCCCACGCTCGCAATGTGATCCCTGACCTGTCCGTCTCGACCGACGTCATCGTCGGATACCCTGGCGAAACCGAGGAACAGTTCCAAAAGACCCTGGCGCTGCTCGAGGAGATCAAGTTCGACGTGGTGCATATCCAGGGCTTCTCGCCGCGACCCCGCACCACCGCTGCCCTGCATCCGGACGATGTGACACCGCCCGAGAAGAAGCGGCGGATCAACGTCCTGCTCGACGCCCAGCGACGGATCGCAGAGGAGGCCAATCGCCGCTGGCTCGGCCGAACCGTCGAGGTGCTGGTGGAGCGTGCGGAGGACGGCGAGATCACCGGGCGGACTCGACAGAACCGGGTCATCATCGGCGCCGCACTACTGGGCGCGCAGACCGGCACCGTGCGCCGGGTGCGCGTCGAGCAGGCCACCGCCTGGCAGCTGCGAGGCCAGGTGCTCAACTAGGCGACGCCCTGAAGCCGGTTCCAGTCCTCGACCAGTACCAACGAGTCAAGCAGGACTATCCGGATGCCATCGTGCTCTTCCGTCTTGGCGACTTCTACGAGACCTTCGGAGAAGATGCCGAGCGGGCGGCGCCGCTGCTAGGCATCACGCTGACCTCCCGCGAGTTGGGGAAGGGCCATCGCGTTCCGATGGCCGGCGTCCCCTACCACGCATTCGAGAGCTATGTCGGGCGGCTGCTCAAGGCGGGACTGCGGGTCGCGCTCTGTGACCAGGTCGAGGATGCGGCCGCGGCACACGGCCTGGTACGACGCGAGGTGGTCCGCGTGCTGTCGCCCGGAACCGTAGTCGAGGATGCGTACCTTACGGGCGGCACCAATTACGCGGTGGCAGTGTGCCTGCGGTCTCATTACCACGGGATCGCTGCCCTCGACTGCTCGACCGGCGAGCTGGCGCTGCTGCGGGTCGAGCCGAGCGACGAGGCCTTGCGCGATGAGCTGGCGCGACTCCGGCCGGCGGAGCTGATCGCCTCGGAAGCCGACCGGCCGCGATTGATCTCGCTGGCGGGGAGCACGCCTACCACGTGGGTCGATGCGCAGGACTTCGATGCGCGTGCCGCCGTCGACCGGCTGCAAACACTACTCGGCGTCGAGACGCTGGCAGCCTTCGGTTGCGACGAGTGGCCCGAGGCGCTGGCCGCCGCCCACGCGCTCCTGCGGCACGCCGAGCGGTCGCGTCTTCGGCTCGAGCCCGGTCTCCTCCGTCTCCATGCCGAGCATCCGCGCGCCTTCATGCATCTGGATCAGCCGACCCGCCGCAGCCTCGGTCTGGTCGCGGATCGATCGACGTCTGCCGACGACCTCGCCGCCCTGCTCGTCCAGGAGGCGATGACCGCCATGGGCGCGCGACACTTGCGACGCTGGCTCGACCAGCCGTTGCGCACTCGGGAGCCGCTCGCGGCGCGACACGACCGGGTGGCCGCGCTCGCCGCCGATCCGCTCGCCCGCGGCCAGCTGCAGGCCGAGCTGCGCGGCCTACCGGACCTGGAACGGATCGCCGGCCGGACCGGGCAGGGCCTGGCGACGCCCCGCGACCTGCAGGCCCTGCTCAAGGCCCTCCGCGCGGTCCCCGGTATTCGACGCCTCGCGGGGCGCTGGCCGGAACTGGTGCCGCCGCCTACACCCCCGGCGTTGAACGACCTCGAGTCGGCGCTGGCCTCGGCACTGGTTGAGGACGTGCCAGCGACGCTCAAGGATGGGGGCGTCTTTCGTCCAGGGTTCGACGCCGAGCTGGACGGCATCCGGGATGGATCGCATGCCGCGCGCGCGTGGATCGCCGCGCTCGAGCAGCATGAACGCCAGCGGAGCGGCATCCGGTCGCTCAAGGTTGGCTTCAACCAGGTATTCGGCTACTACATCGAGATCAGTCACGCCAACCGTGAGGCGATCCCGTCCGAGTACGTCCGCAAGCAAACGCTGGTCAATGGCGAGCGCTACATCACGCCGGAGCTGAAGGAGAAGGAGACCCTCGTCCTCAATGCGAAGAGCGCGATGGTGGCGCGTGAGCAGGCGCTCTTCGGCGACCTCTGCCGTCGCATCACCGCCGCCGGTAAGGATCTGCTCGACACGGCCGCCTGGTTGGGTGAGCTCGATGCCGTCACCGGGCTGGCCAGCATCGCGAGCCGTCATCGATGGGTGCGCCCCACGCTGCAGGACGAGCCCGGGATCGACATCATCGGTGGCCGCCATCCGCTGGTCGAAGGAGCGCTGGGGCCGGGCCGCTTCGTGCCCAACGACCTGCGGCTGAACCCTGACGATCAGCAAGTCGTGCTGCTCAGCGGACCGAACATGGCCGGCAAGTCGACCTACCTGCGGCAGGCCGGCATCATCGTCCTGCTGGCGCAGGCGGGTAGCTTCGTGCCCGCCGAGCGGGCCGTCATCGGCCTTTGCGATCGGATCTTCACCCGGGTCGGCGCTCACGATGAGCTGGCCCGCGGGCTATCGACCTTCATGGTCGAAATGGTGGAGACGGCGCACATCCTCGCCCACGCCACGCCGCGCAGCCTGCTCATTTTCGATGAAGTCGGTCGCGGCACCAGCACCTACGACGGCGTGAGCATCGCACAGGCGATCCTCGAGTACCTCCACGATGCACCGCAGCTTCGCTCGCTGACGCTCTTTGCCACCCACTATCACGAGCTGACCGCGCTTGCCCAGCAGCTTCCGCGGCTGCGCAATTTTCGGATGGAAGTCCGCGAAGAGGGTGAGCGGGTCATCTTTCTCCACCAGGTGGTCGAGGGCGGTGCCGATCGCAGCTATGGGATCCATGTCGCCGAGCTCGCGGGCCTGCCGCGCCAGGTCGTGATCCGCGCCCGGAAGGTGCTCTCGGACCTGGAGGGTCAGCGCCCACTGGAACGGCCGGAGGCAAACGCGCAGCTGAGCCTGCCGCTCGACCACCCGGTCGTCGCCGAGCTGAAGCAGCTGGACCTGGAGCGCCTCTCGCCCCGGGAAGCCCTGGAAAAACTCTTCGCCTGGCAGGGACAGCATGCGGCGCACTGACGCCGGCGTTGAAGCGGCACGCATCGCCATCCTGCCCGCCACGGTCGCCGATGGCATTGCCGCCGGCGAGGTGGTCGATCGTCCCGCGGCCGTCGTCAAGGAACTGGCCGAAAACGCGATCGATGCGGGAGCCGCGCGGATCCATGTCCGGGTCGAGGCCGCCGGCCAGGGCCTGATCGAGGTCGCGGACGACGGTCACGGCATGGAAGAGGTCGACCTGCCGGTGGCCTTTGCCCGCCACGCGACGAGTAAGCTGCGCTCCCTCGAGGATCTGCGCACGATCCATACCCTTGGCTTTCGCGGCGAGGCGTTGGCCAGCATCGCCGCCGTCGCCCAGGTCGAGGCGGTCAGCCGATCCCGCGATGGGGGAGAGGGGTCTCTCGTGCGCATTCAGGCGGGGGAATTGCTCACCGCGGAGCCCGCCGGCTGTTCGGTCGGCACACGGGTCAGCGTCGAGCGGTTGTTCTTCAACACACCGGCACGGCTGAAGTTCCTGAAGCAGCCCGCCACTGAAAATGCCGTGATCAGCCGGCTGGTCGGCGAGCTGGCCCTGGGAAATCCGACGATCGCGTTCAGCCTCGACATCGACGGACGGCGCGTGTTCGAGACACCCGGGACCGGTGATGCGCGGTCGACCTTTGCGGCGGTCTATGACAGCCCGACGGCAACCGCGATGCTGTCGGTCGACGAACCAACCGTGCGCGG
>DATBYU010000011.1:0-20350 GCA_036513555.1 Candidatus Dormiibacterota bacterium | reverse complement strand
ACGCCTCGCCAACGTGGACACCGGCGAACCGGTCCCGTGGGATGGCAAGAGCGTCGGTGAGATCCAGGTGCGCGGCCCCTGGGTAACGGCGAGCTACTATCGCGGCGTCGACGCCGAACGCTTCACCGCAGACGGCTGGCTCCGCACCGGCGACGTGGCGAACATCGATGCCGAGGGTTACGCGCAGATCGTTGACCGCACCAAGGACCTGGTGAAGTCCGGTGGCGAATGGATCTCGTCGGTGGAACTGGAGTCAGCGATCATGGGCCATCCAAAGGTGCTGGAGGCGGCCGTGATCGGCGTGCCACACCCGAAGTGGCAGGAACGGCCGGTCGCCTACGTCGTCGCCAAGCCCGAATTCAAAGGCGCCGTCACCCAGGCGGAGATCATCGAGTTCCTCACGCCACTGGTCGCCAAGTGGTGGCTGCCGGACGAGGTTCGCTTTGTCGATGAGATCCCCAAGACCAGCGTGGGGAAATTCGATAAGAAGGTGATCCGCGAACAGGCGCTGAAGGCTCCGGCTAACGCTCGCCCATCTGAGTAAGACGAACCCGTAACGTCCGCGGCACAGTGCTGCGGCGGATGGCAGGAAATGCGGATCGCTAATGCGGCCTTAATACTGTCGCGCTAGAACGGAGGCTAGAAGGATGTGACTCAGCAATGGATGCCTCCGAGCAATTCGAGGCGCTCGTTCCAAAGCCGCTGGATGCGGAGGGGATTGAGCGGCGCCGCGATCTCGAGGACATCCACGAGGAGCTGCTCCTAGACATCCTCGCGCTCGAGGAGGAATGGCGGCTCGACGACCGGATCGCCTACGAGCTGCGCCAGCGCAAAGCCGCCTGACCCGTTAGCGTTGCGCCGGACGCCGGAGCATCCGGATCGCCTGCAGCATGCGTCGTCGCTGCGTCTCGGCCAGCTTCGCGCCGGTCACCCATTCCACGAACTCCTTCTTGCGCGTGTGGGAGAGCTTCTCGAAGGCTGCCGCGGCCCTGGCATCGGCCTGAAGGGCCGCCCGCAGCCCCTCGGGCAGGTCTACCGTCCGCAGCTCGGCATCATATTCCAGACCCACCGTGAGCTGGTCACCCGCGGCGACGCCCGCCGCCTCCCGGACCTCGCGCCGCACCCCGATGTAAGACTTACCGCCATAGACCGCGATCGTGGTTCGGTAGGTATAGGCGTTGATCGTCACCTTGACCGGTGCGCGCTTGCGCTGGCCAAGCGTCGTCAGCACCTCGGGTGGGACGCGAATGAAGCATGCCTCCTGGTCGGATTCGAGGCGGCATTCAAAGCGCAAGTCAGGCATCCCGGCTCATTTTCTGGCAATTTCGGCGGAAAGACGCACGTTTTCGGCCGCGCCCCCGTTTGCAACCCACGAAAGGGCCCCTGGCCCACCGGATTACAACACGGAGGACACGATGCCGAAAACGCAAAAATGGACAGCGTCGACGTTCGTCAGCCTGGTGCACGAGAACCTAACCGAGAAGGGCCACAAGGTCAAGAAGTCGGACCTCAGCTGGGCCGTCAAGGATGCTTTCGAGGCGGCCGTCATGGCCGGGGCGCGCGGTATGCGCGTGCGCTTCCCGGAGATCGGCGCCCTGGCATCGCGTGACGTCAAGGCCCGCAAGGCAGGGAAAGGCACCAATCCCTTCACCGGCGAGTCGATCATGCTGAAGGCGCGGCCCGCCTCGAAGAAGCCGCGCTGGTCGTTCCCAAAGGCCGTCCGCGAGGCCTATATCCGTACGGCTGCCCGCAAGGCCGCGTAGGCAGACTTTTCGACTAGAGGGCGCCTGGCTGTAAAGCCAGGCGCCCTTGTTTTCTTGACAGGCTCCCGATTTGGCCTGACTATGATGGTAGCGATGCGTAGAAACTTGATAGCCGGATTGCTGATTGCGGGCGGTCTCGCTCTGATGGCCACCTCGCTGCCGGCTCTCGGCCTCGTTCGTGTGGGCTCGTCCAACGTCGCCATCCAGCCCATCCCGGCCCTTGGCGAACCCCTTTCCCCTCCCCATCAGCATCCGAAATTCCTCCCCGGGACCGGCAACACCGGCGCCGGGCCAAGCCAGGTCGTCGCCTATCTCTCGATTCCCAAGCTGGGCATCAAGAACGCCCAGATTTTCGACCGTGGCGTCGACGGCAGCGGCAACATGCTGATCGCCAAGGGCTACGCGATTACCCACTACGCCAACTCCTCCCCCATCGGCAGCGGCAACGCGGTGCTCTACGGCCATGACGACATCGAAGGCAGTATCTTCGGCCGGCTCAAGGACCTGGCGATCGGGGACGAGTTAGACGTCGCCGTGGCCGGAAGCGACCCGGTCGTCTACCACGTCACGGCCCGGGCGATCGTCGCCCCGACAGCGGTGCAGATCCTTCGGCCCACCAACGATGTTCGGCTCACCGTCTTCACCTGCTGGCCCAACTGGGTCGACACCCAGCGCGTCGTCGTGACGGCCGCGCCTGCGACGGCCTAGCCGCCGGAGGCCTTAGTGGTTCGTCTCTTCGGTCGGCCCCTGAAAATACTTCAGTAACTCTTCCAGGGCCTTGGCGGCCTCCGGGTCACGAAGCAGACGTTCCTGCATCTCCTGGACCTGCTTGACCAGTTCCTTTGCCTGGGTCTCCTGGGCAACCTGCAGCAATACCGGCTGGGTGGCCGCGGATACCACCATCGATGCCTGCTGGCGGAGCATTTCGACGCCCTGGCACCCCAGACACGTGCCCGCATTGTCACAGTGGCAAAGCTGCAGGCGCAGGTTATCGAGCTCGCGCTGCAGCGGCGAAAGGTCGACCGGCTGACTCACTGTTCAAGCTTACGTCGGGCAGAGGGAACTTTTCCTGCTGGTTCGCGTCTAAGCCTCGACATGAAAACTTTCCCGCCCCTTCGCCTGGCGCTGGTCGTCGGAATCCTAGGTCTCAGCGGGTTGCTCGCGGCCTGCGGCTCCGCCTCCACCAATAGCCCGGCACCGGCTGCCCACTCGGTGAGCGGCGGGCTGGCACAGGGGTCATCGGCCTACTCGCCCACCCAGGATAAGTCGGCCGGCGCCGGTTCCTTCGGCCCGGCAACACCCGCGAGCAGCAATGCCGTCCTCACCGCCCAGGGCGACCAGAAGGTCATCCTGGATGCAACCCTCGGGATCCAGATCAAGTCCGGCGCCTTCTGGGACAGCTACAACCAGGCCGTCGTCGTCGCCGGACGCTTCAACGGTCACCTCGTCAGCTCGCAGGTTGGGGATCAGACCGGACAGCAGACCGACTCCGGTACGGTGGTCATCGCCGTCCCCGCCGCCAGTTACGCGGACGCGCTCGCGGCGCTGCGCCAACTAGGCAAGCCAACCCAGCTCCAGGTCGTAAGCCAGGACGTCAGCGGCGAATACGTCGACCTCCTGTCGCGCCTCAAGAACCAGCAGGCGCAGCAGGCGGTCCTACTCGACCTGATGCGGCGCGCCCAGTCCATTCAGGACAGCATCGCGGTCCAGAACCAGCTTTCAGGCGTCACCGGGCAGATCGAACAGATCGAGGGGCGCATCCGCTTCCTCGACCAGCGGACCACCTACTCGACCATCACCGTTCGCCTGTTCACCGTGGCGGCCGCGCCGGTGCAGCCGAGCGTCTGGGATCGCAGCGGCCTGGGACAGTCCCTCGGATCGGCGGGGCAGGCATTTGTCGCCGTCGTCGGCGGGATGCTGGTGGCCGGCGGGTTCGTGCTGCCCTTCATCCTGCTGCTACTGCTCGCCTTCGGGGTCTGGCGGCTGCTGCCGGTTTCGATGCGGCCCGCGCTTCGCCGCCCGACGTCATCCTGATAGGTCCAGCCGGTTGAACCGATCCTCCAAGAATCGGCGATGCGCCAGCAGCCGGTCCATATCTGCCCGATGGACGACTTCGGCGACCCGACGCATCTGCGCTTCGAGCAGCTCGAGCTGGTCAACCAGGACCTGGTAGGCGGTGGCCCCGCGAGAGGACGCGTACCCGCCTGGCAGGCGCAAATAGGTCTCCACCGCCGTGGGTAAGAAGTCGCGCGCGGTGCGCTCGACCAGGTAGAGCTCGGGCGCCCCGAGCGGGAGGCAATCGAGCCGCGGCAGGATCTCGGAGCGGATGGTCAACTCGATCCGCTGGATCCGGATCGTGATGGCCGGCGGAACGCGCCCAGCAACGGCGGCGATCTCCTCCGAAAGGGAGCGCTGGACCTGCATTGGGTCGAATCCAAACCGGTGGACTTTGGGATTGCCGCGCACCGCCAATGCCCCGGCCAGGTAGAAGCCAATCACCAGCACGATGCCTTGCAGGCCGACCGGATCGACCAGGACCAGCGCGCCCGCCAGCAAGGCCAGCCCCGATCCTGCGAGGTTCCGCCGACCGGTCAGATAGGTTGCGACGGTGCGCATGCCGATGAGCTCCTCCGCTGTCCCGACCGCGATACATATCTGATTTACCCAGATGATCGCGCCCTGACACAAGTACGCTAACGAGGTGGCGGACACGAGCCGGACGGCCCTGGGTGCCGTCGACGGTCGGATGTTTATCGACGGGCAGCGAACCTGGTCGCGATCGGGCGCGACGCTCGAGGCCATCGATCCAGCCCTCGGGCAAGTCTTCGCGACCGTAGCGCTCGGCGACAAATCCGACGTTGATGCCGCCGTGGCCGCGGCCCGGCAGGCGGTGGACCAGGGCTGGGCCGGGCTCCCGCCGGTGCGGCGCGTCCGCATGCTGAACCGGCTGGCCAGCCTGCTGCGTGAGCGCACCCGAGAGCTGGCCGAACTCGAAAGCCTGGACGTCGGCAAGCCGCTCCGCCAGGCCGAGGATGACGTGGCCGCCGCCGCCGGCTATTTCGAGTTCTTCGCCGGTGTGGCGGACAAGGTGTTCGGCTCGAGCATCCCGCTCGGGCAGGGCTTCCTCGACTTCACGCTTCGAGAGCCGCTGGGAATCTCCGCGCAGATCGTGCCCTGGAACTACCCGCTCCGGCTCGCGTCGCGGGGAATTGCGCCTGCCCTCGCTGCCGGAAACGCGGTCGTGGCGAAACCCGCGGCCGAGGCGGGGTTGAGCATCGTTCGCCTGGCCGAGCTGGCCGCCGAGGCGGGCATTCCAGCCGGTGTGTTCAACGTCGTGACCGGTGGACGGGAAACCGGAGCCGCGCTCGCATCGCATCCCGGCATCAACCACATCACCTTCACCGGCTCGGTCCCGACCGGCATCGCGATCATGAAGGCAGCCGCGGACAACGTCGTGCCGGTGACGCTCGAGCTCGGTGGCAAGTCCCCCAACGTGGTCTTTGCTGACGCGGACCTCGAGCGTGCCGCTGCATCCTCGGCCAGCATCCTGATGCAAAACGCCGCGCAAACGTGCACGGCGCCAACCCGACTTCTGCTCGAGCGATCGGCTCATGACCGCTTGGTCGACCTGCTGGCGAAGCGCATCGGCGCGATTCGGCTGGGGCGGGGCCTCGACAATCCCGACATGGGGCCGGTGGTCAGCGAGCGCCAGATGCAGCGCGTGCTCGGCTACATCGCGGCGGGTTCGCGTGACGGGGCGACGGCGGTCACCGGCGGCGCCCGCTCTCAGCTCCCCGAGCTCGCGGCCGGCTACTTTATCGAGCCAACCCTGCTCGACCGGGTGGAGCGCGGATCTGCCCTCGAGCAGGAGGAGATCTTCGGCCCGGTGCTTACGGTTACGACCTTCGAGTCGCTCGACGAGGCGATCGCCATCGCCAACGGCACGCCGTATGGGCTGGTCACGGGCGTCTGGACCAAAGATCTCAGCAAGGCGGTGACCGTGGCCACCGCCGTCAAGTCAGGCCAGGTACGGGTCAACGGCTACAGCGTGGAAGGAAGCATCGGTTTGCCGTTTGGGGGCTACAAGCGCAGCGGTTTTGGCCGGGAGCAGGGTGTCGAAGCGCTGGCGAGCTACACCCAGATCAAGAACGTCATGATCAACTACGGCTCCGGCTAAGGCCAGCCCTTCGCGTCTGGATCGAGGACCTATCCGGTCGGCGTGGGATGTGCGAGTTTCAACAGCTCGAGAACCTTATTTTGTCCATCCAGGATCTGGATCTGCATCTTGGCCAGCTCGTGGATCGCGTGCAACGTCTCGTGATCGGCGATCGCCCGTGCATCGCTGGCTGCTAGCGCCCGGTTGGCGCTCACCTGCAGCGAGATCATGATCGACAGTTGCGGCAAATTGAGGAGGGTAAGCAGCAGCGGCCATGGTGTCTTGTCGAAGCCGACGATATTACCGGCGAAGAGCCAGACCACGATGCCAATGGTGATCAGGACGAACAGGTACATGGAGCCGATCAGTTGGTTCACCGAGTCGGCGATGCGGTCGAGAAGGCCGTCGCCTGAAACATGCTGCGAGAGCACGAGGCGGGGGACGTGACTAAGCGGGTCGACGACGTGTCGCTCGAGCTCGTCCTTGGCAGTGTTGATCGGGTCGCTCGCGTTTGCCATTGTTTGCCTCCTAGGGGCGGTTCACTTGGGCCAGCAGGCCGAGTCCGTCGAGGTCGTCGAGGTTGTACCACTGGAACATGACGCGCTCAACGCCAAGCGCCGCGAATTCCTCCAGCTGGGGTGCGACCTCATCCGGTGTCCCAACGATCCAGCTCCGCCGGCGGAGCTCGTCCGGCGCCGCCTCCGGCGCGACCATCGCCAGCGCCGCGAGAAACGACTGGTGCCAGCGTCCCTTCTCGCGAACCTCTGCGGCATCACGACCGATGAGGGCGCCCCCCATCCACGAGCGCCGGATCTGATCAGGGCTGCGACCAACCGCCCGGCAGTGCTCTTCCAGCCGGGCTCGCTTGAGACGGTAGGCCGCAGGCCCAGGTGCGTGACTATTCCACTCATCGGCCTCGCGCGCCACGATGCGAAGCAGGCGGACTTCGCCATCGCCGCCGATGAGAAGCGGCGGTGCGGGTTGCTGCACCGGCCGCGGGTAGGCGGCGGCGCCGCGCAGCCGGTAGTACTGACCCTCGAAATCGACCGGGCCACCGGTCCACAGCGCCTTGATCACCGCGATGCCCTCTTCCAGGCGGTCGAACCGTTCCTTGAGCGGTGGAAGCGTAATGCCGTAGGCCTGGTGCTCGGCCTCGTTCCATCCGGCGCCGACGCCGAGAACCAGCCGGCCGGCCGAGAGTCCGTCGACGGCCGAGGCCATGCGAGCGAGCAGCGCGGGGTGGCGAAAGGTCATCGGGCTGACCAGCGGTCCGAACCCGATTCGCTGCGTTCGCTGCGCCAGCGCGGTGAGCGAGGTCCAGCATTCCAACGCGGGCCGCTCCGGGTGGCCCATCAGACTGAAGAAGTGGTCCGAGCGCCAGAGCGAGTCGAGGCCCAGCGACTCTACTCTGTCCGCGATGCGAAACCAGCGATCCCAGGTCAACCCTTCCTGCCCTTCGATCATCACGCCGATCCGCATGGCCATGACGTTAGCGGAACTCGTCGGCGCCGCGACTGGTACCCTCGATGCGATATCCGGGATCGATGAAAGAAACGAGATTCCGCACGGCGCTCGCATTTGCGCTCGGCGCGCTGATCGTCGAGTTCCTACTGGGGACGGCCGCGCTGGGCACCCTCTTCTTGACCTATCACGCAGACTTCAGCTCGATGCTGATGGCGGTCGGCTTCGCGCTGGCCATGTCGGCCTACGTGGCGCTCCTCTATCGCGCCGGAATAGCGACCCGCGTGCCAGAGTTATAAGCAGTGCAATGCCTGCGATTACCGTCGAGAACGTCCTGACCCTGCCCCGGCTGCCGGACCTTGACCCTGCCACCAGCATCGAGCGACCGGTGCTCGCCATCACCACGGCACCCAGGGGTGTCGAGGGCGAAGGCTTCCCCGTGCGCCGCGCATTTTACGGGCTCGATCAGCGGTTCCTCGATCCCTTCATTCACATGGATCAGATGGGTGAGGTGGAGTACGGTCCCGGCGAGCCGAAGGGCACCGCCTGGCATCCGCATCGCGGTTTCGAGACCGTGACCTACATGATCGACGGCACCTTTCAGCACCAGGACTCCACCGGCGGGGGCGGGGTGATCACCAATGGCGCGACCCAGTGGATGACCGCGGGGGCCGGCATCCTCCACATCGAGCGACCGCCGGACGCGTTGATCGCCAGCGGCGGGCTCTTCCATGGCATCCAGCTCTGGGTCAACCTGCCGGCCGATGAGAAGTGGACGCCGCCGCGTTACCAGGACATCGGCGCCAGCAGGGTCACGCTGCTCGCCTCGCACGACGGCGGCGCGCTGGTGCGCGTGATCGCCGGCGAAATTGCGGGTCACAAAGGACCCGGCGTCACCCACACCCCGATCAGCCTCCTACACGCGACCGTCAATCCGAGGGCCGAACTCCGCCTGCCCTGGCGCCGCGAGTTCAATGGGCTGGTGTACGTGCTCGCCGGACGCGGAACCGTAGGCGCCAAGCGCGCACCCATCGGCACCGGACAGCTGGCGGCCTTCGGTGAGGGTGACGTAATCAGCCTGACCGCCGACCTCACCCAGGAGAGCCGTTCGCCGAATCTCGAGGTGCTCGTCCTCGGCGGCGAGCCGATTGGCGAGCCGGTGGCGTGGTACGGACCGTTTGTGATGAACACGCATGAAGAATTGGCCCAGGCCTTCGATGACTTCCGTCGGGGCCGGATGGGAACAATTCCCGCGGCTCACATCGGCAACTAACGAATCCCGCTGTCGTACTCGACGTTGACGGTTGCATAGCTTCCCGACGTCACTGTCACCGTTGTCGGGATGGGCCGCGGAAGCATGCTGGAGCCCATGTTGAGGCCGACGACCGTGTAGGTTCCCGGCGCAACGTCCACCTTGAAGTGTCCATCCGCGCCAGAGTGCGTCCGAGCCACCTCATGACCGGCCGCGTCGCGCACGACGACGGTCGCGGCGAGAGGACGCGGCGGACAGGGCGAGTTGATCCGCTCGACCGGGCAGGTGGGACCCGCCTGCACCACGCCCTGGATGCCGGTTCCGGGCGACGGCGTAGGCGAAACGGCCGGCGCGCCGCACGCGGCCAGCGCCAGCGTCACGATCATCGCTGTGAAGATGCGTTTCATCGGGCCTCGATGATTACGACGCGCAACGGGCTGAAAAGTTCCGCGCCGGCTAAAAGCTGCGAAACGCACGAGTACGGCGTCAGTACCATTGACCCGATGGCGGTTCACTCCTACGCGGGCACCGTTCGCGCCCCGGATTTCCCGGATGGGCTCGACTGGCTCAACGTTTCCCGGCCGCTTCACATCGCCGACCTGCGCGGGCGGCTGGCGATCATCGATTTCTGGACCTTCTGTTGAATCAACTGCATGCACACGTTTCCGCAGTTGCGGAAGATCGAACGGAAGTATGGGGACCGCGTGATCGTCGTCGGCGTCCACTCCCCGAAATTCCCGGCTGAGCGCGACACGGCCAACTTACGCGAAGCGGTGCTCCGCTATCGCATCGAGCACCCGGTCGTGAATGACCGAGACTTTGCCGTCTGGCAGCGCTTCGGAGGACGGGCCTGGCCGACGTTGATGTTCATCGACCCGGAGGGCCGGGTCATCGGCAAGCACGAGGGCGAATTGCCCTTCGAACAGTTCGATTCCGTGGTCGGGGGGATGCTGAAAGAGTTCGAGGAACGCGGTCTGCTTCAGGCACGTCCTTCGACGATCGCGCTCGAGGCGATCCGCGAACCGGCCCGCACCCTGAGTTTTCCTGGCAAGGTGTTGGCGACGAAGGACTCGCTGTTCATCGCCGACAGCAACCATCAGCGCATCATCTCGGCCGGGTTCGACGGATCGATCCGGCGGACCTACGGCTCTGGTGAGCCGGGACTCGCCGACGGGCCGGCGGACGGCGCCGCCTTTCAGCAACCCCAGGGGATGGCGCGATCCGGCGCGACGCTCTACGTCGCGGATACGGAAAACCATGCGATCCGGTCCATCGACCTCGAGTCCGGTGTCGTGACGACCTTGGCGGGCACGGGGGAGCAGGCCGTGCAACCGGGGACGGGTGGGCCCGGCCGGTCGACTCCGCTAAGCTCGCCCTGGGACCTGGCGCTGGCGGATCGCGTCCTGTACATCGCGATGGCCGGAACCCACCAGATCTGGACGCTCGACCTCGATCGCGGCACGGTCGCGCCCTTCGCCGGCACCGGTCGTGAGGGCCTGCTCGATGGACCGAAAGCGGAGGCGTGGTTCGCCCAATCGAGTGGACTTACGATTCACAACGGCCACCTGTATGTCGCGGATTCCGAGGTCAGCGCCGTGCGCGACGTCGACTTGAAGACCGGGCAGGTCACCACCCTCGTCGGTGAGGACCTCTTCGTCTTCGGTGACGAGGATGGCGAGGGCGACGCTGTCCGTCTTCAGCATCCGCTCGGGATAACCAGTCGCGACGGCACGCTCTTTTTGGCCGACAGCTACAACAACAAGGTCAAGCGGCTGGACCCTGGGCGACGCGCCGTGACCACCTGGCTCGGCAGCGGCAGCGCGGGCCGGGCGGATGGTCGCGGACCGTCGGCGGCCTTCCGCGAGCCCGGCGGTGTCTGTGCCGGCGCCGACGGCCTGTACATTGCGGACACCAACAACCACCGGATCGCCGTCGCGGATTGGACGACCGGGTTCGTGCGGACCTTGATCGGCGACTGACGTCTTTACGGCCTCCTGAGTCGCCGGTAGAATGGGGCCACCCTGACGGGGGCAGGGCGGAGGTCGGGGAATGCGGACGCTGTCGTTGCTCGGACTCGACGCCGCCGAGCGTCCGCGTCTGAACCCGACAACTCTCCGCCGGCTGGCATGGCTCGGTACGGTGGTTCGCTGGCCAGGGCTGCTCTTTGCGGCGATCCTGTCACTCGAAGTGAAGCCGATCTCGGGGATCGGGCTCGCCCTTATCCTCATCTGGGTCGCCCTTTACAACGCCTGGGGGATGATCCAGATTTCCAAGGCCGACGACGCCTCGATCCTGCGGATCGGGCGCGCCCTCACCTTGCTGGATACGGTCAGCTACTTCCTGGTTCTGTTCGTCTTCGGCGGTGTCGGAGCGAGCACCAGCATCTATGCGGCCTACATCCTCCTGATCGTGTGGATGGTGGCCTACGATGGCGCCGAGGGGGCGATGCTCAGCGTCGGCATCTTCGTCGTGGGGATGATCGCCCTGCACGCCGCTCTCCGTGCCTTTCTGGGCAACCCCTTCTATGGGCCGGACGTCTTGTACTGGAGCCTCATCATGGTGGTCGCGGGCGCCATCCTGGCGGCCTACGATCGGATCGTCATCGGAGGCGTCCTGCCCCAGGGACCAGCGGCCGGCCCGAACGGATCGAGCCCTTCGACAGCCCCCGCGGTCATCGTCAGCGCCGTCGCCACGCCCGTGACGAGCGGGAGCGCCCCCACCGTTCGCCTTTCACCCCGGGAGCAGGAGGTCCTCGAACTGGTCGCGGAAGGCTACTCCAACGCCATGATCGCGACCCGCCTGCATCTGAGCGAGAACACCATCAAGACCTACGTCGAGAACCTGCTGAGCCGGCTCAACGCGCGGAACCGGGCCGAGGCGGTGGCCGCCGCTTCCCGGCAGAATCTGATCTAGCGGCACTCCCTCTCCCCCGTTCGGCCTCCCCCGGTTGGAACCGCCCGCGGTGATTTTTCATCACCCTGGGGGATACCGATGAGGACGGACCCGACGTAGGCTGTCACCAGTGGGGGTGCCAATCGACCTGGGGGGCACGCCGATGGCGACCAGGATGGTGGGGGGTTTCATCCTGGTCGCCTTTATTTTGTGCGTCCTGCTGGCCTGGCCCGGACGCCGGCGTTGGCCGCTCTGGCTCATCGCCGGGCTGTGTAGCTCCATCTGTGCCGCACTCACCCTGAGTCTGACCGCCGCCGGTGGGTGGCTGGTCGATTCGATGCGACTGGCGACCGTCGCCCTGGCCACGGGATTGCTGGGCACCGCCGCCGTCCGCGACCTCCGCTAGCCGACGCCGCGGCGCATCTCGAATTCGAGAACATCGGCCCGGCCACCTCCCATTGGCTGCACGCGGCCGGTGGTTGCGAATCCATGCCGGGCATAGAGCCCCGCAGCTCGCCCATTGCCCTGGACGACCCAGAGGCCCAGCGTCGTGAATCCTTCGCCGGCGGCCCACGCCATGACGGCGTCCACGAGGCGATCCCCAACGCCCTGGCCCCGCCAGGCGGGCGCCACCCACATCGAGATGAGCTCGGCCTCCCCCGCCTGATCGCCGCCGATCCCCGCCGCCAGTCCTGCGCGCTGGCTCGAATCTTCGGCCAGGAAGACCGCCCGCTGCGCCAGCCGGCGCCGCCACTCCGCCTCGTCCAGCTTCTCGGCGTCGGCCGCGATGGACCCGAAGGCCTCTGGGGCGTCCCGTAGGGCCATAAGGCGCACCTCACGGAAGGCTGCCCAGTCGGCGGCCGCCAGGCGCCGAATTACGAGCTCAGCCAAATTCGTCGCCTTGACCGGCTAGGCCGGTGTCAGGTAACGTGATACCTGTATTGTTAAAAGCCAACCTACCATCCTGGAGGGATTGCCCATGATCCTATTCCTGCTGCTCCTGATCGCCGCTTGTGGGGTCGTTGCCGTCTATGCCGCAAGCGGGAACGCCGGTACGCATGACGTCGCGCTCTGGCAGTGGCACTGGTCCGCGGTCCCCGACTGGGTTCCGGTAGTGCTTACCGCCGTCGTGTTCGGTGGCTTGCTCTTGCTCTACATGACCTACTCGGGCCTGGTTCACGGCGTCCGCGTGGGATCGATGCGGCGTCGAGTGACGACACGCGAATCGGCGATCACCGATCTGCGCCGCGAGAACCAGCAGTTGCGTGAGGAGAATGCCCGCATCCGAAGCGAGCGCGGGATCGCGGCAACCACCGGGGACCGCGAGCCAGTGGCCGCCACGACCGCGCCGGACGGCCGGCGCAGCGCTGCGCCCTACCGCCCCAGGGCGACCTTCGGGGAGCGGGTGCGTGCCTTCTTCAGCGGCCAGGAGCCAGCGGGCTACTAGCGGCTGCGTCCCCGGATCGCTGCTTCGCAGCAACCGGCCTCGCCGGGGAGCGAGGCCTGTTCGCGTTTCCGTTTGCAATCTGGCGCTTGACAGCCAGCCAACCGTGTCAGCTAAATTGATAGCGGCAATACCATTAGTGGCTCGCGGGCCCTTATTGATTCCCCTGCGTGCCGCCGTCCGGTTGAAAGGAGGCGAAAGAATGCCAGTCAGCGGCAAGCGGGGCTTCGGTTCCATGGATGAGGCAAAGCAGCGAGAGATCGCCAGCAAGGGCGGGCAGGCGGCGCACCAAAAAGGGTCGGCGCACGAGTTCAGTTCTGAAGAAGCCCGCTCTGCGGGCAGCAAAGGCGGCAAGGCTGCCCACGAGAAAGGGTCCGCGCACGAGTTTTCCTCCGAGGAGGCACGAGCCGCAGGCCGCAAGGGTGGCGAGGCCTCCAGCCAGGATCGCAACCGCATGGCCGCCATCGGCCGGGAGGGCGGCCGGCGCTAACGCACTGGGAGGAGACCGGTCAGGTCTCCTCCCTTCGGTCTACAGCGCGCCGACGAGTTCGCTGATGCGCGCTTCCGAGAGCGCGACGTCGGAGAGGGTTCCGGCGAAATAGGCATCGTAAGCGGCCAGGTCGAGCAGGCCGTGCCCGCTCAGGTTGAAAAGGATGACCGGCGACTCGCCCCGCTCCCGCGCGTTGACGGCCTCGTCGATGACCGCGCGGATGGCGTGAGCCGACTCCGGCGCCGGGATCGTGCCCTCGGTCCGCGCGAACTGCACAGCGGCATCGAAGACCGTCCGCTGCGGATAGGCCACCGCGTCGATGAAGCCGTGATCCACCAGCGCCGAGACCAGCGGTGCCATGCCGTGGTAACGCAACCCGCCGGCATGGATCCCGTCCGGGATGAAGCCGTGGCCGAGCGTGTGCATCTTGACCAGCGGCGTCATTTCACCGGTGTCGCCAAAGTCATAGGCGTACTTGCCACGGGTGATCGACGGACAAGCGTCCGGCTCCACCGCAAGGAACCTCGTCTTCGTCTTCCCCTGAAGGCGGTCGCGCAGAAAGGGGAATGCAAGCCCGGAGAAATTGCTGCCACCCCCGACACAGCCGACCACGAGGTCTGGCATCGCACCGGCCCGCTCCATTTGCATCAGGGCTTCTTCGCCGATGATCGTTTGGTGCATCAGGACATGGTTGAGGACGCTTCCCAGTGAGTACTTGGTGTCGTCCCGGGTCGCTGCATCTTCGACCGCCTCCGAAATAGCGATGCCGAGACTGCCGGTCGAGTCCGGGTGCTCGGCGCGGATCTTGCGTCCGGCATTAGTCAGCTCGGACGGGCTGGGCACGACGGTTGCGCCCCAGACGTGCATCATGCTCTTGCGATAGGGCTTTTGCTCGTAGCTGATGCGCACCATGTACACCATGCACTCGAGGTCGAAGAGCCTGGCGGCAAAGGCCAGAGCACTCCCCCACTGCCCTGCGCCCGTTTCGGTGGACAACCGCTTGGTCCCCGCGGCTTTGTTGTAAAAGGCCTGGGCGACCGCGGTGTTCGGCTTGTGCGAACCGGGCGGGCTGACCCCTTCGTACTTGTAGTAGATCTTCGCAGTGGTCTTCAGCTCCCGCTCAAGGCGGGTCGCGCGCATCAGCGGCGTGGGCCGCCACAGCCGCAGCGCCTCCTGGACTGGTTGCGGGATGTCGATGTAGCGTTCCTGCGAGACCTCCTGCTTGATCAGCTCCATCGGGAACAACGGCGCAAGGTCCTGCGGGCCGATTGGCTGACGGGTGCCGGGGTGGAGTGGTGGGCTTCCCGGAAATGGGAGGTCCGCCTGGATGTTGTACCAGCGCGTCGGCATCTCTTTTTCGTCGAGCATGATTCGGTTGGCAACTTCGGGCGCGCGAACGCTCATGGTTTCTCCCTCCTTGGTCGACATCGTCAGCGTGGCGGTGTCCCCGCCTGTTTTAGCATGGACGGCACCCTGATGCAAAGGCCCGACCGGACCGCCATGCTCGCCGCCCTGGAACGCCTCGTCCTCGCCGAGTCGCCCTCGCTCGACAAGGCCCATTGCGACGCGTGTGCCGACCAGGTCGCGGACCTCTTTCGGCAGCGGACAGGCGTCTTCGCCGTGCGGCACCGGCGGCAGGACCGGGGCGACCACCTGGAGATCCGGATTGGGGAAGGCGCCGAGCCGATCCTGCTCCTCTGCCATCACGACACGGTGTGGCCCGACGGCACGCTCGCCCGGCTGCCGTTCCGGGTCGACGGTGACCGCGTCCAGGGTCCTGGGAGCTATGACATGAAGGCGGGCATCGTCGAAGCAGCCTTTGCCCTCCACGCGGCCGAACCTAAACGGCCCGTGGTCGTGCTGTCGACCTCCGACGAGGAGATCGGCAGCGGGAGCTCACGCGCGTTGATCGAGCAGACCGCCCGGCAGGCGGTCGCGGTGCTGGTGCTGGAGCCGGCCGCCAGCGGCGGCGCGATCAAGACCGCTCGCAAGGGCATCGCGGACTTCATCCTCGAGGTCGATGGCCGAGCCGCCCATGCCGGCGTCGAGCCGGAGAAAGGGATCAGCGCCATCGAGGAGCTGGCGCACCAGGTGCTGGCCCTCAAGGCGCTGAGCGACCCGAGCCGAGGGACCACGATCAATGTCGGCGTGGTCGAGGGCGGCACCCGGCCCAACGTCGTGGCGGCGCACGCCCGAGCCGACATCGACGTCCGCTTCGCTCAGGCCGCTGAAGCGGAGCGGGTCGTTCGCGCCATCAACGACCTGCAACCGAAATTGGCGGGAGCTCGGCTCCGCGTGAGCGGCGGCGTCGACCGGCCGCCGATGGAGCGGAGCGCCGGCACCATTCGCCTGGCGCAGCTCGCGCAACGGCTCGCGGGCGACGTCGGCTTCCAGCTCGCAGAGACCAGCACGGGAGGTGGGAGCGACGGCAATTTCACCGCAGCCATCGGCGTCGCCACCCTCGATGGTCTTGGCCCAGACGGGGGCGGCGCGCATGCCGACTCCGAGCACCTGCTGATCCAGAGCTGGCTCGATCGGACCGAGCTCCTCAGGCGGCTGATCGAGGCTCTCTAGCGACTTGACGCGCCGCCCACCGCCTGTGTTAGGGTGGACGACGGTCCGTTACGCCTCGTCGTAGCTAACCGCCTTCCCCTCGTTTTTGCCACGGACCAGAAGGGTTGACGTTCGTCGAGTGACGGAGGGAAGGCTCCATGAACGTTACAGGGGTTATTGCTATTGTCTTGAAGGCTCACGCCCATATCTTGCGGTTGACCAGCGCGCGAGTCCGCCATCTTGTGGTCTCTGATTGGGCCGCTCGGGCCGTCCTGCGCTACTGGCGGCTTCAGCGCAAATGCCGCCAGGCCGTCGAGCGGCTTCGGATCCGCCGCCGGCACCTGTCCATCACGCTGGTGGGCCATGCGCTCGTGCTTGGGCTCGGCTTCGTCCTCGTGGTTCCCGTCCTCACGGTCCGTCCCGCGGCAACGCGGACGGTCGCGGCGCAGTACGCGGGCTATGTCCTGTTGACAACTCCGATCCGCCCGCGAAATGCCCCGATCCGGGAGGTCCTCAAGGCATCGGCGCTCGAGGAGCGTCCAGCACCGGACGTCATCGTGCCGGCCGCGCCACCAGCGCCCGCGCCCAAGCCGGCCGCGCCCGCCGTCTTCACCCCACCACCCGGGTCGGGCGGCGACGGGCTGGCCGCCATCTACGCGGTGTTCGGCAACAGCCCCGGCCTCAGCTGGGCGCTTCGGGTTGCCAACTGCGAGAGCCACTACAATCCCCTGGCCGTCAATCGCTCCAGCGGCGCCAGTGGCCTGTTCCAATTCATGCCGTCCACCTGGAACGCCAACTTCCCCGGCCAGAACATCTGGGATCCGTATGTCCAGGCGCGGGGAGCGCTCGTCTTCTACAACGCCGGCCGCCAGAGCGCCTGGACTTGTAAGTAGGGCGGGCCGCCGCCACGCTAGGATGTGGCGCGTGCCGCCGCCGTTGTCCGGGCCGCCGGCTCTCCCACGTGTGGAGGTGCGGCTCGCCCGCTCCCATGCTGAGTTCGCTGCCTGCGAGGCGCTGAGCCGGGATATCTGGGGCGCCGCGCAGCGGAACGTGGTGCCCCGCGAGCTGCTGCTCACGATGCAGCTCAACGGCGGACTGGTGCATGGCGCCTTTCTTCCCGATGGCCGGCTCGTTGGCTTCTGCTTTGCGTTTGCCGGTTTGCGTGATGGTCAGCTCCGCCTGTGCTCGCATCAGCTCGGCGTCGTCCCGGAGCTGCGCGGCGCCGGGATCGGCATCGAGCTCAAGCAGGCGCAGCGCAGAGACGCGCTGCGGCTCGGGTATCAGCTGGTGTCCTGGACCTTCGATCCGCTCGAGGCCCGCAACGCGTACATCAATCTCCATCGGCTGGGATGTATCGCGCGCCTGTACGATCGGAACCACTACGGCGATATGGAAGACGAGCTCAACCGTGGCCTGCCCTCCGACCGCTTCGAGGCCGAATGGTGGCTGGACAGACCAAAGCCGGCGGCCCCGACCGGTGAGCCGGCGGTGATGTTGCATGTTGCCGGCACCGGCGAGCCGATGCGTCACCCCATAGAGCTGACGACGGCGACGGCCGTCCTGATCGCCGTGCCACTGGACTTCCAGGCGATCAAGAAGAAGAGCCCCGAGCTTGCGCAGCGCTGGCGGCTCGAAAGCCGGGCCGCGCTCGAAGCGGCGCTTAACGCCGGCATGATCGCGGTGGATTTCCGGCGCGAGGGTGCCTACGTGATGGCCCGCACGCGATGAAAATCAGCGCCGTCGAGCTGCGGGTGCTGAAAATGCGGCTGCTGAAGCCGTTTCGCACCAGCTTCGGGGTGCAGCAAGACCGCTACCCGCTCCTGGTGCGCCTGGAGATCGACGGGCGTTCGCAATGGGGTGAGTGCGTCGCCGGCGAAGGCCCCTGGTACTCGTACGAGACGGTCGAGACGGCGTGGCAGATCCTCAAGGGTTACCTGGTCCCGGCTGTGATCGGTCGCGATCTGGCCGACGTCGATGCGCTCGAAACCCTCTTCGCGCCGGTGCGCGGCCATCACATGGCCAAGGCCTCGATCGAGATGGCGTTCACCGCGGCGCTCGCCGAGTATGCGCGCAAGCCGCTCGCCACCTTTCTTGGCGGGGTCCGCGATCGCGTCGAGACCGGGGTCAGCATCGGAATCCAGGCGACCATCGATGAGCTGCTCGATAGCATCGGGGCGCACCTGGCGCAGGGCTACCGTCGCATCAAGGTCAAGATCGAGCCCGGCTGGGACGTGATGACGATCGCGGCCATCCGCCAGCGTTACCCGGAAATCACGCTGATGGCGGATGCGAACTCCGCCTACACGCTCGATGATGCCCCCCACCTCGCCCAGCTCGACCAGTTCGGGTTGTTGATGCTGGAGCAGCCGCTGACCGCCGGCGACATCATCGATCACGCCACACTGCAGCGGCAGCTCCGCACGCCCATCTGCCTGGACGAGAGCATCGAATCGGCGCGCGAAGCCCGCCAGGCTGTCGAGCTAGGGGCGTGCCGCGTGATCAACATCAAGCCCGGACGGGTCGGCGGCTTTGCCGAGTCTCGCCGGATTCACGACCTCGCGAGCAAGGCGGGCGTGCCGGTTTGGTGCGGCGGCATGCTGGAAACGGGCATCGGCCGCGCCTGCAACGTCGCCCTGGCGTCGCTGCCCAATTTCCGCCTGCCCGGGGATATTTCCGCCAGCGACCGCTACTGGGCCGAAGACATCGTCGAGCCGCCGTTCATCCTGCAGCGCGGCGGCACGATCTCGGTTCCGACCCGATGGGGCCTGGGCGTCCGCGTCAAGGTCGACCTCGTCGAACGCTTGACGGTCCGCCGGGAAATGATCCGCTAGAGGAAGAAGGCCGCCAGCGCGATGATGGCGTAGACGCCGACCAGCTGCAAGCCTTCGAGCCAGTTGCTGTGGCCGTCGCGTGAGATCACTGCGATCAACAGCGTGGCGATTAGCACCGCACCGATCTCGAACCCGGTGAAGACAAAATCCATTGGCCGGCCGATCAGGAGGCTGATGAAGACCATGGCCGGCGCGATGAAGAGCGCGACCTGCGTGGATGAGCCGACGGCGATCTCCAGCGTGACATCGAGCTTGTTCCGGATCGCGAAGAAAACCGCCGATGCGTGCTCGGCGGCGTTGCCGATGACCGGGATCAAGATCAGTCCCACAAAGATTGGCGAGATCTTGAGTGTCTGAAGCGCCGGATTGAGGGCCGAAACGAGCAGCTCAGACTCGAGGCCGACCAGCAGCGCCGCGCCCAGCAGGACGCCGGACGCCAGTGCCCTCGACCATTCCGGTCGTTCGCTGGACGCTGGCGTGCGAAAGAGATGTGCGTTGGTGAACTGCGTGAACACCAACGCCGCGGCGTAAAGGACGATGAGCGTCGCCGCAACCCCCGCGGAAACGAGTTGGCGGTCGCCCGCCGATAGGCTCGAGGATGCCGCCACCAGGAGCGCGGGCACGCCGAGGCCGGCGACTGCCAGGACCAGGGACGCGGTATGGACGCCCGCCGCGCGGGCGCTGAAGGCCTGTTCGTCTCGGCCCAGCCCACCGACGAAGAGTGAGACGCCGAGGACCAGCAGGAGATTGCCGATGATCGAACCGATCAACGAGGCTTTGACGACCTCGAAGTCGCCGGCGGCGATGAGCAGCACGCCGACGATCAGCTCGGTCAGGTTTCCGAACGTGGCATTCAGCAGGCCGCCGAGCCGCGGGCCGATGCAGATCGCTAGCTGGTCGGTCGCCCGTCCGATCAAGCCGGCCAGCGGGATAATGGCGAGCGCTGCGGTGATGAAAGTCAGCACCGGCTGATGGGCCAATGCTGCAATCAGTGATGCCGGGATGAAAACGAGCAGCCAGTTGATCGAAGGCCGCAGCCACGGCGCCCAACCAGCCATCCGACTCCATTATCCCGGCAAGCGCGGTGAGTCCGTCCCGTTTTGCAGGCAAAAGAAAAAGACCTCGGCGATGACCTACTCTCCCAGACCGTTGCCAGCCCAGTACCATCGGCGCAGACGGGCTTAACTGCTGTGTTCGGGATGGGAACAGGTGTTTCCCCGTCGCTATGGTCACCGAAGTCTTTCTCTTCGATCGTGTTGCGAAGAAGTATTTAGGGACCGCGCAGTTCACGCGATCAACTCCCTTGCGCTGAAAAGCGCTGAGGAGTGGAGATAGATGGTCAAGCCCTCGACCTATTAGTACCGCTCAGCTGAAACGGTTGCCCGTCTTACACCTGCGGCCTATCAACCAGCTAGTCTCGCTGGGGTCTTACCTGGTTAACCCAGTGGGAGACCTTGTCTTGAGGTGGGCTTCGTACTTAGATGCTTTCAGCACTTATCCCATCCGAA
>DATBYU010000010.1:0-3580 GCA_036513555.1 Candidatus Dormiibacterota bacterium | reverse complement strand
CGGATCGCTATGGTCGCAAGCCGATGCTGATCCGCGCCATGATCGGCGGTGGCATCTCCGTCGGACTGATGGGCCTCGCCCAATCGGCACTGCAGCTGACTGTGTTGCGCGGCGTTCAGGGGGCGAGCTCTGGGACGGTCGCGGCCGCGACCGCGCTGGTGGCAACCGAAACGCCGAGCGAGCACCTGGCCTGGGCGCTCGGCATCTTGAACTCGGCCATCTCGCTGGGCAGCGCTGCGGGACCCGCAACCGGGGCGCTGGCGGCGAGCTTCGTGGGCTTGCGGGCGATCTTCGTGGGCGGCGGCGCCCTGCTGCTGTTGGCGGCGGTTCCGGTCCTGCTCTTCGTTCGCGAAAGCCCCGGCCGATTGGTTCGCGCCAAGCCGCCGCCCACCATGCAGGTGTTGCGAGCGGCGCGACCGGGAACGGTGCAGGCGCTCGTGGTGCTAATGGTGGCGCAAGCCTTGCAGCAGACGAGCTTCAGCGCAGCCCAGCAGCTCGTGGTTTTGCGCCTCCTCGACTTGACCGGCGCCGGGCAGGCCCAATTCCTGACCGGCATTACCTTCGCGGTCTCCGGGATCGCGACGGCGTTGGCCGCGGTGACGTACTCGCGGCTGCTGCGCCGCAGTAACTACCGCACGGTCACTACAGCGGCGTCGGTCCTGATGGGCATCACGCTCCTGGGTACAGCCGTCGCCGGCTCACCCGCGCCCCTCATCGCCGCGTTCGTTATCAGTAGCTTTGTGACCGGTTCCTTGATCCCGGCGTTTGGAGCCATGATCGGCCTCGAAGCGCCGCGCAGCATCCAGGCCACCATCTTCGGCGTCGGCTCGAGTGCGATCGCGGTCGGCTTTGGCCTCGGGCCGTTGATGGGCGGCTTCGTCGCCTCGGCTGCCGGGGTGCAGGCGGGGCTGGCGGTTGCGGGCGGGATTGCGCTCGCCCTCGCTCTGCTGGTTGGTCTGATGGCCCGGGAGCCGCTTCATCACGTAGCGATCTCGCCGCAACCACCCTCGCCAGCCTGATCCAGGAAGTGCCACTCTTCATCGTCTTCGGCCTGCGCCAGGCCAAGGCGTTGTTGTGGGCCGGCTCGGGCGAGCAAGCCCGATGGCTACCTTCTCGGCTCGTACCGCATCGCCACCGCCCCCGAGCCGAACTCCAGCCGGCTCACCAGCCTCAAGTCGATACGCTTCGACAGCCCGGCGAACAACGTCGGCCCGTGGCCCACCAGCCTGGGCTGCACCACGAACTCGTACTCATCGATCAATCCCAGCTCCGCCAACGCCAGCGGGAGCTTCACGCCTCCCACGAACAGTCCCTTACCCGACTCCCGCTTGAGCTGCTGAACGGCCTTCCCCAGATCCCCGCGCACGAGTTCCGCGTTCCAATCGACCTGCTCCAGGGTGCTCGACACGACGTACTTCTTTGCCGCGTTGATCGTCTGGGCGAAGGGTTCCATCCAATCAGGTCTCGCTCCCGTCGGCGCGGGCGGCCGCCAGGCTGATTCCATCATTTCGTAAGTCACCCGGCCAAAGAGAAGGGCATCGGCCTGTTTGAGGTTCTCGACCGCGTGACGATGCAAGTCTTCGTCCGCGAACCCTTCACGATGATCGCAGCACCCGTCCAATGTGACGTTGATGGAGTACCGAAGGGGTCGCATTTCGCAAGAGTACCGCCGATGGGGTACACATGATGATCGCTCCGGCGTGCCAGTTCCCCAATCCCTCCCCCCGAAGGGGGAGGGAGGTTCCTCGAGGAAGTTAGTGGGCGCCCGCCGTTGACAGCCCGTGGGCGAGTTGGCGCAGCGACAGGGCGAGCGCGATTAGCAGCACGCCGAGCACGATCAGCCAGGCTCCCAGTAGCCAGATCAACGCCAGGATGCCGGCGCCGGGGAAGACGGCGGCGATCACCCCGAAGATCACGGACGCCAGTCCCGACCCGACCAACAGCCATTCGTTCCGCAGGACGCGGCGAAGCTGAATGGCAGCGACGATCCGGACGATCCCAGTGATGATGGCCCAGGCGGCTACCACATACAAGAGGGCCAGCGCTGTGATCGCCGGCCAAGCGACGATGACGATACCGACAACGAAGCTGATAACGCCTTCGGCGATTGCCCAAGCCTCCCGACCACGGACGCCGGCCACGATGTTGGCCACTCCTTCGACCAGGGCGAAGGCGCCGAGCAAGATGACGAACACCGCGACCGTCGGTCCGGGCCAAACAATCGCGATCGCGCCCAATAGCACAGCGATGAATCCGCGCAGCGCGATCGCACCCCAGTTACGTGTCATTGCTTCAAGCATGTTCATTACCTCCATTAACCATTCTTGGCGAGAATGCCCCCACCCTGCCTCCCCCGAGTGGGGGAGGGGAATATGATCGAAGGGATGGCTACCACGTGGGAAACGATCGAAGAGCGAGAGCGGCGCGTTAGGGGCACGCGGACGACGAGCGCCATGGTCCGTGCCGCCGAGCAGATCCCCGGCGGCGACAACCTCAAGACAACCTTTACCGAGCGACCGTTCATCAGTCGCGAAGAGCTCCGCAACATCGCCAGCGATCACGACGAGGGTCCGGTAATCACCCTCTACCTCAACTTCTCGGGCCAGCGGCTGGTCCGCGATCACCCGCTGTTCCTCACCGTCTTCGATAGCCTCCGTCACGGGGAGCTCGAAGCCCGCAAACCGTACATCGAATCGCTCCCGCACGCCCAGCGCCTGCGCGTCCCAGAGGACCTCGCCGACTTGCACGCCTTTCTCGAGGGATTCGAGCCGGAGGGAGCCCGCGCGATTGTGGTCTTCAAACAAGGTGCCCGCCTCAACCGGGTGATGCCGCTCCCGGTCCGCGTCGCCGACTCGTTGACGATCGACCTCGACCCCTACATCGAGCCGCTCGAGGCGATCTTCGAGGAGCAGCGTCGCGTCCTGACGGTCGAGCTCTCGAAAGAGAAAACAGCCATCTCGGTTTATGAACTTGGCTACGACCAGCCCGTCGGCGCCATCAAAGACTTCGTCCCGACTGACAGCGTCGACGCCTCCCGGCCGGGTAAGGTCCAGCGCCACCGGCTGACCCACCTCCAGTGGCACCTCAAGTCGTCGGCGCAGCTGACCAACCGTCTCTTCGCGGAGAAGCGCTGTGACCTGCTCGCGGTATTCGGCGAGGAGGGGCTCGTCAAAGAATTTGAGGACTACCTTCCGAAGGCGCTGAGGGAGCGGCTGGTGACGCATGCGCGGCTGTCTCCCGACGCGAACCCCAATCAGCGCCGAGAGGCGCTCGGGCGCGCGCTTTCCGAAGAGCGGAAGAGGGAAGAGGAGGCGGCGCTTAACGAGCTCGGCTTCTACAAGGGACACGGCCGCCTGGCCGCGGGATTGGAGACGGTGATCGACGCCGCCAACCTCTTCCTGATGCGGCAGCTCTTCCTCGACGACAAGCTGGCGAGGGCGGGCTACGTCTGTCGCACCCATCACTTCCTGTCGCTGACCGCCGGGGCATGCCCATTCGACAACGCGCCGCTGCTGCCGGCCGAAAACGTGATCGACGAATTGGTCGAGATCGCGAGGCTTCACGGCGTAGAGGTGATGCT
>DATBYU010000009.1:0-25725 GCA_036513555.1 Candidatus Dormiibacterota bacterium | reverse complement strand
GTTAAGAAGCGCGAGAAGGAATCAAGGGGATCGACCGCAGGGTAGATGCCGCGTTCGACGATCGCACGGGAGAGACTGACCGTCGCGCCCAGGTGGGCGAAGGTGGTCGCGATCGCGGGGTCCGTGTAGTCATCGGCGGGGACGAAGACCGCCTGCACCGAGGTGATCGACCCCTTCTTGGTCGAGGTGATCCGCTCCTCGAGATCGCCCATCTCGGTGGCCAGCGTGGGCTGGTAGCCGACTGCCGAGGGCAGTCGACCGAGCAGGGCTGAGACTTCGCTGCCAGCCAGCATGTAGCGGAAGACGTTGTCGATGAAGAGCAGCACGTCCTGGCCGAACTCGTCGCGGAAATACTCCGCCAGCGTCAGGCCGGTCAACCCGACCCGGGCACGCGCCCCCGGCGGTTCGTTCATCTGCCCGAACACCAGTGCCGTCTTGTCGATAACGCCCGATTCGTTCATCTCGAGCCAGAGCGAGTTGCCCTCGCGGGTGCGCTCACCAACGCCGGCGAACACGGAGAAGCCGCTGTGCTCGGTCGCGATATTGCGGATCAGCTCCATGACGATGACGGTCTTGCCGACACCGGCGCCACCGAACAACCCGATCTTGCTGCCCTTGGCGAAGGTGGTGACGAGGTCGATCACCTTGATCCCGGTCTCCAGCACCTCGGTGTCCGTGGCCTGCTCGCTGACCGGCGGCGCGGCGCGATGGATCGGCAGCCGGACATCTGACTCGATCTTGCCCTTGCCGTCGATTGGCTCGCCGATCACGTTCATCATCCGGCCGAGCGTTCCCTTGCCCACCGGCACGGTGATCGGACCGCCCGTGTCCTTGACCTCGGTGCCTCGGACCAGACCGTCGGTCGAGTCCATCGCAATGGTTCGCACCACATCATTGCCGCGATGCTGCTGGACTTCCAGTACGAGGCGGCCCTGCTTGCCGCGATCGATCTCGAGCGCGTGATAGATCTCGGGAAGATCCTGCCCCTCGAAGACGACGTCGACGACCGGACCGATGATCTGGTCGACACGCCCCGTCCGTTCCTTCTTTGGTTTCTCTTGCTTTTTCTCTGCCTTCTCTGCGATTGCCATTTGCTGCCTCCTGCTAGCCGGCGGTGAGCGCCTCGGCGCCTCCCACGATTTCACTCAGTTCTTTCGTGATCGTCGCCTGTCGCACCTTGTTGCGCAGCAGGGTCAGGTCTTCGATTAGCTCACCGGCGTTGTCGGTCGCGTTCCGCATCGCCACCATCTGGGCGGCGTAGAAGCTGGCCAGGTTGTCGAGGACCGCCGCGTAGACCTGTGCCTCGACATACCGTGGCAGCAGCTGCGAGAGCACCTCTTCAGCTTCCGGTTCGTAAAGGTAGTCGATCCGGATCCCCTCCTTCCGTTCGGGGACGCGGACCGGGATCAAGACCTTCACCGTGGGCTCCAACCGGCTGACCGAGGCAAAGTGGGTATAGAGCAGCGCAACCTCGTCGACATTGCCCTGCAAATACTCATCTCGCGCCACCGTGATCGCCGGCAAGATGTCCTTCAACTGCGGCCGGTCGCCGATCTGCGATACCTCGGCCAGGATTGGAACCCCTAACCTTCGGAAGTAGTCGCGCCCTTTTCGGCCGATGGTGTCGAGCACGGTGTCGCCCTGCCGGATGTAGCCGAGCCCTACGCGAAAGGCGTTGACGTTCAGGCCGCCCGCGAGGCCGCGGTCGGAGGAGACGAGAATCAACAATCGCTTCTTGACAGGCCGCTCGGTGAGGAAGGGATGTTGGTAGCTGGTCACCCGGCTTGCGACTTCGACCAGAACATCGGCCATACGATCGGCATAGGGCCGAGCAGCCTCCGCCCGTGCCTGTACCCGGCGCAGCTTGGAGGCGGCGACCGCTTGCATCGCGCGCGTGATCTGCTGCGTGTTCTTCACGCTGGCGATCCGGCGACGGATTTCGGCGAGCGTGGCCATCTGGCGCTAGCGTTCCTTTCTAGTCTCGCGCTCGGTCGCCCGGCGAGCAGCCTGCAATGGACCCTTTCCCTCCGCTGGCGGTTCGTCCGTTTTTGCGGCCGGCTTCGCTTCCGTCTTCTGCACCAGCGGGCTCGATTGCTTGAACTCGTCGATTGCCCCGCGCAGCAACTTTTCCGTGTCCGCAGACAAGGCCTTCTCTTTGGCGATCGCCTGCTCGATCCCCGGGTGCGAGCTGCTCAGGAAGCGGAGCAACTCTTTTTCGAATTGCCGCACCTTGTCGACCGGAACGTCGTCCAGGAGGCCGTTCCCGCCGGCGAAGAGGACGATGACCTGCTGGGCAACCGGCATCGGTTGGTACTGGTCCTGCTTCAGCAGCTCCTCCATCCGCTTGCCACGCTCGAGCTGGTCCCGCGTCCGCTTGTCGAGGTCGGAGGCGAACTGGGCGAAGGCCGCCAGCTCCCGATACTGCGAGAGGTCGAGGCGGAGCCGGCCGGCGACCTGCCGCATCGCCTTGATCTGGGCGGCGCCACCGACGCGGGAAACGGAGAGGCCGGTCGAGATCGCCGGCCGGATGCCCGCGTAAAAGAGATCGGTCAAGAGGTAGATCTGCCCGTCGGTGATCGAGATGACGTTGGTGGGGATGTAGGCCGAGATATCGCCCGCCAGAGTCTCGATGATCGGCAGGGCCGTCAAGGAGCCACCACCGTTCTCCTTGTTCATGCGCGCCGAGCGCTCCAGCAGCCGCGAGTGCAGGTAGAAGACGTCGCCCGGATAGGCCTCGCGCCCGGGCGGCCGGCGCAGCAGGAGCGAGATCTGCCGGTAGGCCCAGGCGTGCTTCGAGAGGTCGTCGTAGACGACCAGCACGTCCTTGCCCTGGTTCATGAAGTACTCGCCCATCGAGGTGGCAGCGTAGGGCGCGATGTACCAGAGCGGCGCCGGCTCACTGGCAGTCGCGGAGACGATGATCGTGTACTCGAGGGCGCCGCGCTCCTCGAGTTCGGCGGCCACCTGGGCCACGGTGGCGGCGCGCTGGCCGATCGCCACATAGATGCAGATGACGTCTTGCCCTTTCTGGTTGATGATGGTGTCGAGCGCAATCGCGGTCTTGCCGGTCTGCCGGTCACCGATGATCAGCTCACGCTGACCCCGGCCGATGGGGGTCATCGCATCGACCGACTTGATCCCGGTCTGCAACGGCGTATCGACGGGTTGCCGGGTGATGACACCGGGCGCGACCTTCTCGACGGGGGCCGTCTCTTTCGTCTGGATCGGTCCTTTGCCGTCGATCGGCTCCCCGAGCGCGTTGACGACGCGGCCGATGATCGCCTCGCCGACCGGCACCTGGATGACGCTGCCCGTCGTGCGCACCTCATCGCCCTCGCGGATCTCCTCGTATGGCCCGAGGACGACGGCGCCGACCGAATCCTCCTCCAGGTTGAGGGCCATGCCTTTGACCCCGCCCTTGAACTCGAGCAACTCGAGGGACTGGGCGTTCCGAAGTCCATAGATCCGTGCGATGCCGTCGCCGATCTCAGTGACGATGCCGACGTCCGCCGAGAGGATCGGGACGTCGAACTCCTTGATGCGCTGCTTGATCAGGCTGCTGATCTCGTCTGACTTGATGCCCAATGCTGTTCCTTACCCTTTAGCTCAATAATTCCTGACGCAATCGTGCGAGTTGCGTCCGCACGGTGCCGTCGACAAGATGATCACCGATCTGGATCGTCGCGCCCCCGACAATCTCCGGGTCGGTCAGGAACTTCACGTTAACTTTGCGGCCTAGCTTGCGTGCCAGTGCCTCCTCGTAGCGCCGGCGGTCGTCTGGATCCAGGTCAATCGCGGTCGCGAAGGTGGCGTGTACGATGCCCGACGCCTGGTCAGCGAGCTGCTCGAACGCCTCCCGGATCTCATGGATGTACCTGGTGCGGTGATGTTCGACCAACAACCGAAGGAGGTTTTCGGTCTCGGGCTTAAGTTCGGGAGCAAGAAGCTTCGCCAGCTCCATCCGGCGCTTGACGCCCACCGCCGGGTTCTGAAAGGCGGCGACGAGGACGTCGTCCTGGAGCAACTCGTCCAGCTTCGACAGCTCGGCCCGCCAGGTGTCGATCGTCTTCTCCTCCAGGGCCAGCTGAAAAATGCCGCCGGCGTACCTTCGGGCAACGTTGCTGACGTCAGGCACGGATCTCGGCCTCCTCGATGGCGCGCTCGATCAGCTCGCGATGCTTCTTCGCGTCGAGGCTCTCGCCGATGATCCGACCCGCGGCTAACACGGCCAGGTCGGCAACCTGCAAGCGCAAATCCTGGACCGCCTTCTCGCGTTCCTGGCGGATCTCGGCGCGGGCCTTCGCGATTAGCGCCTCGGCCTGCTCGCGCGCCTTCGCCTCCAGCTCTTTGCGCAGGTCTTCAGCCTGCTTGGCAATCCGATCGAGGATCGCCTGCGCCTCTCGCCGCGTTTCCTCGAGCTTCGCCTGGCGCTCTTTCTCGGCCGCTTCCAGCTCCTGCATCGCCTTCTGCGTTGCCTCGACGCCTTGCGCGATCCGCGTCCGACGTTCGTTCAGGATCTTTAAGAGCGGCCCCCACGCGAACCGATACAGGACGCCCAACATGACGAGAAAGATCAACAGCTGCGCGATCAGCGTCCCGTTGATCGTGAGCAGCCCGGCGGCGAGACGGGTCATTTCCCGGTGATCTGGGCCAGCAGCGGGTTGGCGAAGATGAGGAACAGGCCGAGGCCCAATCCGATGATGGGCAGTGCCTCGATGAACCCGATGCCGATGACCATCAGCGTGAACAGGCGTCCCTGCATCTCCGGCTGACGGGCTGTCCCTTCGACGGTGCGGCTCGACACTAACCCATCACCAATCCCCGCCCCCAGGGCGCTCAGTCCCAGCAAAAGACCGAACGCAATGACGGTGGCACCTAAGACGATTGCGCGTTCCAATCCAATCCTCCCTTAGTGGTTATCCATGTTCTTCTTCGACTCCAGTCGCGATCGCGATGTACGAAACCGTCAAGACCGTAAAGATAAAGGCCTGAACCGCCCCGATGAAAAGGCTGAAGAGCGCCCAGGCCGCCCCGGGCAGCCACGACACCCATCCCGGAATCAGCATGATGATCAAGGTCAGCAAGAGTTCGCCGACGAAAATATTGAAGTACAACCGGAAGGAGAGCGTGATGGGCTTGGCGAGCTCATCGATGACCGTGAGCGGAAAGTAAGGCGGCACCAGGAGCAAGTGCTTGAAGTAGCCACCGAGGTGCCTGCTGCGGATGCTGTAGTACTGGACCAGGACGAAGGACATCAAGGCGAGGCCCAGCGTCGTGTTCCAGTCGTTTGTCGGTGACTTGAGCCCCGGCACCAGGCCTAGCCAGTTCGCGATCAAGAGAAAGGTCATGAGCGTGATCGCCAGTGGGCCGAGCGTGATATTCCGACCTTGAAGCGTTTCCTCGGTCAAATTATTGATGTACTCGACGATGGCTTCCGTGGCGTTCTGTAACTGGGTGGGCACGCCGACTCTGAGTTGGCTTCGCAGAACGAGGCCGAGGATGAGCAGGAGTCCGCACACGATGAGCGTGTTGCGAATCGTGTCCGTATTGAAATCGAGACCGGCGATGTTGATCGTCGGATGGTTGACCTCGATTTGAAGCCGCGATAACCCGCTCATGCGGTGACCCCTGGCTGGGCGCGCAGAATGCGCCACCCGGCGACCGCCGCCGCGATCGGAAAGCAACCGTAGCCAATAACCGCGCCCACCGGGTCGACGCGGCTCACGATCAGCACCACGCCCAGGAGAACGGCGATGGTGAGGAAGCGGATGCCGGCCGCGATCTGCAGCATACGCGCCGTCGGCGAATGCCCGAGGAAACGTCTCGCGGTGCCCACCATCCAGACCATGTTGGCGAGGCCGAGCAAGCCGCCGGCGACCAGGCCCGCAACCGCACGGGGGTGACCGGCGACCGAAAGTGCGGCCCCGATGACCAAGAGGAAGCCGAGCAAGACCAGCGACGCCGTCACCTCGAACCGGCGCAGGTCACTCACTTCGACGCATCTCCTTCATCACCATTCGCACGACGCTGTAGCCCCCCGCCAGAACCCCCAGGAGCAACCCCACCAGCAGGAACCAGGGCGAAGTGTGAAAGGCCCGGTCGGCGAGGTAGCCGAGACCCAACCCAACCAACACCGAGGCGGCGAGTTGGAGGCCGATCCCGGACGCGAGGCCCAAGGCCGCCAGCATGCTGGGGTCCTTGCGCTTTTCCGTCGGGGCCATCACTGCCTCCCAGAACTAGGCCTCAACCACGTCAAGTTTATCAGGGGCTGAATTGGCGACGCCATCGGGCGGCCACCCGAAGCGAACTCAACCCCGGCTGGTCCGGCGGAATCGCCGCACCAGGATGATGGCGATCCCGAGCAGCAGCAATAGCACGGCGCCGAGCAGGACTTTGCGATGCCCGTAGATCGTTAGCGCCACCGCGGCGCAGATCGCCGTGGCGAAGTAGAAGACGAGCGCCGTCTCCCGCGGGCTAAGGCCGAAATCGAGCAGGCGGTGATGCAGGTGCTCCGTGTCCGGCGTCGCGATCGATTTGCCGCGGCGGCGTCGGCGGACGATGGCCCAGCCGGTGTCGGCGATCGGGATGGCGAGGGCGGCTACCGGCACGATCAGGGCCAGCACCACCGTTCCCTTTGCGACGGAGAGCACGGAGAGGGCGGCGAGGGTGAAGCCGAGGAAGTTGCTGCCGCTGTCGCCCATGAAGATCCGGGCCGGATGCCAGTTGAAGAACAGAAAGCCGATGCAGGCGCCGATCAGGGCGCCGGCAAGGATGACAATGCTGGTCTCGCTCCGATTGATCGCGGCCAGCAGCAAGGTCGCCGCCACGATCGCCACCACGCCCGCGGCCAGGCCGTCAACCCCATCCAGGAAGTTGGTGGTGTTCTGCAGGCCGACGAACCAGACCAACGTCACCAGGACCGACACGACGGGGGCCAGGGTGACGATGCCGCCGGGAAGTCCGATGAAATGGATCGCGATGTCGAAGCCGACGATCGCCAGTAGCGATGCGGCCACCTGGAAGCCCAGCTTGACGATCGGCCGAACGCCACCGATATCGTCGAACACCATCAGCGTGGTGATGACCGCCGCGGACAGAAGGAGGCCGAGGGTGCTCGGGTTGGTCGAGAAGAGCGCCACCGACAGCCCGAACCCGAGATACATCGCCAGGCCGCCAAGTCGGGCGGTCGGCTGCTGATGGATGAAACGGTCACCGGGTTTGGCGACGGCGCCCAGCCGGAATGCCAGCCATCGAACAGGAAGCACCGCGACCGCGGTGAAAACCAACGCCACGAGGAACGGCACCACCGCCGGGCCAAAGCGGGCGGGTGAGAAATCAGACCAGAAGGTCGGGTCGCTAAAGACGCCGGTGCCGGCTAGTACGGCAGGGGAAATCGTTCGCACAGCGCCCGGCTGCGGGCGCGCACCTGCTCATGCACGGTCCGGTCCTCGAGGTTGAAGAGCAACTCGGCGACCATCTCGGCAATCTGGGTCATCTCTTGCGGCCCCATGCCGCGCGTCGTAACCGACGGCGATCCCAGGCGGATGCCGCTCGGGTTGAACTTGCTCGCGGTGTCGAAGGGAATCGAGTTCCGGTTCACCGTGATACCAACCGTGTCGAAGGTCTCCTGGACTTTCTTCCCGGTCAGGTTCAACGGTCGCAGGTCGATCAACATCAGGTGATTGTCGGTCCCGCCGCTGACGAGCCGAAGCTTGCGCTGGCTCAGGCCCTCGGCGAGGACCCGCGCATTGTTGACCACCGCCTGCGCGTAGGACTTGAACTCCGGGGTCTTCCACTGCGCCAGCATCACCGCCTTGCCGGCAATCGCGTGGTTGTGCGGGCCGCCCTGGCTACCCGGGAATACGCTCTTGTCGACGTCGGCCGCGTACTTCGCCTTGCAGAGGATCATCGCGCCCCACGGTCCGCGCATCGTCTTGTGGGTTGTGAAGCTGACGAAGTCCGCATAAGGGACCGGACTCGGATGCGCGCCGCCCTCGACCAATCCGGCGAAATGCGCCATGTCGACGAAGAAGTAGGCGTCGACCGCGCGGGCAATCGCCGCCATCCGCTCGAAGTCCAGGATCCGCGGGTAGGCGCTGTAGCCGGCAAGCAGCATCTTCGGCCGAACCTCTTTGGCCTGCTTCTCGAGCACGTCGTAATCGATGCGCTCGGTGGTTGGATCCACGCCATAGGGAACGAAGTGATAGAGCTTGCCGGAAAAGTTCACCGGGCTGCCGTGGCTCAGGTGACCGCCCTGGCTGAGGTCCATCCCCATGACGGTGTCACCGACGTTGAGCACGGACGCGTAGACCGCATAGTTGGCGGTTGTTCCGCAGTGCGATTGCACGTTCGCGTGCTCCGCACCGAAAAGCGCCTTGGCGCGCTCGATAGCCAGGGTCTCGATCCGGTCAACGTTCTCGCAGCCGCCGTAGTATCGCTTGCCGGGATAGCCCTCGGCATATTTGTTGTTGAGCAACGAACCGAGCGCCTGTAACACCGCCGGACTGGCGATGTTCTCGGAGGGAATCAGCTCCAGCGTGTACTGCTGGCGTTCGAACTCATCGCGGATGGCGGCACCGACCTCGGGATCGACCAGGTCGATCCGGCTGGTCAGATCGGTACGGGCCTGCAACACCGGCTCATTATCGCGAAATCAGCGGCCCCCACCCTGCCCTCCCCCAGAGGGGGAGGGAAAGATTAGCGCGTCAGCGGGGATGGCGCCCTCACGCAGGATTCGAGGCGCAGCCCCACTGAGGTCGAGGATGGTCGAGGGCTGACCGATGCGACATGGTCCGCCGTCGAGGACGACGTCAAGGCCGTCGCGCAGCCCTGCGATGACCTGGTCCGCATCGACCGGCGGCGCCTGACCCGCCGCGTTGGCGCTGCTGCTCGCGATCGGTTCGCCAAGTGCCGTCAGCAGCGCCAGCGCCACGTCGTGGTTCGGGGCGCGCACCGCAATGGTCGGACCGTCTCCGGGGGAGCGGGCCGGCAGCACCAGCGTCAGTGGGCCCGGCCAGAAGCGGGCCATGAGTTCAGCAGCGGCGGGGGTCACCACCGCGAATCGTTCGACCTGGGCGCGGTCGCGGACCAGCCAGACCATCGGCTGCCCGGGCGGGCGCTGCTTCACGGCGTAGAGGCGAGCCACCGCCGCCGGGTCCGCGGCGCGCGCGGCGACCGCGTACAGGGTGTCGGTCGGAAAGGCGATCACGGCGCCGGCGCGAAGGCGCTCGGCCGCCCGGGCGATGTGCGATGGGTCGGCCGGCCACCGCGCCGTCACGTCTGGATTCGCACCGTCCGATCGAATCCGCCCAGGTCTTTATGCACACTGACCTGCGCCGAGGGCCAATGATCCTGCGCGAGGCGGACCAGGCGGCGCGTCTGTGCCGGGTCGCACTCGAAGAGCAGGAGGCCGCCGGGTTTCAGCGACGCGGGCGCTTGCGCCAGGGCGGTGCGAATCAGCGCCAATCCATCCTTGCCGCCATCGAGCGCAAGCCCCGGCTCGTAATGGAGCTCCTTCGGCCGCACCCGCCGCAGCGCATCGGGAATGTACGGAAGGTTGGCGAGGAGCAGGTCCGCCGGGGCGGCGCCGCGCAACAAGTCAGCTTTGACGGTGGTGATGCGCCGGCGGAGCCGGTGGCGGGTGATATTTTGGTCCGCCACCCGCAGCGCTCGTGCGCTGACATCCCTTGCCTCGATGCGAACCTGCGGGCTGGCCAGTGCGAGGGCAATCGCCACCGCGCCGCTGCCGGTGCCGAGGTCGATGGCCCTCCGCGCGTTTGGATGCGCTTTTAACCACTCGATCGCCAGCTCGACGAGCAGTTCACTCTCGGGCCGTGGAATCAGCACCGCCGGAGTCACCCTCAGCATGTGGCCGTAGAACTCGCGCTCCCCGATCAGGTAGGGGACGGGAACTCGGGCGACTCGGCGACGGGTTAGCCGGCGCAGCCGAGCGCGCTGCGCGACGGTCAGCAGCCGCTCGGGGTGACTGTGGAGTCGCTCGCGGGAGGTGTGGATGACGTGCGCCAGGAGGATCTCAGCGTCGAGCCAGGGGTACGGGATCCCGGCCGTCGCCAGGGTGGCTCGTGTGGTCGCGAGCTGCGCCTTGACCCGGCCGGCGTCAGTTGCGCGAGGCGCCATTGGGCGGCTCGCTCAGGCGGTTTCCCTGGTCCCAGGCGATCAGTCGATCGATCACCGGGTCGAGATCTCCCGCCTCGACGAACTGGGGGAGCTTGTAGTACTTGAAGTCGATCCGGTGGTCGGTGATCCGTCCCTCGGGATAGTTATAGGTGCGGACCTTTTCGCTGCGGTCGCCGGAGCCGACGGCAGAGCGACGAACCTCCGTCAGGGCCTCCTGCTGCTGCGCCATCTGGCGGTCGAGCAAGCGGGCCATCAGCACCTTTTCCGCCTTCGCCTTGTTCTTGAGTTGCGATCGCTCGTCCTGGCACGTGACAACGATCGCCGCACCGCCGTCCTCGGGCGAGTAGGTGAGGCGGACCGCCGAGTCCGTGGTGTTGACGCTCTGCCCACCGTGCCCGCCGGAGCGGTAGACGTCGACCTTGAGCCGCTCGGGGTTGATGACGACATCGACGTCCTCGGCCTCGGGCATCACCACGACCGTGGCCGTCGAGGTGTGAATCCGACCTTGCGCCTCGGTCTCAGGAACACGCTGCACACGATGGACGCCGTTCTCGAATTTCAGCCGCGAGTAGGCGCCTTTGCCGCGAATCTCGAAGACCACCTCTTTGAAGCCGCCACGCTCGGTCGGGCTCTCTGAGAGGAGGTCGACCTTCCACCGCCGTGACTCCGCATAGCGGCTGTACATCTTGAAGAGGTCGGCCGCAAACAATCCCGCCTCGTCCCCACCGGTCCCCTGCCGGATCTCCACGATGACGTCCTTGTCGTCGGTTGGATCTTTCGGCACGAGCGCGATCTTGAGCTCGCCTTCGAGGCGATCGCGCTCGGCCTGTTGCTTGTCGAATTCCTGCCGGGCGTACGCCTGCATCTCGGGGTCTCGTTCCTGCTCAGCCAGTTCACGGGCCTCGGCCATCCCGCGTTCGGCACGGCGATAGGCCTCATAGAGCTGTACAAGGTCGCGAAGTTGAGCCTGCTCTTTGCTGAGCCGCTGGAGCTCTTTGAGGTCAGCGTGAACCGCGGGATCCGCCAGCCGCTCGGTGATCGCGTAGTACCGGGCCCGAACGGCTTCGAGCTGTTCGAACATCAGGCCGCGGCCTCTTTCTCCTCTTGACGGGCTCCTTCGAAGGCCGCCAGCGCCACCTCGATCTGCCGATCGTCGGGCTCGCGCGTTGTGAGCTTCTGCGTCAGCAAGAACGGAAGGATCAGCACCTTGACGATCGGATTGTTCCGATGCCGCCCGGCGAACCGAATGAACTCGTAAGCCAGCATGGCGATCAGCGGGATCAGCACGATCCGCGAGAGCAGTAAGAGCGGCAAGGCCGGTCGACCGACCAGTCCAAAGACGAAGGCGCTCACAACCATCACGGCAAGGAGGAAGCCCGTGCCGCAGCGCGGGTGCAGCGTGCTCTGCGTCCTGACGTTGGGCACGTCCAGCGGGAGCCCGGCCTCGTAGGCATTGATCGTCTTGTGCTCCGCGCCGTGATAGGCGAAGAGGCGAGCGATTTCGGACTTGAAGGAGATGGCATACAGATAGATCAAGAGCAGCCCGATCCGCACCAGGCCGTCCACGATCCCGAAGAAGAGGTTGCCGTGGCCACGGCTCAAGAATCCGGCGGCGAGCAGCGGGACGCCCAGAAAGAACAGCAACGCACCGACGATGGCGATCCCCATCGTTACCCGCATGGCGTTCGCGCTCAGCTCCACCTGCTCGGCGGCGGCCTGGATGTTCGCCGACCACATCAGGGCCTTCATGCCCAGATGCAGCTGCTCCCAGAGGCCGGCGAGGCCGCGAAGCAACGGCAGCTTCCAGACCGGATGCGTGTAGATGATGGACAGCAGGCGCTCTCGCAGGACCTGGATCTCGCCGTCGGGCTTGCGCACCGCGACCGCATAGGTGGTCCGGCCGCGCATCATGACGCCTTCGAGCACGGCCTGGCCGCCGTAGAAGAACTTGTCCTGGCTCACAGCCGCGCTCATGCTAGTCCCTGCACGATCCCGTGGGCCACACAGGGCCCAACGACAGTGCGGCTTATCTCTTCCGCTGCTGGCGCTGCTGGAACCGGTCGACGCGGCCCTGGGTATCGACGATTCGCTGCTGGCCGCTGAAGAAGGGGTGGCATACCGAGCAGACCTCGGTCTTGAGCTCTTTCTGCGTCGAGCCGGTCGTGAATTTATTGCCGCACAGGCAGGTCACGACCGCATCGTGGTGGTAGCTGGGATGGATGGTGGCTTTCATGGGGCTCCCTATTCTATCTCAAGATCGCCGATGTCTGGAGCATGCCCAGTCCCAAGGCGAACAGCAACGCGAGGTAGAGCGCGCCAACCATGACTTTGGTCTGAGCGCTAACCGCGTAATAGGCGGGGTTCAGGGTCGTCGACCGGAACCGCTGCCAGGTGGCGAAGGCTCCGAAGATCAAGACCAGGAAAAGAACCGGGCTCACCGTGGTTCCGGACTGCATCTCGAAGAGCAGCAGCCCCGCGGCAAGCACCAGCCCAGCCACGTTGAACCATTTCGACAGCAGTGACGTCACCCGGCCGCCGTCGAGTGGTGTGAGCGGGATCAGGTTGAAGAGGTTGATCAGGAACCCGAAGTAGGCCAGCGCCCGCAACAGCTGACCGGTGCTCGAGGTGGGCATGGTCAGGTAGCCGAGATAACACAGGCCCGCCGCGATCGACCCCAGCACCGGACCGCCGATTGCCATGATCGATTCTTGGGCAACGGTGCGCGGCTGCTGCTTCATGCTGACGAAGGCCCCGAGGAACGGGATCATGACCGGAAGCGTGACCGGCAGGCCGATGATGCGGGCCACCACGACGTGGCCGCTCTCGTGAATCAGGATGAGGAGCACGATGCCGACGCCGAAGGCCCAACCGAAGAGCTGCGCGTAGATTAGCGCCGTCACTCCGGTCGAGACGACCGTGAACCACAGGCCTTTGAACTTCAGAACGAACAGCCCGATGTACGACAGCTTGCTAAGGACGAGCCCGAGGAAGGCGAGAATGCCCGCCGCCATCCCATTCCGGCGGCCACGGGTGCTGCCGGGCTGTGCCGGAATATCGGCCTGCACCGGCCGATTGGTGCCGTGCCCATAGTCAGCGGTACCCATGTGGGGGTCGTTGGGCGAATACAGATCAGCCACTAGCTAAAAGCATGCCCAGCCGGGGCTGGTTTTAACCGACCCCCACCCTGCCCTCCCCCCGACGGGGAGGGAGACTCTGGGCCCTGCCACGGACGTGTGAAATTCCCAAGCTGAAGTCCCGGACAGCGCGCCTGGAGTTCCCGGACAAAGGCTCGCATGCCAATCCCCTGCGTCGGGTCGGGAATCTGCGCCAGCAGCCAGTGGGGATCGACGTTCAGACTGCGCAGCTGTACCTGGTGCACGCCGTGCTCCCGGACGAATGCCACCAGCGCCTCGAGCTCCGGCGGAGCGTCGCTGATCCCGGGGAAGGTCAAGAGGTTGATCGTGACCTGGCCGCCGGCGGCGGCCACCAGCTCGGCGCACTGCGCCACCTGTTCCAGCCCGTAACCCACCGGCCGGTAATAGGCGCGGAATCGTCGGTCGTCGAGACTGAAGATGCTGATCCGGACCGAGTTCAGTCCGGCCTCGACCAACCGGCGGAGCACGGCAGGACGCGACCCGTTGGTATTGATATGGATGGTGGCCGTAGGCCACGCCGAGCGGATGCGGCGGGTCGCGTCCACCAGGGCGGCGCCGCGCGTCAACGGCTCGCCCTCGCAGCCCTGTCCGAAGCTCACGAAGTTCGTGTTGCTGGCGCTCAGATGCCAGGCGGCGAGCTCGGCGATTTCCGATGCGGTGGGCGCGAAGCCCATTCGCGTCTGGGGCGAGGCGACGTCGCCCCATTGCTCCGAGATGCAGCCCAGGCAGGCCGCATTGCACGCCGGCGAGACGGGGATCGCCCCTTCACCGCGACGCAGGAAGACGTTCTGGGCCGTTAGGCATCGATAATCGGTGGCGCAGGTCTCGAGGTGGCGGAGCAGCCGGCTGTCCGGCAGCGCCTGCTGTCCGACGCGGATCCCTCGGTCGACGTGCTGCCGATCCTCGGCCTGCGGATCCCATGCGCTCCAGCGATCGGTTCGCATGGCCGCGACATGCGGCTCGCCATCGACTGCGGCCACCGCCGCATATCCATAAAGGGGCAGCACCGGCGGACGGCCATCATCCTCGTACGCGGGCAGTGCTGTCCGCAGGTAGCCTGGCGGTAACACGGCGGCGACCGCCAACGCGCCCTCCTCCGCACGGACCGTCGACCCAAGCGCCGTCCGTCCGAGGGCGAACCGACCCGGCAGGTGCATCAGGGTCGTGCCGGCCGGCATCGGGATGAGCCGATCGGCCGCACCGATCTCCCAACCGCTGCGGGCGACCGGCTCCAGCGAGCGGTGCACGCGCAAGCGCCCCGTAGTGGACGCGTAGAGCAGGCGGTGCACGCCCTCTACCTTATCGACACGCGCGCTTTTCCACACCGGAGCGCGTTTATCCGGCGGAGATGAGAAATCTACGACGGAAGGAGGTCGATCGGGTTTTGGGGTGCGCCCTGGTAGCGAATCTCGAAATGGAGGTGGGGACCGCTCGCCCGGCCGGTCGCGCCCATCAGCCCGATGACCTGGCCCTGCGTCACGGCGTCGCCGGTTTTGACCAGCACCGCGGACATGTGGCCATAGATCGAATGGAAGCCGTTGCCGTGGTCGATCTCCACGTAGATCCCGTACGAGCCCCAGCCAGCGAACACCACCTGTCCTCCGTCGGTGGCGAACTCCTGGGTGCCGACGTCGGCCGCGATATCGATGCCGGGGTGGTACTGCCAGAACGACTGGGTGATAACACCGTGGGTCGGCCAGACGAACCGCATGACGTGCTCACGGCTGCCGCCCGGATCGGAGGCGGTCGCCGGCTGCGTCAGGGGGTCGACAGTGATGTCCGCCGCCATGCCATCCGCGGTGCCGCCCTGATGATGGGTAGGCGGCAGGGGCGCGCTCGCCGCGGCGGCGGTCGCCGGGAACCGCAGCGCAAGGTCGCCCAGCCTGGTGATCCCGACCGGTGGGCTGCCGGCAGTGGCATGGGCCTCGGCGATTGGGTGCTTGAAGGCAAGCGGCGCCAGCAGAAGGACTAGCACCGCCAGGCCGAGTGCCCAGCCATGGGCGGCCAGTCTTGGGATTCCCCTTGCCAAAACTGGGGCAGTCTACCCGACTTTTGGTCCCGGCGTCAACTTAAACACCACCATTTGCACACTTAGTGCCGATGCCTAGCGGACTTTCCGGTGTGCGCCTTCGACCGACTTGAGCGCGTAATGGTGCTTCGTATTCAGGTGGCGGACGGTCCCGCTCTTGCTGCGGAAGACCATCGACTCCGTTTCGGCCCAGAAGTGGTGGTAAATGACGCCGTGCAGGAACTCGCCATCGGTGACACCGGTTGCCGCAAACGCCACGTCCTCCCCGCGGACGAGGTCGTCCACGCCGTAGACCCGTCGCAGGTCTTCGAAGCCCGCCGCACGGGCCTTCTCTTCATCATCGCGGGAGCGAAGCCACAGACGGCACTGCAGGTCGCCGCCCAGGCACTTCAACGCGCAGGCGGCCAGCACCGCCTCCGGCAGACCGCCCACACCGAGCATCACGTCGATCCCGGTGCCTTCGAGCGTCGCCATGATCGCCGCCGCGATGTCGCCGTCGCTGAGCAGGGTGATGCGGGCGCCAATCTGCCGCACCTGGTCCATCAGGGCTTCGTGGCGAGGGCGGTCGAGCATGACGATGGTCAAATCCGAGACCTGCACCTTCTTGGCGAACGCAACCCGTTGCAGGTTGTTCTCCACGGAATCGGTCACGTCGACCGAACCCCGGGCATCCGGGCCGACGGCGATCTTCTCCGCATACATGCCGACCGGGGCGCGCATCAGCGAGCCGCGCTCGGCGGTGGCGATCACGGAGACCGCATTCGGAAGACCCTTCGCCACCAGGGTGGAGCCGTCGATCGGCTTGAGCGCGACATCCCAGGATTCGCCATGGCCGTCGCCGGCCGGCTGACCAACAGCCAGGGGCGCCGACGCCGGCTCCTCGCCAATGACGATGGTCCCCTTCATGTGCACCCCCTGGAGCGCCTCGCGCATCGCCTTCCCGGCGGTGGCCCGAATCCCCTCCCGGTCGAGGTTGCCCATCCAGCGACCCGCGGAGAGTGCCGCCGCCTCGGTGGCGCGCACCAGCTCGAGGCCGAGGTTCGGCTGGACCGTCCGGGGCGCAGCAATGCCACCCGAGGAGGGCGTCGACACGTCAGATCTCACGCGGTCTGGGACGTCTTATCCGTGGAGACCGCTGGATTCGCCGCCCTTCCGCCGGCCGGCAGCGCGCCCGCCTTGACCGCGGCCGCCGCGACGAAGTCCCGAAAGAGCGGATGGGGACGGTTCGGACGGGAGCGGAATTCCGGGTGGAATTGCGACGCCACGAACCAGGGATGGTCGCGCAGCTCGATGATTTCCACCAACCGGTCATTGGGCGAGGTCCCGGAGAAGATCATCCCCGCCTCCCACATCGCCTCGCGGTAAGCGTTGTTGAACTCGAAGCGGTGCCGGTGGCGTTCGTACACGACCGGCTCGCCGTAGGCCTCCGCCGCCAGGGTGCCGGCCTGCAGCTTGCAGGGGTACAGGCCCAGCCGCATCGTGCCGCCCTTGTCGGCGACGTCGCGCTGCTCGGGGAGGAGATCGATGACCGGATGGCTGGTGAAGGCGTTGAACTCCGTACTGTTGGCGTCCGGGTCGCCGAGCTTGTCGCGGCCGAACTCGATGACGGCGCATTGCATACCGAGGCAGAGCCCGAGGTAGGGAGTAAGCGAGGTCCGGGCGAACCGGGCCGCGGCAATCTTCCCCTCGATGCCGCGATGACCGAACCCGCCCGGAACCACGACGCCATCGACGTCGTCGAGCGCACGAAGATCGCCGGCCTCCAGGGTTTCGGAGGCGATCCACTTGATGTCGACTCGCAGGTTGTGGTGCACGCCCGCGTGCCGCAAGGCTTCGGTGACGCTGATGTAGGCATCGGGCGCCGGAAGGTACTTCCCCACCACCCCGATGCGGACGCTTCCCCCCGGGTGCTGGATGCGGTGCACCAGCTCTTTCCAGTCGCCCAGCTCTGGCGGCGACGCCGGCGCGTCCAGCGCCTCGACGATCACGTTGCCGAGCCCCGAGTCCTCGAGCATGAGCGGCACTTCATAGATGGAGTCCGCATCGGGAACCGAGATCACGGCGCGCCGGTCGACGTCGCAGAACAAGGCGATCTTGTCTTTGAGCGCGACGCTGATCTCCCTGGCGGAGCGGCAGACGATCGCGTCGGGTTGAATACCAATGCTGCGCAGGGCCGCGACGCTGTGCTGGGTCGGCTTGCTCTTGAACTCCTCGGAGGCTTCGATGAACGGTACCAGCGTCAGGTGCACATAGAACACGTTCTTGCGGCCCAGGTCGTTCTTCAATTGCCGGATCGCTTCCAGGAAGGGCAGCGATTCGATGTCACCGACCGTGCCGCCGACCTCGACGATCACGACATCGGGGTTGTCCTCCCAGGTGACGCGCGTGATCCGTTCCTTGATCTCGTTGGTCACATGAGGGATGACCTGCACCGTCCCGCCCAGGTAATCGCCACGACGCTCCTTGGCGATGACCTCGGCGTAGATCTTGCCGGTCGTGACGTTGCTCGCCTTGCTGAGGTTGGCGTCGATGAAGCGCTCGTAGTGGCCGAGGTCGAGGTCGGTCTCGGCCCCGTCGTCGGTCACGAAGACCTCGCCGTGCTGGTAGGGCGACATCGTGCCTGGATCGATGTTGATATAGGGGTCCAGCTTTTGGAGGGAAACGTTCAGCCCGCGGGCCTTCAGGATCGTTCCTATCGACGCCGCGGTAATCCCCTTGCCGATCGAGGAAACCACGCCACCGGTCACGAAGACGTACTTCGGCACCGGGATTCTATTCTACGCCGGACCGGCGCGTTTCGCGAGCCGGTTTTAGCGGGGGTTGACGTTGGTTCGGTTAGACTCGCCGTTCTCGTACGTGCGAAGCGTCCTCGACGTTCTAATCTGGGTAAAGCAGTGTATCCGTACGGACTGATCGGTAATTGTGAAACCGCCGCCCTGGTATCGACCAGCGGCGCCATCGACTGGTTCTGCTACCCGCGCTTCGACTCACCTTCTATCTTCGCGGCGATCCTCGACCGGCAGCGTGGTGGCAGTTTTCGGATTAATCCGGTCAACCCGGTGCCCACTGGCGAGCAGGCTTACGTCCACGACACCAACATTCTGACCACCACCTTCCATCGCGCCGAAGGAACGCTGGTCGTCACCGACTTCATGCCGTGCTTCAACGAAGGCGAGCGCTTCCTCTCGCTGAAGCGGATCTGTCGCGGCCTCGAGGCCCGCGGTGGTCCCGTCGAGGTCGAGTGCGTCCTCGACCCGGCGCCGGCCTATGGCCGGGCGCGCACCAGCTTCGCCGAGCGCGAGGGCATCGTGATCGCCTCCGGCGGCTCGCAGGAGGTGATCCTCTCCTCCACCGTGCCGCTGCGAGGCAACGTGGAGGTGATCGACGGCCGTCCGCGGTACGTCTTCCGCTTCACCCTCGAGCCGGGGCCACAGGTCTGGCTGACGCTGGGGTTCGGCGAGCGCTACTTCGCCCTCGGTCGGAAATTTCCCAGCAGCAGCGATGCCACCGAGCTCGCCGAGCGTACTCGTGCCTTCTGGGTCGGCTGGCTCGATCAGGGTCTTTATCACGGACCATTTCAAGACGCCGTACGGCGCTCTAGCCTGGTGATCAAGTTGCTGACCTACGCCCCGACCGGTGCGCTGTGCGCCGCCCCGACCACCTCCATCCCGGAAGATCCGGGCGGCGACCGCAACTGGGATTACCGCTACTGCTGGCTCCGCGATGCGTCCTATGGCATTGCGGCGCTCTTTCGCGCCGGCTTTGAGCAGGAGGCCGTCGACTTCATCAACTGGATCCGCGACCGTGCCTACGACCATGACTTTGCGCTGCAGATCCTCTATCGCGTGGATGGCGACCCGCACCTGCCCGAGCAATACCTCGAGCACCTGGCGGGCTACGAAGGGGCGCGCCCGGTTCGCATCGGCAACCGAGCGGCCGGCCAGCGGCAGCTCGATGTCTATGGCGCGGTGATCGACTGCATGGCGGTCTACCAGCGGAAGGGCGGGTTTATCTCGACCAAGCTCTGGCACGTGATCGAAACATTGGCGGACGGCATCTGGGATTTGAGCCGTGAGCCCGACAATGGGATCTGGGAATTCCAGGGCGAGCGCAAGCATCACACCCACAGCAAGCTGTGGTGCTGGGTGGCATTGGACCGGGCGATCACGCTGGCGAAGGGCACCGGCAACACCGAGCACCTCGCCGTCTGGGAGCGACAGGTCGCGGACCTGCGGACGGAGATCGAGGTGCGCGCCTGGAATCCGAAGATCGGCGCCTTTACGCAAGCCTACGACGATGAATGCCTTGACGCCGCCGTGCTGCAGATGCCGGTGCTGGGGTTTTTGCCGGCGACCGATCCCCGGATGCGCGCCACCATCGAAACCTTGAGCCAGCGGCTGTTGAACGGCCCCTACGTCCGCCGCTACGACTGCAAGGACGACCAGGGCTACCTGAGCGCGGCGTTCCTGCTCTGCAGCTTCTGGTACGTGGACGGCCTGATCGGCATGAACCACCTCGACGCCGCGGAGCGCCAGCTCGGAGAACTCATCGCGCTCTCCTCACCGCTGGGGTTGCTGGCCGAAGGCAATGACCCGGCGTCCGGCGCGCCGCGTGGCAACTTCCCGCAGGCCTACAGCCACCTCGGCCTGATCGACAGCGCGGTACGGTTGGAACGGGCCCGGGCGGCGCAGCAGTCCGAAGCGCAGGCTCGCGAGCCGGAGGAGGCCGCCGGCTAGTCGACGGTGGCCGACGCCGTGGCGCCGCGCGGTTCGAGGATGACGAGCTTGGTGTCTTCGACGGAGGGGGAAACGGAGATTTGCAGCTTCGGCTGTGGCGTGAGGTCGGTCGCGCCCATTTCCTTCGCGAACTTCTCCACGCCTTCGAGGTTCTGCGCCAGCAGGGTGAGTCCTGGCAGCTTGTAAGAGATCGGCACCACCAGCTTCGGCTCGATCTGGTTGACGATCTCGGTGGCTTGCGCCGAGTTGATGTGACTGCCGCCGCCGATCGGCACAAACAGCACGTCGATCTTGCTGCCAATCCCCTCAAGCTGGGCCTCGCTGAGCCCGTGACCCAGGTGACCCAGGTGACAGATGCGAAGGTCATCGACCTCGACCGTGTAGGCGAAATTCTTTCCCCGCTCCGCGCCCTTCTTGGCATCGTGGTACGTCTGCGTGCCGGTCATCGCGATCCCCTTGATCTCGAACTCGCCGGCGCCGGTCACGACGTGCGGCTCGCCCGACAGTCCCTGGAGGCTGAAGTGGGTCGGATCCTCGTGAGTGAAGATGACGATCTGGACGTTGAGCCGGACGGGCGAAAGGCCAAGCTTGGGCTCGTAGGGGTCGATCATCACGGTGGCCTCGCGGCCGCGTAGCCGCACGGCGTTCAGCCCGAAGTAGGTGATTTCCATCGGCCCGTAGTCTACATGCGGTCGGGCGCCGAAACACCCATCAGCGCGAGCGCGTTGGCGATCGTGACGCGAGCCGCGCGAGAAAGCAGCAACCGGGCTGCGGTCAGCGGCGCATCGTCGGTCACCACCCGGCAGTTTTTGTAGAAGCGGTGAATCGCGGCCGCCAGCTCGTCGGTGAAGAAGGCAAGGCGATGCGGCTCGAGCGCCTCCGCCGACTCGCGGACAACGTCCGGCCAGCGCATCATGACCCGCATCAGCTCCAGCTCCCACTCCGAGTTCAACCGTTCGAGCGCGGCCCGGCCGACCACCGACCCGCCGAAGGTCAGCACGTTGGCCAGCCGGGCATGGGCGTACTGCGCGTAATAGACCGGGTTCTCACTCGATTGCCGGCGTGCCAGCTCGACGTCGAACTCCATCTGGGAGTCGGCTGACCGCAGGAGAAAAAAGTAGCGCACCGCATCGGGGCCGACCTCGTCGAGCATTTCCTTCAAGGAGATGCCGACGCCGGCGCGGCGCGACATCCGCACCGTTTCCTCGCCGCGCTTGACGGAGACGAGTTGGACCAGCAACACCGACAGCCGGGCAGGATCGATGCCAAGCACGGCGAGCGCTTCCTTGACCCGTCCGACCTGGCCCTGGTGATCGGCGCCCCAGACATCAACCACGCGGTCGAAGCCGCGCTTCTCGAACTTGTCGCGGTGATAGAGGATGTCCGACCAGAAGTAGGTTGGATAACCGTCGCGCTTGATCAGCACCTCGTTCTTCTCGCCGTCAGTTTTGAACCAGGTCGCCCCGTCCTTCTCCTCGATACGTCCAAGGTCACGCAGCTTGCGCATGGTTTCCTGGTCCCAACCGGTGTACAGGCTGCTCTCCGAGAAGAAGTGGTCATGACGAATCGATAGTCGCGAAAGGTCCTCGGTGATGCGCTGCTGAACCCATTTCATTCCGAAGTCGGCAAGGACCGTCGGGTCCGCGGTCAAGCCCTTGGCGGCAGCCTCGCGGGCAAGCTCGTCGATGTAGCTGCCGCTGTATCCGCCCTCGGGCACGGGCTGCGCCTGCATACGGGCCGCAATCGATTCCCCAAAGAGACGAACCTGCCGACCCTTGTCGTTGATGTAGTACTCGCGCTGGACGCTGAAGCCCGCCGCATCCACTACCCGCGCGACGACGTCGCCGACGACCGCGCCGCGCGCGTGACTGAACAGCATCGGCCCGGTCGGATTGGAACTCACGAACTCCACCTGCACCCGAGTACCTTGCCCGACCTCACTCCTCCCCCACTGTTCGCCCGCCTCAGCGATGGGCGCCAGCTGCGCCTGAAGCCAGGCCGGTTCCAGGGCGATGTTGATAAATCCTGGCGCCGCCAGCGTGGTGCGGCCCAGCGACGTCGGTAGGGCCATCGCCGTTGACAGCTCGGTCGCGATCGCCATCGGCGCCCGGTGAAGGGTTCGGGCCAGCTTCAGAGGCAGGGTGACCGAGTAATCGCCGTGAGCCGGATTCTGGGCTCGCTCAACCAGCACCGCCGGCAACGTCGTCCCCGCCGGCCAACCGCTGATCGAGGCGACGGCCTGCCGGACCGCCTGATCGATGATCGACGAGGGAGACCTTGGCGGCGACGCGATCAGGGGTGCGTTCCGAGCGTGACCTGGAGCGTCTGATTCTTCCCGCCGCGGTAGACCGTCACCTTGACGTTGGTGCCGGGCGCGTACTGCCGCAGGACGTCCTTGAGCGGATGTTGGTCGTCGATCGCCTGGTCGTTCACCTTGGTGATGACGTCGCGGACCTTAATCCCGGCGTGGTCCGCCGGCGACCCGGCCGTGATCGCGCTGACGACGGCGCCCACTACCAGCCCGTTGGCCGCGGCGGCGGTCTCATCGAGCATGGTGTAGGTGACCCCCAGGAACGGTCGGTTCACGTGTCCGGTTTGGATCAGTTGATTGGCGATATCACGGGCGGCATTGCCGTCCAGCGCGAACCCCAGGCCTGGACCGGCCTGTGCCTGCTCGATCGCAAAGTTCACGCCCACCACCTGGCCGGCGGAGTTCAACAACGGGCCGCCACTGTTGCCGGGATTGATCTGAGCGTCAGTCTGGATGGCGTTCAAGATATTTTCGACCAGGCCGGTGCTCGGGTCTGGCACCGAGATCGAGCGGTGCAGCGCACTGATGACCCCTTTGGTCACACTGTTCTGCTGGCCGAGCGGACTCCCGATCGCGATCGCGAGCTGCCCAACCTTGAGCGCGCTCGAATCGCCCCAGTTGAGGGCGGGCAAGTCCTGCGCATCGATTTTGAGGACCGCGACATCGTCCTCGGGGCTGGTGCCGACCACGCGGGCGTCGTACGTCTTCGCCTGGTCGCGCAGGATGACTTGCAGCTGACGGGCATTTTCGACCACGTGGTTGTTGGTGACGATGTATCCGTCCGAACGAACGATGAACCCGGACCCGATGCCGTGCTGATCCGGCTGGATGATGTCCGGCGAGGTAATCGTCGTCTTGATCTCAACAACCGCTTTTCCAGACTGGGCGGCGACGCTGATCACGGCCGATTCCTCGGTCAGGTTGTTCGTGATCGGTGCCAGCGGTGCCACCACGGCGGTGCCGGAGGGGGTCACCTTGATCAGCCGCGTCGCCAGCAGGATGGTCGCCGCCGAGCCCACCAGCCCACCGAGAACCGCGGCCATCAGAAGGAGCGCGAGCATGCCTGTCCGGCGGCGCGGCGGCGCGGGCTTCTCGACCGGCACGGGCGATAGGGGCGCCGGTTCGGGCGTTGGTGGGAAGAATTGAGGTTCGCTCGCCATCGAACTCAGCCCAATTCTACGCTCGAATGTTTCAGCGACCGGGAAGCGGAAGCCACGTAAGGACCAACTGCTCGGTCCGTCGGAATCCTGCCTCCTCGTAGAGGCGCACCGCCTGTGGATTGTTCTCGCGGGTCCAGACGGCGGCGAAGGTGACGTTTCGCTGACGAAACAGTTGCACCGCCTCGCGAAGCAGGTGCCCGCCGATCCCCTGGGATCGGAAGGCGGCATCGACGTAAACCTCGGCGACCTCCGCCTCGAGACCCGTGCCCGGATTGAAGAGCACACACCAGCAGAGCCCGACGACCTTTCCCGCCGCCCGGGCCGCCAGAATGATGTTCTCCCCGGTGAACCGCGGACCGGGTGCGGTCGCGATGTCGTGCTCGATTTGCTCCTCGCTGAGCTGGGGATGGTCATAGTGCCGCTGCTCGTCGAGCATGAGCTCGCGCAGCAGCGGTCGAATCAACTCATGTTCGGCTGGATCGAGAACGGTGACCGAGATGTCGGTCGCTGCGGGCCGGTCTATGACTTGGCGCCACCCGCTGGCGCGGCATCGAGCACGCCGCGGATCGCCTGGACGGCGCCCAGCAGGGCCGCGGTCTCCACTGGCACGACGATCTTGGTGTTCTCGCTGGCCGCGAACTTGGACAGCGTGTCGAGTTGCAGGATGGAAACGAGCGTCGGATCCGGGGCGGCGGCCTTGATCGCCTGGTAGACGGTCGCAATGGCCTGGGCTCGACCCTCCGCCTCGAGGATGGTCGCCTGCCGCAGGCCCTCCGCCCGCAGGATGGCCGACTGCTTGTCGCCCTCGGCCGTCTTGATCTGGCCCTGCTTCTGGCCGTCCGCAATGTTGATCTGCGATTGCTGCTGACCTTCCGACTTCAGGATGAACGCGCGCTTTTCCTGGTCCGCGGTCTTCTGCAGCGCCATGGCGTTGAGGATCGCCTGGGGCGGCGTGATGTCAACGATCTCGATCCGGTTGATCCGGATGCCCCACTTGTCGGTCACCGATTCCATCTGGGCCTGCAGCTGCGCATTGATCCGCTCCCGCTGACTGAGCGCATCGTCCAGGGTCATCCCACCGAAGATTGCTCGCAAGGTCGTGCGCGACAGCTGGTCGATCGCAACGAAATAATTGCTGACGCTGAACAGCGCGAGCTTGGGGTCGACAACCTGGCTGAAGATCGTGGCATTCACGCTGACGGTGACGTTGTCGCGCGTGATCACGTCTTGCTTGTCGCCAGTGCGAGGGGTTTCTCGAATGTCAACCGTGACCATCGAGTCGAACAGGGGGACGAGGAAGGTCACGCCCGGCTGCCGAATGGAATGGAATTCGCCCAGACGTTTGACGATCCCCACATAACCCTGCTGGATGATGTTGACGGTGCGGGCGATGATGACGATCGCGAGCAGAACGAGAATGGCGCCGACGATTAGCGATGCTGACATCTCTCCACCTCTTCTCAGACGGACGGCATTGACGGGGACGACGCGGGCGGCAACGACGCCGCGCGAACGACCAGGACGGTGCTGCGCAGGTCGGTGACGATGACCGGCGTGGCGGCCGGCAAGGGACTGCCGTCTTCGGTGATGGCGGGCCACAGCTCGCCGGCGATCTTGAGGTGACCCGGTTGGCCTGAGCCCAGAATTGGCTCGGTCAGCACCGCGCGTTGGCCGACCATGCTCTCTGCCCCAGACTGCAGCCGCCGGCGGCCGATGTGCAGCCGCTCAACCAGGAACGGGCGAGCGGCGAAGATGCCGACCACCCCGATCACCCCCAAAACGATGGCCTGCACAAAGAGACCGAACCCGAGCAGGCTCACGACTGCGGCCGCCAGCGCCCCGACGCTAAGAAAAACGGCGAAGAAAGCGACCGTCATGACCTCGGCGATCGCTAAGGCAACGGCGACGATGATCCAGAACCAGAACGCCGTCATCCGCGGCCATTCTAAGCCTACGGAACAGGTCTGTTCAGGCGGCTTCGGCCTGCAACCGGCCGCGCGCATGGCGCTCGACCGCCACCGGTACGATGCCGGCACCCTGAATGACCTCGAGGACCCGGGTCAGCCCGATTTCTTTTCGCCCGGCCGGGAAGTCGATCCCGATCACAGACATGGCGGCATCGCAATCAGGGCAGCTCGTGGCACTGACGGCCTCGGTCGGATCCCAGGCTCGCTGCGCGCAGCCGCCGCAGCTGCGA
>DATBYU010000008.1:0-7404 GCA_036513555.1 Candidatus Dormiibacterota bacterium | reverse complement strand
GCGATGTCGTCACCACGATCATCGCTGCCCAGCAGGGCGCTTTGCAGGCCGCCAAGGCTGCCGCACCGGCGTTCTCTGCCGCCATCGAAGCCCTGGCCGAGAAGCTGAGGGCGGGAGGACGTATGGCCTATGCCGGGGCGGGCTCATCCGGCGTGATCGCCCAGCTGGATGCACTGGAACTGCCGGGGACCTTCGGCATCGACCCCCACAGGGTGCCGGTCATCCTCGCCGGAGGCCCGGAGGCGCTTCTGACGTTGCCAAGCGAGGCCGAGGACGATGCGGCCGCCGGCGAGCAGGCGGTCGACGAGCTCGGCCTCGGCTCTCCCGATGCCATCGTCGCGGTGGCTGCCAGCGGGACAACGCCGTTCACGCTCGGAGCGCTGCGCCGCGCCCGAGCACGGGGCGCCCTGACGGTGGGCATCGCTTGCGTGGCGGAGGCACCGCTGCTCACCGAGAGCGATCACGCGATCCTGATCGAGACGCCGCCGGAAGTGGTTGCCGGCTCGACCCGGATGGCAGCCGGCACTGCTCAGAAGTGTGCGCTCAACGTGCTGTCGACTGGTATTGCCGTGCGGCTCGGCCATGTCTATGCGGGCCTGATGGTCAACATGATCCCGGATAACCTGAAGCTGAAGCGACGGGCGGTCGGCATCGTGGCACTGGCCGCAGGCGTCGACGCCGCGACGGCCGAGCGCGTCTTGGGCGAGGCGGATGGGTCGCTCAAGACCGCGGTCATGCTCTGCCTTGCCAGAATTGATGCCGACGAAGCCAGGGTACGCCTGGCGTCGAGCGCCGGTGACATTCGCGCGGCGCTGGCGCGGGGACCCATGGTTTGATGATACCTATGGTTTGATGATGATGGCGGATTACCGGCGAGGGGTTGCCGCGAACAAGAAAGCAGCAGGAAAATGAAGATGAAGATGAAAATGAAGACGATGACCAGAACCACCGCCTGGGTCCTGTCCGGGGCAGCAATTTTCGCAGCGGCCGTTCCGGCCCTCGCGGCCGACACGGTGCTGACCATCGAGAGCTGGCGCAACGATGACCTGCCGATCTGGCAGGAGAAGATCATCCCGGTCTTCGAGAAGGGACATCCCGGCATCAAGCTCAATTTCCAACCGACGGCACCGAAAGAATACAACGCTGCCCTGAATTCCAAGCTCGACGCCGGCACGGCGGGCGACATCATCACCTGCCGACCCTTCGATGCCTCGCTCGAGCTCTTCAAGAAGGGCCAGCTGACGAGCGTCAACGACATTGCCGGCATGGACAAGTTCGGCGCCGTCGCCAAATCCGGTTGGAGCACGGACGACGGCAAGACCACCTTCTGCGTGCCGGTAGCCGCCGTCCTGCACGGCTTCATCTACAATCAGGATGCCTTCGCCAAGGTCGGGATCAAGGAGCCGCCGAAGACCTCCGCGGAGTTTTTCGCCGACCTCGACAAGCTCAAGGCTGACGGCACCTATGTGCCGCTCGCCATGGGCACGCCCGACCAGTGGGAAGCCGCCACGATGGGCTACCAGAACATCGGTCCGAACTATTGGCACGGCGAGGAAGGCCGCAAGGCCTTGATCGACGGCAAGCAGAAGCTGACGGACCCGCAATGGGTCGAGCCCTTCAGGCAGATCGCCAAATGGGCGCCCTACATGGGCGATGGATTCAAGGCACAGTCCTATCCGGACAGCCAGAACCTGTTCACGCTGGGACGCGCCGCGATCTACCCGGCCGGGTCGTGGGAGATCGCCCAGTTCGATAGCCAAGCGAAGTTCAAGATGGGCGTGTTCGGGCCTCCGGTGCCGAAAGCCGGCGACCCCTGCTACATCTCCGATCATGTCGACCTCGCCTTCGGCATGAACGGCAAGACCAAGAACCCGGAGGCTGTCAAGGCATTCCTGACATGGACCGCGACGCCGGAGTTCGCGCAGCTCTACTCGAATTCGCTGCCGGGCTTCTTCAGCCTGCAGAGCGGGACGATCGAGCAGAAGAACCCTCTGGCCAAGGAATTCGTGGCCCTTCGGGACAGCTGCAAGTCGACCATCCGCTCGACCTACCAGGTTCTGTCGCGCGGCACCCCGAACCTCGAGAACGAGACCTGGGGCGAGTCGGCCAACGTGATCAACGGCACCGACACTCCGGAGCAGGCCGCCCAGAAGCTGCAGAAGGGCCTCGACGCCTGGTACAAGCCGGCCAAGTAGACATCGCAGTGGCGCCGGCCGGGACGGCTCTCCACGGCGTGAGGACAAGCTGACTTCCAACGCCAGGTCAGGTTTCGCGGGTCCCGCCATGGTCCAGATCGAGAAGATTTCGGGCGACGCTCCCTACCTGCCGATCGCAGGGGAGAACGCCGTCCTGCCGGCCCGCACGCGGCGGTGGCACATCCTGGTGTTCCTCGCCCCGGCCCTGCTCGTCTATACTGTCATCATGATCGTGCCGCTGGTCGACACGCTGCGGCTGTCGCTGTTCCGGAGCGTGGACCGGGTTCCGGAGTTTGTCGGCCTCGACAATTTCGCCGTGTTGTTCTTCGACCCGCGCTGGTCGGAACATTTCTGGCAGGCGCTCCGCAACAACACGTACTTCTTCGCGTTCCACATGCTAGTGCAGAATCCGATCGGCATCGCGCTCGCGGCGCTGCTGTCCCTCCCAGGGCTTCGTGGCCAGGCGTTCTATCGGGCCGCCTTCTTTCTCCCGACCATGCTGTCCTTCGTCATCGTCGGCTTCACCTGGAAGTTGATCCTGAGCCCGCTCTGGGGCGTCACGCCTGTGCTGCTCGGCGCCATCGGCCTGAAGAGCTGGTTCCATCCCTGGCTCGGCCAAGACAGCACCGCTCTTACGACGCTGTGCCTGATCTCCGTCTGGCAATATGTCGGCATCCCGATGATGCTGATCTATGCGGCCCTGCTCGCCATCCCGCACGAGGTGGTCGAGGCCGCCGAACTCGACGGCGTCACCGGCTTTGCACAGTTCTGGAAGATCAAGCTGCCCCTGATCCTGCCCACCATCGGGATCTGCTCGATCCTGACCTTCGTGAGCAACTTCAATGCCTTCGACCTGATCTACACGGTGCAGGGCGCGCTGGCGGGACCCAACTTCTCGACCGACATCCTCGGCACCTTCCTGTTCCGCACCTTCTTTGGGAACCAGCTCCAGCTCGGTGACCCCAACATGGGCGCGACCATCGCGACCATGATGTTCCTGATCATCCTCGCCGGCGTGTCGGTTTACCTGTTCGGCATCCACACCAGGATGCGGCGCTACCAGTTCTGAGTGAGGGGTTTGCCATGAACCGAGCACGTTCGTCCCCGCTCAACAGCGCCGCGGTCCATCTCGTCCTCATTCTCTACACCGCGCTGTGCATCGGACCGGTGCTGCTCGTCGCGGTCAATTCTTTCAAGACGCGAGCGACCATCTTCGGTGCACCGCTGAGCCTGCCCGGGCCGAGCAGCTTCGACCTCATCGGCTACAAGACCGTGCTGGGACAGGGCGTGTTCCTGAATTATTTTGCCAACAGCCTGATCGTGACCGTCGGCTCGCTTGCGGCGGTGCTGCTGTTTGGCGCCATGGCGGCGTTCGCGCTCAGCGAGTACCGGTTCCGGGGCAACAGCCTGCTGGGGCTATTCCTGGCCCTCGGCATCATGGTGCCGATCCGCCTTGGCACGGTGGCGATCCTCAACATGATGGTGGCAGCGCACCTCGTGAACACCCATCTGGCGCTGATCCTGATCTATACCGCCCAGGGCCTGCCGGTCGCGGTGTTCATCCTATCGGAATTCATGCGGGGCGTGTCCAAGGACCTGAAGGACGCGGGGCGCATCGATGGCCTGTCGGAATATACGATCTTCTTTCGCATCGTGCTGCCGCTGGTACGCCCGGCCGTGGCCACCGTCGCGGTCTTCACGATGATCCCGATCTGGAACGACCTCTGGTTCCCGCTCATCGTGGCGCCGGGCGAAGCCACCAAGACCGTGACGCTCGGCGCCCAGGCGTTCATCGGCCAGTTCGTGACCAACTGGAATGCCATCCTGGCGGCGCTGACGCTGGCGATCCTGCCAGTCCTGATCCTCTATCTCCTGTTTTCGCGGCAGCTGATCCGCGGCATCACGGCTGGAGCGGTGAAGTGACGAATCCTTTGCGCGTCCTGGTGGTCGGGCTCGGTCAGATGGGCCGGAGCCATGCGCTCGCCTATCATCGCAACCCCGGCTTCGAGATCATCGGCCTCGTCAACCGTTCACCCGCGGGCCTCCCGCCGGCACTCGAGCGCTATCGGTGGCTCGACAGCTTCGCGGCCGGCCTCGCGGAAAAGCCGGATCTCGTTTCGATCAACAGCTACACCGATAGCCACGCCGATTACGCGGTCGCCGCCATGGAGGCCGGCGCCCATGTGTTCGTGGAAAAGCCGCTTGCATCCACCGTCGCGGATGCCGAACGCGTCGTCGCAACGGCCCGGCGAACCGGCCGCAAGCTGGTGATCGGCTACATCCTGCGCCATCACCCGAGCTGGATCGAGTTCGTCGCACAGGCCCGCAAGCTCGGGCCACCCTTCGTGATGCGCATGAACCTCAACCAGCAATCCGCGGGCGCCGCTTGGGAGATCCACAAGCGCCTGATGGAGAGCACGAGCCCGGTGGTCGATTGCGGCGTCCACTATGTCGACGTGATGCTGCAGATCACCGACAGCCCGCCAGTGCAGGTGCGCGGCATGGGAGTCCGCCTGTCTTCCGAAATCGCCGACACCCAGGTGAACTACGGGCACCTGCAAATCATCTTCGCGGACGGATCGGTCGGCTGGTACGAGGCCGGCTGGGGCCCGATGATCTCCGAGACGGCCTTCTTCGTGAAGGACGTGATGGGGCCGCGCGGCTCAGCTTCGATCGTCATGCACGAGGGTGCGGCCTCCGCGGATGTTGACACGCACACCCGGACGGCGCGCATCCGCCTGCATCGCGCGGCGACCGGCCCGGACGGCGCCTTCCTGGCACCGGACGAGATCCTGTCGATGGCCGACGAACCGGGCCACCAGGAGCTGTGCGAACGCGAGCAGGCCTTCGTGCTCGACGCCATCCGCCACGACAGGGATCTCGATCGCCACATGCAGGATGCCGTCCGCTCGCTTGCCGTGGTGCTCGCCGGCGACCGCTCCATGCGCGAAAACCGCGCCATCCAACTCTGAGGACCGAACGCATGGGCTCGCTCGCTCTGACCGCCATTTGCAAGAGCTTTGGCGTGACCGACGTCCTCAAGAACGTGGAGCTCGAGGTCAAGACCGGCGAGTTCGTGGTCTTCGTCGGCCCGTCCGGCTGCGGGAAGTCGACGCTGCTGCGGGTCATCGCCGGGCTCGACGAGCAGACCTCGGGCGACCTTCGGATCGACGGCAGGCTGATGAACGGCGTGCCGCCGGCAAAACGCGGCATTGCCATGGTGTTCCAGAGCTACGCACTCTACCCTCACCTGACGGTCGCGAAGAACATGAGCCTCGCCCTGTCGCAGGAAGGTGTTGCCGCAGCCGAGATCGCGGTGCGCGTCAAGAAGGCCTCGGACATGCTGCGGCTCGACGCGCTGCTCGGCCGGCGCCCGGCGGAACTGTCGGGCGGGCAGCGCCAGCGGGTGGCGATCGGACGCGCCATTGTGCGGCAGCCCAGCCTGTTCCTGTTCGACGAGCCGTTGTCGAATCTCGATGCGGCGTTGCGGGTCGGAACCCGCATCGAGATCGCCAAGCTGCACCGGCAGCTCGGGGCGACCATGATCTACGTCACCCATGACCAGGTCGAAGCCATGACGCTCGCCGACAAGATCGTGGTCATGCAGGGCGGCGTCATCGAGCAGGTCGGCCGTCCACTGGAGCTGTACGCCAGGCCGGCCAACAAATTCGTGGCGGGCTTCATCGGCTCGCCCACCATGAATTTCGTCTCCGGGGCCATCGCCGCGCGCGCGAATGCCGCGACCATCGGGGTCCGCCCGGAACATCTCGCCGTCGCCAAGGACGGCGCCTGGACCGGTACCGTGTCTCATGCGGAGCATCTGGGCGCCGACACCATACTCTACGTCGAGGTTCCGGAGATCGGGATGTTGACGGCGCGGATCCTCGGCGACGACAGGCATGAGGTCGGCGACACCGTCGGCCTGACGCCGCGGGACGGCAAGGTGTACCGCTTCGATGGCGACGAGAAGGCGATTGCGGCCTGATCGGTCGCATCTCGCCTTCGTCCACCGCGGCACCTTCGGGCGGCGGACCAGCCCAAGCCGGAGCGCTACGAGATCATCGAGAGGCCCCACGGATTCCGCGTCGAGACGACGACCATCACCATCAACAATCCGCCGGCCGCCCACAGCATCAGCGGATCGACCGATACCTGGGATCGCAATCGAAAGGTTGTAAAGCTTTTCGCTGAATTCATTGGCGAGACTTCTCACGTCTCAAGCGTTAGTCGCAAAGCGGTTCGGGAAGCACAAGCTCGCACTGTGGCCTTCCAAGGCGGCCGACATCAAAGCATTTGATGGCCTGTCGTTCCGGAAGGTGATCGAGGCAAACGCCTCGCTCGGCAAGCCTGCGATCGCGCAGAAGACGATCAACAAGTATCTCTCGGCGCTCGGAAGCTTTGCGGAATGGTTGCTCCACAACGAGTTTATCGAACGGACGTGATGGGAGGGATGTATCTCACGCTGGATAAGCGAGCAAAAACCAGATTCCCCCACGCTCAGGACGCTCGGCAAGGGGAAATTGTGCAATTGTTGATTGCGGACGTTCGCTGATGCCTTTCGACGGGCCGGGTATCTTGATGAGCAGTTTGGAATGCTCCTGGGCCACACAAAATCGACCACCACGGGCATGTATGGCATCGTGCCGCAAGGTATCTTCGGCGAGCGCGTCAAAATGATTGATACGGTCGATTTTGAGCTTTGAGGTTTGGCTTCGTTTGGAAAGGAAGCATTGCCAAGGTCGGTGGGCGCTCGCGACAGAGCGATAGGAGCATCGTCTTGTGATTGCGGCGGTTTTGGACGTCATGAATTTAGCCGGCGCTGCTTGGTGGTGCTTGTGCTCACGGATTACTATTCACCGTCTTGCGCCTCATCCCGATTCGATTCGAATAAACCAGCTTGGGTTGAGCTGAGCCTGAGACCATGCGTTTGGTCGGTGAATTAGTCCACCGAGCGCCTTTCGGGAAAAGCATCTGCCAAATCAAGGTCTTGCGATCAATTTCCGATCACAGCTGCGTGTTATTTGTGCAACACATTCTGGAAAACAGTCAGCCGCAGGCGTTTCAGTGCCGTTCCATTGTTGCCTGTGCAAGGTTGTTCGGTAATTGTCATGTTGCGACGGAGGGGGGCATCCCGAGGTCGTCCCGTTGGGTGGTTCGCTTTAGTCCACCCCGATCATCAGTAAGCACTGATAGACAACGGTTTTCTGCC
>DATBYU010000007.1:0-9717 GCA_036513555.1 Candidatus Dormiibacterota bacterium | reverse complement strand
TGGAGATTCTTCGGCCAGGTGCGACTCGTGTTGCTGTTCAACCAGATGAAGCCGTCTTTGAGCTCGAACCAAACCGGGTTCAATTGCACCGACCCGTCGGCCCGCCTGGTTGCAACCGTGACCAGGATGGGCAGTGCCGCCAGTTTCTGGACAGCCGGGCTGAGCGCCGACGGTTTCTTACCGCCGGCCATCGATGGCGCCGGTGACGCGCAACGGCTCGATCTGGATCGTGATCCGGCCGGTCCGGGGGCCCTGGTAATCCTTGTTCAAGTACCGATGGGAGAGGTGATTGATATGGTCGCCCCCTGAATCTTCGGCCCAGTTGACCATGCGGCCCTCGACCTGCGCCCAGCGAAACATTTCCTTCGGGTCGATCAGCAGCAACGTGATCCGCGGGTCGCGCTGGAGATGTTTGAACCAGCCGCGATTCGTCCCGCCATTGATCCAGAAAGAGCCATCCTTGAACTCGAACCACACCGGGACCATCTCGACACTGCCGTCTTTACGGTTGGTCCCGATGATGGCCGGAAAGACCTCCTGGGTGAATGCCTGCATTTTTGGACTGAGCTCGACCGCCATCACACGACCTCCCACTTGAAGAGCCGCGTGGCGAGGACCACGGAGATGGCGAGCCACACGAATATGCCCAACATGTCACCACGCACCGCCCAGAGCGAGGCACCGTCGACGCTGATACTGCGCAGTGCATCGGAGACGTAGGTCAGCGGCGAATATTGCGTCACGGTCTGCAGCCATTCGGGCATGTTAGACCGCGAGAAGAAGATGCCAGAGAGGAACATCAGGGGCAGAGACACGAGGTTGGCGATCGGTGCCGCGGTCTCCTCACTCTTGGAGGCGCCAGAGATGGCCAGTCCCATCGCCAGGAAGATGCCGCCGCCGATGATGCCGACGATCAGCAGGTAGAGCACGTTGCCCGCGAAGTGAAAATGCAGAAGAAAGAACCCCACCGCCAGCAGGACCGCGATCTGCAGCGCAACGGTCGTCAGGCGGGTGACCAGTTGCGAGAAAAAGAAGTCGCGAACCCGCATCGGGGTCGCCATCAGGCGCCGGAGAATGCCGCGCTGCTTCCACTGGACGAAGGTGAAGACGACACCGAACAGCCCCGTTTGCATGATCGATAAGGCGATCATCCCCGGCACCAGGAAGTCGACATAGGTCAGGTTGCGACTCTGCACCGGCTTGGAGTCCAGCGTCAGCGCCGGCGTGATGCCGGCGAAGGCGAACGAGGCCTGATCGACGAACTGGTTCATGATCGCGATCGCGACTTGGGAATTCTGAGGATTGCCCTGGTTGTAATAGGCCGTGATCGCAGTCGAGCCCTGTCCGATCGATGCTGGCAGCACCGCCACCAGGTCGCGGCTCCCCTGTTGCAGCTCGTGTTTCTCACTGTCGAGGCTGCCGGTGTGCAGCTTCACGGCCTTGATTCCGTTGAGGCTGCTGATGATCTTGCTACTGACCTGGTTGTGGGCCTGGTCGACGACGCCGATGTTGACACTCGGCGTGCTGTTTCCAAAGTTGATCAGGCCGAAGATCCCCATGATCATCAGCGGCACGAGCAGGCTGAAGAAGATCGCGCCGCGGTTGCGGAAATAGGCCTTCAGCGAAGACCAGGTCAGCATGACGAAGGGACTTCGCTTCACGCTAGCTTTCGCGGAGTCCGTGCCCGGTCATGTCGAGGAAGACGTCCTCGAGGTTAGCCGACCTCTCAACCCGATCGCTGTGGAAACCCTTGTCGAGCAGTCGCTGGATCAAGGTATCGGGCGGTTCCATCGCCAGGATCTTTCCGTGGTCCATGATCGCGACCCGGTCGCAGAGTGTTTCGGCCTCATCCATGTAGTGCGTGGTCAGAACGATGGTTCGTCCTTCCGCCCGAATCGATTCCGCCAGCTCCCAAAGGTTGCGTCGAGCTTGCGGATCGAGCCCGGTGGTGGGCTCGTCGAGGAAGAGAATCTGCGGCTCGTTGACGAGCGCCGTCGCGATGCTGAACCGCTGCTTCTGCCCGCCGGACAGCTTGCCAACCGTCGAGCGCGCCTTCTCGGTGAGGTCCACCTTCTTGAGGATCGCCATGGCGTCGACCGAGCGATGGTAGAGCGCCCCGAACATGTCGAGCAGCTCGAGCAGGTTCAGGCCATCGAAGAAGGCCGAGGATTGCAGCTGCACGCCGATCAGGCTCTTGACCTTGTCCGGATTCTTGCGGACATCGATGCCGGCGACGATCGCCTGGCCGTCGTCCGCACCGCGCAGACCTTCGAGGATCTCGACTGTGGTCGTCTTGCCGGCACCGTTGGGGCCGAGCAGTCCGAAGATCTCTCGCTCTTTGACCCGGAACGAGATGCCGTCAACCGCCACCAGGCTCCCGTATCGCTTTCGCAGTCCGTCGACCACGATCGCGAACCCCTGTGATTGGATGCCGAGACCGGAATCTCCGGGTCGCGTAACCACGCTCATGCCCGAGACATTATCGCCGCTGCCGCTGTTTGACCTCAGTTCTTCGTTCGGAGTCGCACCGAGCGCGCGTGCCAGGGAAGAGATTCGAGACGTGCCAGCACATCGGTGACTGAGGTGATGGCCTCGATGCCGTCCGCATCGATCGCCTGTACCTGGATAGCCCGCCCGAAATCGTTGACACCGAGCGCGCCGAAGCTTCGCGCCGCCCCGCCGGTGGGCAGTACGTGATTGGCTCCCGTCGCATAATCACCCGCGGCCGGCGGCGCGTAAGGCCCAACGAAGACCGAGCCGGCCGCCATCACCTGCGACAGCCAGCGCCGCGCATCGCGGCAGGCCAGGGTCAAGTGCTCGGGAGCGAAATCATTGGCGAACCCGATCGCTTCGGCGATGGTCTCGCAATGGAAGCCGCGGACCTGCCCCTCAGGAATATCCTCGAGGACTGCGGCATCTGCCGGTGAGGTTGTCACCAGCACCGCGATCGCATCGGGCGAATGCTCGGCCTGGGCGCGAAGGTCGGCGGCCAGCCATTGCGGGTTGGCGGAGCCGTCACTGATGACCACCACTTCGGAGGGCCCGGCGGGCATGTCGATCGCGACCTCACCCACAACCTGCAGCTTGGCCGCCGTGACATAAGCGTTGCCTGGGCCGACGATCTTGTCGACCCGGCGGATGCTCTCGGTTCCGTAGGCGAGCGCGGCGATCGCCTGGGCGCCGCCCATCGCGTGGACCTCGGTGACGCCGGACAACGAGGCAGCGGCGAGGATGGCGGGCGCGACGTGCCCGTCACGCTGCGGCGGTGAGCAGAGCACGATCTCCTCGCAGCCGGCGATCCGCGCCGGAACCGCCATCATCGGAACCGAGGATGGATAAACCGTGCGACCGCCGGGCACATAAAGGCCGACCCGGCTGAAGGGGCGCCATTCGCGCCACACCTGGACGCCGGGCGCGACGATGACGGCCTCTTCGTGAAACTGCTGAGCCCGATGAACCACCTCGACGCGGCGGATGGTTTCGGTCAGCGCCCCGCGGACGCTGCCGTCGAGGCCCTCGAGCGCCACCTGCCAGGCATCCTTCGGGACCCGGCTGGTCGGCATGCGGACACCGTCGTAGCGCTCGGTCAAATCCGCGAGCGCGCGGTCCCCACCATTCCGGACGGCGCCAAGGATCCCGCTGACCTGGTCCTCGATGTCGTCGCTCACCGGCCGGCGCGTCACCAGCTGCCGGTATGCCGCGCTCCCCCGCGCCGGAAGCCGGACTAACTCACTCATGACGTCAGCGTCTTCTCGAAGATCACGATCTGCTCGGCGGGGACAAAGCCGAGCTCGCGGTTGATCGCCAGCATTCCGGCGTTGTCGGTTCGATTGTCCGTGTGCACGCGTTCGATTCCTTGTTCGGTGGCATAGCGCGTCACCATCATCTTCAAGGCACGCGCGATCCCGCGTCTTCGGTAGTCGCGCAGGACGCCGGTGTCGCCCACTTCGGCATCCCCATCCGGACGCCGCGCGAGATATGACAGTCCCACGACCCGCTCACCGTCCCGAGCGACGAAGAACCCCTCCAGCAGCACCGAGGGCCGCTCGAAGATGCCGCGGCTGAATGTCTCCGGCGATGGGTCATGCCAGTCGACGTGTGGCTCGCGCGGCATGTCGCGCCAGATTTGCATTGTCAGTCGATAGAGCTCATCGCGCGCGGGCGGCGAGTCGATGGCAGGAAAGGCCACGATTTCAATCCCCTCGCCTTCGAGCCGGCTCCTCAACGCCATTAGCCCACCCAAGTCAACCGTCGCTGGCGTCTGGACCGAGGTCCGGTATCGTTCGAGCTCGACGTAGCCGCGCTGCCGGACGAACGGCAGGGAGACCGGGAGGTTGCTCTCTCGTACCTCAGCCTCCACCCATTTCACGCCGTTCGACACGGCGAAACGCTCGACCTCCTCGGCGAGGCGGGTGCCCAGGCCCTGCCGCCGATATGCGGGCGCAACGCCCACCAGTCCCGCGGATCGATCCTCATATCGGGAGCCGTCCTCACTGAGTGTGGCCTCGGCCACCCCGGCCAGGCCTCCATCCAGGGTCCAAGCGCCCAGTCGCAACAACGGTTCATCCGAAGGCCGCAAGCTATCGTCGAAGCGCAGTTCTCCAATATCGTCCTGCCAGTAGCGGAACTGATTGACCAGCCCGAGCCATGGCACCAGCTTCGCCGGCTCAACCGGCCGAATCACCGTGCTCGTTCGCGCACTGGCCATGAGGCTTGGAGTGTACAGGCGGCGGTTGTCAAACCGCCGCCCGTATGATGCCGGATGATTTAGAAGTTGAGCGAGACCGTTCCGCTTACAGACGCGCTATAGACGACGCAGCCAACCCACCAGATGTTTACCCGATAGTGGGTCAGCTTCGCATCGAACGTTCCCGAGCCGGTACCCCAGTCCACGCCCACGTCCCGCAACTCGCCGTGGACCTGGTAGTGCTGGTTCGTGCATCCGCCGAACCCATCGATTTGCTTCACGTAACCATGCCAAGGCGTAAATGAACCGAGGATCTCCTCCGGCACGTAATTGACGACCGTATTGAGGCGGAAGCGTCCGCCGGTGATCGCAGCCGCGCTCGTGTTATTCGGCAGCACCTGGTGCGTGACGTCGATATACCAAGCGCCGGCGAGACCACCGGTCGCCTCGCCGACGAACTGTCCCTCGGTTGGTGTCGCATTCGGCAGCTCCGTGCCGTGGATCGAGTCGGTATAGATGCTGCTGGCGGCCGCGGTGACGGTCATCACCAGGGTGGCGCCAAGAGCAAGCGCGATCGAAAGCGCAGGTCGTTTCATCTATCCCTCACACCCTCTTGAATTGATCGAGCGCGCTCAGCAGGTCAACGCGACGTTTGGCGCGAGGTTACGGGTTAGGCGTTGACCGAAACGAGTGCCTCTTCGAGGATGTCGAGACCGCGATCCAGTTCTTGCTCGCTGATCACCAGGGCAAACAACAAGCGGATGACATTGTCGTAAAGGCCGGCCTTGAGGATGGCGAGACCGTGCGCGTGGCAGTAGCGCAAGATGTCGTTGGTCATCGCACCGGCGGGTTCGCGGGTCGCACGATCGGTGACCAGCTCCATGGCGACCATGGCGCCCAGCCCCCGGACGTCCCCCACCTGCGGGTGACGATCCTGCCACGTTCGCATCCGTGCCAGTGCCCGATCGCCGAGCCGCTTGCCACGCTCGGGAAGCTTCTCCTCGAGGAGGACCGCGATGACGGCCAGGGCAGCGGCGCAGGCAACCGGATTGCCGCCAAACGTTCCGCCCAGCCCACCAGGGTTGGTGGCATCCATCAGCTCACTCCGCCCAACGACGGCGCCAAGCGGCAGCCCGCCGCCCATTGACTTGGCGAGGACGATGACATCGGGCTCGACACCGGAATGTTCCATCGCAAACATCGTTCCCGTCCGGCCAAACCCGGTCTGAACCTCGTCGGCGATGAGCGGGATCTGGTACTCCGTGCATAGCCTTCGCAGGCTGGGCAGGAAGTCCGGCGGGGGCACCACGAAACCACCCTCACCCTGCACCGGCTCGACCAGGATGCCCGCGACCCGGTCGGCGCTCACCGTCGTCTTGAAGAGCTGGCGGACAGCCTCGACGCAGGCGCCGCCGAGACTCTCAGCCGTCATACCGGCCGGACGCCGGTACTCGTAGGGGTATGGCACCTGGTAGACCTCCGGGGCGTACGGACCGAAATTCTGCTTGTACGGCGCCACCTTTCCGGTGAGCGTCATCGACATCAGGGTGCGGCCGTGAAAGGCGTTGTGGAAGCTGATCACCGCCGGGCGACCGGTCGCCTGGCGCACGACCTTGATGGCGTTCTCGACCGCTTCCGCTCCGCTGTTCAGCATTAGCGCTTTCTTAGGAAAAGCACCGGGCGTGATCTCGCAAAGCCGGCGGGCGAGGCGCACGTACACCTCCGGCATCATCACCGGCGCGCCCGAGTGGACCAGACGGTCGGCCTGCTCGCGGATGGCGGCCAGCACGCGGGGGTGGCCGTGCCCGACGTTCATCACGCTGATGCCGGTGGCAAAGTCGATGTAGCGCTTTCCGTCGACGTCGGTGAGTCCGGCGCCGCTGGCCGCCGCGGCGAAGACCGGCATGGTGGAGGCCATCCCGCGAGGCACGTAGCGGTCTCGATCAGCCTGGAGTTCGCGCGACTGCGGCCCGGGCCAATCAGCCATCACCGCATTTAAGCACTCGACCGATGGCTCTTGACGACGCCCACGCGAGCCGCCATGCTTGGTTCGCCGCGAGGCCGGGAGACGTACGGGCGCCGTTCGCGGCGTGAAATCATCGATTAAGGAGAGGGCAAGCATGTCTAGCCGGACACCAACGATCGAACGACCACCGGTTCGAGCGGAAACTCCAGAACTCAAACGCGGAGCGCTCAAGCTGCTTGACACGGTGGTCATCGCCGTTTCCAGCACGGCACCCGCTTACAGCGTCGCCACCGCTATCGGTGCGCTGGCGCTCGCTGTCGCCCTGGCGGCCCCGGCGGCCATCTGGGTCGGGTTCCTGCCGGTCATGGGCGTGGCGATTGCTTACTACTACTTAAACCGCGTCGATCCCAACTGCGGCGCCTCCTACAGCTGGGTGGGCAAATTCGTGAATCCGAAGCTCGGGTTTTTTAGTGGCTTTGTGCAGATCGCGGCAAGCCTCATCTTCCTTTCCTTCGCGGCACCTCAAGCAGGGCAGGCGACGTTGCAGTTATTCAATGCCTTCAACCTGACGGGTATCGGGCCGCTCAACCTCGACACCACTTCCGTGGCGAGCCAGGGGGCCGCGGTGGTCATCGGCGTGCTCTGGTTGGCCTTCGTGACGTACATGGTGATGGTTGGCATCCGCGTCGCTGCTAGATTCCAGTACGTCCTGCTCGGGCTCGAGTACTTCATCGTCCTCGGCTTCGCCATCCTCGGCTTCTTCCATGGCGGCGGCTCCACCTTTTCCCTGAGTTGGCTCGACCCGCGCACCTTCGGTTCAGTCGGCGCGCTGGCCGCCGGTGTCGTGATCTCGGTTTTCTTCTACTGGGGCTGGGACACCGCCGCCAATATCAACGAGGAGACGACCAACAGCCGTGAGAACCCCGGGCGTGCCGGCATGCTCGGGATGATCGCCCTGCTCTTCATCTTCCTCGTGGCCGCCATCTCGGTGCAGATGGTGCTGACCCCCCAAGAGATCCAGGCGAACAGCGCCACCACACTTAGCGCCTTTGCCAAGAAGCTCGTCGGCGATCCATGGGCATCGCTCGCGATCCTTGCCTTCCTTTCCTCGACGGTGGCCACCGTGCAGACCACCTTGCTGCCGAGCGCGCGGACGGCCTTCTCGATGGGCCGCGACGGCGTGCTGGGCGGGATCTGGGCGCGGGTTCATCCGAAGTGGCAAACGCCGGCCGTGGGCACGCTTATTCTGGCGACCATTGCGGCCGTGGTTGCGCTCCTTTCGCCCGCCATCGGCGCCCTCAACGCAATCGTCGCGGCCGGCGTGACCGGGCTAGGACTGCTGGTCGCCGTTTACTACGGACTTGCTGCCGTCGCATGTGTCCTCTACTACCGTCGCGCCCTGCGGCACAGCGTTAAAGGCTTGATCTTTGCCGGCATCGTGCCAGCCCTGTCGGCGATTGCCCTCTTCGGACTGGGCATCTACCTCGTCTACAGCCAGTGGACAGCGACCGATAAATTCGAGGTCAACGCCACGAACGGCAAATTCGTGGTAGCCGTCCCACTGTTGGTCATGATCGCCGCTGTCGTCGCGCTGATCTATTCAGTGGCTCGCCGGCATTCACCCTTCTATCGGATGGCGCGGATGGAAGCGGAGCCGGATGCCTTTTCCAATGTGCCGGCGGCGGATGCGGAGCGGGTCAGCTGAGTCGGAAGCTTTCGTCAACAGGCGGTGGTGCGAGAGGAGGTTGAGAGCGTCATGGCAACAACGGCACTAAAGCGCCGTCAGATGTTCATCGGCGGCGAATGGGTTGATGGTTCCGGCAATGAGTCGCAGCAGGTCATCAACCCGGCAACCGGCGAGGTCATCGCCGAGGTACCGAAAGGCACCCAGGAGGACGTCGACCGCGCCGTGGCGGCCGCTCGCAAAGCCTATGTGGACTGGTTCGAGACCGTCCCCAAGGAGCGCAGCGAGATGCTGCTCAAGCTGGCCGACGCGATCCTGGCGGACGCCGAGGAGATGGCGAACATCGAGTCGGCGAACGTGGGCAAGCCACGGGCATTGTTCCTTTCGGATGAGCTGCCCCCCTGTGTCGACAATCTCCGCTTTTTCGCCGGCGCGGCGCGACTACTCGAGGGGAAGGCCGCCGGCGAGTACATGCGCGGCTACACCAGCATGATCCGGCGGGAGCCGATCGGCGTGGTTGGCTCCATCGCCCCCTGGAACTACCCGCTGATGATGGCGATCTGGAAGGTCGCCCCCGCCCTGGCCGCCGGCAACTGCGTGATCCTCAAGCCGTCTGAGTGGACGCCACTGACCGCCTTGCGGATGGCCGAGCTGACAGCGGATATCTTTCCACCCGGCGTCTTCAACGTCATCACCGGTGACGGCGAGCCGGTTGGAGCGGGCATCGTCCGCCATCCCGGCGTCAACATGGTGTCGCTGACCGGCGATGTCGCAACCGGCAAAGAAGTGGCGAAAGCGGCCTCGCAGACCCTGAAGCGCGTGCACCTCGAGCTCGGCGGAAAAGCGCCGGTCGTCGTCTTCGATGACGCCGACCTGGAGGCGGTCAACACCTGGGTAAAGATCGCCGGTTTCTTCAACTCCGGTCAGGACTGTACGGCGGCCACCCGCGTCATCGCTGGACCGAAGATCTACGACAACTTACTGTCTTCCCTGACCAAGAGCGTGCAGGCGGTCAAGGTTGGCAACCCACTCGAAGAAGGCATCGAGATGGGGCCGATGGTCGCCAAGGAGCAACTCGAGCGCGTCGAGGGCTTCGTCGACCGAGCTCGCGAACACGGGGCCAAAGTCCTGGTCGGCGGGGCGCCGATCCCCGGCCGTGGCTACTTCTACCAGCCGAGCCTGGTGAGCGACGTCAAGCAGGACTCGGAGATCGTGCAGAAAGAAGTGTTCGGTCCAGTGGTCACCGTGCAGCGTTTCAAAGACGACAACGAGGCGATTGCCTGGGCGAACGACGTCCCTTACGGACTGGCTGCCTCCGTCTGGACGCGGGACATCGGTCGGGCGATGAATGCCGCCCGCCGGCTGCAGTTCGGCACCGTG
>DATBYU010000006.1:0-10458 GCA_036513555.1 Candidatus Dormiibacterota bacterium | reverse complement strand
AGGGCGGAGCGTCGCAACCGGTCTTTCACCTCGTTCCACAGCCCGGTGTCCTTGAGGCTCTCTTCCACCACCTCGTTGATCCGCTGTTTCGACCAACCGAGCATGTGGGGACCGTAGGCAACGTTGTCGAAAATCGATTTCGGAAAGGGGTTTGCCCGCTGGAAGAGCATGCCCACCTGGCGACGCAGGTTGATGACGTCGGTATCCGGCGACAGCACATTGTGGCCGTCGATCAGCACCTCACCGGTGGCGCGGGTGCCGGGGACCAGGTCATACATCCGGTTGAAGACGCGCAGGAAGGTTGTCTTGCCACAGCCGGAAGGGCCGATCAGGGCGGTGATCTTGCGCGCCTGGACGGACAGAGAGGCCTCGTGCAGCGCCTGGAAGTCGCCGTAGAAGAAGTTGACCTTGCGGGCGTCGAGCTTGATCTCGATGTGGGGGTCGGGCACCGACCGTGGTGCAACCTCAGTCTGCATCGTTTTCCAAGCCATCATTCTCCCACTGACCGCCACTAGCGCTGGATCCGCCGGACGTACACGCGGGCCAGGATGTTGGTCGCTGCGACCAGGATCACGAGCAGCAGCGCCGCCCCCCAGGCCTGGTCCTGCAGGTTGGGGTAGGGAACCAGGGCATTGTGAAAGACCGTGAGCGCCAGTGCGCCCATCGACTGCAGCGGATTCGTCTGCACGATGTCATTGCCGAGGGTGGTGAAGAGGAGCGGCGCCGTCTCTCCGGCGGCGCGAGCCATCGCCAGCAGCGCGCCCGTGACGATGCCCCCGAGCGCGGCCGGCACGACGATCTCGAGCGTCACCCGCCAGCGAGGCGCACCCAGGGCTAACCCAGCCTCACGCAGCGCATTGGGAACGAGCAGGAGCGCCGTCTCCGTGGCTCGAAGGATCACCGGCAGCATCAGCACCGCCAGCGCGATCGAGGCCGCGAGCGCCGAGAAATGGTGCGTGGTGAGCACCACCACGGTGTACCCGAAGATGCCGAAGGCGATCGAGGGCAGGCCCGTCAGGACGTCGCTGATGAACCGAACCGTGTCGCCGAGCTGGTTGCGTCCGTACTCGGAGAGAAAGATGCCAATCAGGGCACCGACAGGTACCGCCAGAAGGGAGCCGAGGCCGACGATCTCGAGGGTTCCGATGATGGCGTTGAGCACGCCGCCGCCCGGCACGCCCTGCGGGTGGGGTGATTGGGTGAAGAAACCCGGGGTCAGGATGCCGGGCAGGCCCTTGATGATGACGTAGAGGAACAGGACGAGCACCGGGATGGCCGCTACCATCACGCAGAGCACGACGAGCGCCGCGACCAGCCGATCGACGAGGACGCGGACCATCGGCAGGCTCATACCGCGGCCCTCGCCGATCCCGAAAACCGCCAGATCAACAGTCGCGCCAGGACGTTGACGACAATCGTGATGAGCACCAGGACGACGCCGAGATAGAAGAGCGAACCGAGGTACAGGTTGCCGTTCGCCTCGGTGAATTCATTGGCGATCACGCTCGGCAGCGTGTATCCCGTGGCGAACAGCGACGTACTGATCTGCATCGTGTTGCCGATCACCATGGTGACCGCGATCGTCTCACCGAGCGCGCGACCCAGGGACAGCAGGATGGCGCCGGTGATCCCCACCCGGGCGTACGGCAGGATGACCGACCAGGTGGTCTCGGCGTTGGTCGCGCCGAGCGCCAGGCTCGCCTCCCGCAGCTCGCGAGGGACGGCCCGGATGACGTCGCGCGAGAGCGCGATCATGATCGGCAGCACCATGATGCCCAGCACCAGGCCGGCCGTAAGGAAGCCGTAGCCGCTCGCCGTTCCCCGAAACAGCGGAAGGAAGCCCAGGATGTGGCTCAGGAAGGGATCGACCTTGTCACGCATCAACGGAACCAGCGTGAAGAAAGCCCAGAGTCCGATGACCACGCTCGGGATGCCGGCCAGCAGCTCGATGAGAAATGAGAGCGGGCCGCGCAGGAGCTGGAGACGAGCATCTTCGGCGAGAAACAGGGCCGCGCCCAGTCCGATAGGAAAGGCGATCACCAGGGCGATCGCCGACGTCACCACCGTGCCGTAGACCGGGGCCAGCGCCCCGAACTGGTTTCTGACCGGATCCCAGGTGCGGCTGGTGAAGAACCCGAGGCCGAATTTCGTGATCGCGGGGAGCGCGGGAACGACCAGCGCGATGATGAAGATGGCCGCGATCAGCATGATCAGGCCCGCTGCGCCGTATGCGATCACCCGGAAGACGCGGTCGCCGGATACGAACCGCCGCTGGCGGCTGGCGGCCACCAGCGGCGTCGGAACCACCCGCTCGGCAGTTCCGCGGCTCATTGCGACGTTAGGACGGGGCGGGCACGTTGAGGAGGGTGCTGCCTCCCGAGGTGACGGTCTTCAGCGAAATGATGTCGTCCTTCACGATGTTGGCCGGCAGCTTCGCGTAATGGACGTTGACAGCGTACTGCTGGCCGTCGGTGACCAGCCAGTCGAGGTAATCGACGAGCGCGGTCCCCTTGGTTTTGTCGCTCTGATCCTTGTAGAGCATCAGCCAACTGTAGCCGCTGATCGGGGCGCTTGTCGGGCCAGGGGCGTCCACGATCGAAAACTGGCTCGGGTTGATCGCCAGGTACTGGCTGGCTGCCGCTGTCGCACCCTCGGGGCTGGGGATCACGAACTTGCCGTCATGGTTCTGCAGCGACGCCTGCGTCATGTTGGTCTGGAGGACATAGGCGACCTCGACGTAGCCGATCGCGCCGGGCGTCTGCTTGACCGTGGTGGCAACGGCCTCATTGCCCTTGGCACCAGGCTGGCCGGGCGTCCAGGAGACCGACTTGCCTTTGCCGATTTTGCTCTTCCAGTCGGCGCTGACGGTCGACATGTAGTCGGTGAAGATGTAGGTCGTCCCACTGCCATCCGAGCGATGGACGGCCGTGATCGCCTGGTTGGGCAGGCTCACGCCGCTGTTGTCGGCGGCGAGCGCCGGATCGTTCCAGTTCTTGATGGTCCCGAGGAAGATGCCGGCGATCGTCTTGGGCGTCAGCTTGAGCTGGCCGTTCGACACACCGGACAGGTTGTAGGCCAGGGACACAGTACCCAGGGTCGACGCGATCTGCACGATAGCGTCGGCGCCGCCCGCGGCCGTGAGCTCGGTGGCGTTCATGGGCACGTCGCTCGCGCCGAAGTCGACGACCTTCTTCGTCAGTGCGGAGATCCCGGCGCCTGAGCCGAGCGGGTTGTAGTTCACGGTGACCTGGCTGTATTTCTGGTTGTAGGCGAAGCGGGCGGCGTCGTAGAACGGGGCGGGGAAAGTCGCGCCGGTGCCCTGCAATGCCGCGGGCGGCGGGACGGGCGCGCTGGTGACTGGGGCACCGGTCGACGGGTTCGTGGAGACTGAGCTGCCGCCGCAGGCGGCAAGCAGTACCGAAGCGCCCATCGAGAGGGCGACGAGAACGCGTTTCATGCTGGCGATGTTTCCTCCTTCCGAATGCGCGAGAAAATTAGTGCCGATTGGATCCGCTCTGATCCTATCCACCGGCCGTAATCGCCCGGGGCGCGCCAGGTTAACGGGAGGTTAACGGCGCGCGCGGAAGCCGCACTCGAACGAGGGTACCGGCGCCGGGGGTGCTCTCGGCCGTAATGGTGCCCCCCTGCAGCTCCACCAGGTGACGGGCAATCGACAGCCCCAGGCCGCTGCCGGGCTGGCCGCCGCGGGCACGGTCCACCTTGTAGAAGCGCTCGAAGATCCGGGGTAGGTCTCGCGGCGGGATGCCCGGCCCCGTATCGGCGACGGCGATCTCGACCAGGGCATCACCCGAGGTCACGCTGACGACCACCTCACCGATCGTCGTGAACTTGAGCGCGTTGTCGACGATGTTCTGCAGGGCCTGATCGGTCTTGCCGCGGTCACCCAGGACCTCGATGTCGGCCTCACGAGGGCTGGCCCGAAGGGCAAGACCTGCCGACGCTGCACGCGGCTGGTAACGGTCGACCAGCTCGGCGACCAGCGTGGAAGCGTTGAACGGCGCGCGCTCCACCTCGATGCCTTCGGCGTCCAGCGCCGCAAGCTGCGTGAGGTTCAGTAGGATCGCCTGCAGCCGCTGCGATTCCTGGATGATGCGGTCGATGAAGAGGCGGGTATCGCCCTCGGCGGGCAACTGGCCGGAGAGTGTTTGGGCGGCGAGATCCAGACCCGCCAGCGGGGTGCGGATCTCGTGAGAAAGGTTGGCGACGAATTGTTGGCGCACGGTCTCCAGGTAGCGAAGGCGACTCACGTCCTGCATCAGCAGCGCGACGCGCCCCCCCGGTAGTGGAATCGCCTGGACATGCAGCGTACGTCCCGATACCGGCAACGCGATTTCAAGGGACTGGTCCGCCTGGGAGTCGCGCGCCCGTTCGGCGAGGGCATCCAGACGGTGGTCGCGGATCACCTCCACCAGCCGGCGTCCGACCGGTTGCTCGATCGCGGCGACCATCTGGCGGGCCGCCGGGTTGAGCCATCGAACGTTTTGGTCGGGATCGACCAGCACGATTCCTTCGGCGAGCTGTTCGAGGATCTGACTGGACTCGTCGTCATGATCGGCGGGGTCCGGCGGCGGATCGGGCGCGCCGTTCATGCCGCGGTGGTCGCGCCAGTCGTTGACACGCCGTCGCCAGCTTCCCGCCATCCGTGGCCGAATTTAGCAGATGCTACCGGCGGCCGCCGGCAAACGAAAAGCCGCTCCGTAGGGGGAGAGCCTGGGAGCGGCCCGGAAAGGGAAACCATATGAAAGCGCTTGACTCGCAATCTAGACCGCGAACGTAAAGAGCAGGAATGCGGCGCGTTAAGGTTCGGGCATGGCTGGGGTTCCGTGGGCTTAACCCGCGCATAACCTGCCGTTAACCCGCGGACCGTAGCGTGGATGGGTAAGGAAGGTGTCGGTTGGCGCAGCCATCGGCTTCGGCGACGCGTACCCGGAATCTCGAGTCCAGCCACGCGGCGCTCAACGGGCACCGCGTGAAGCTTCGCGCGTCGAACGTGTCGTTCTATTACGGCCGCTTCCGCGCGCTCAATGATGTGACCATGTCAATCGCGGAGCACAAGATCACGGCGCTGATCGGACCCTCCGGTTGTGGCAAGAGCACGCTGCTGCACACCTTCAACCGCATGTACGACTTGACGCCGGGAGCCAGGGTCAAAGGATCGATCCGGCTGGACCACGAGGAGATCACGACGGGGGGCAACCTTCAGGCGCTGCGGCGCCGCGTCGGCATGGTCTTCCAGCGGGCGAACCCCTTCCCGATGTCGATCTACGACAATGTCGCCTACGGCCCGCGGTTGATGGGCTGGAGTAAGGCCGCGATCCAGGAGGCGGTAGAGGATAGCCTGCGGATTGCCGGACTCTGGGAGGATGTGGCCGACCGGCTTCACCACTCGGCGACCTCGATGTCGGGTGGCCAGCAGCAGCGGCTGTGCATCGCCCGCTGCATCGCCGTCAAACCCGAAGTGATCCTGATGGATGAGCCCTGCTCGGCGCTCGATCCTATCTCGACGCTGCGAGTGGAGGAGTTGATTCGCGACCTGGCGGGTCGCTACACCGTCGTGATTGTCACCCACAACATGCAGCAGGCCAAGAGGCTGGCGGATTTCACGGCCTTCATGCTGATCGAGCCGTTCGATCGCAGTGGCGAGCTCGTCGAGTTCGCACCGACCACCAAGATCTTCGAGGACGCCGCCGACTCCCGTACGCGCGACTACGTCAGCGGCCGCTTCGGCTAAGCGGCCCTCTTAAGGCGCCGGCTGATAGGTCGCGCCGGTGATGCGACCGTTCTTTTCGTCGAGGATCCAGGTTGATCCCTTTTCGAGTTGGGCGCGGGCCCTGGGGACGAGTCCCTGGGCGATCAGGTATTCCAGCAGCTCGTCGACCAGGTCGCCATGCGTGCAGAGCACCACATTGCGTCCCTTGAATTCCTCCGCGAGGCGCAGGATGCTCTCGCCTCCGGATCCTTCTTCCAGGTCCTTCCGTGGCTCGATCGGAAGTTTGCGCTGTTCAGCCAGCGGCTCGAGAGTCTGGAGGCACCGCACGAAGGGGCTCGAGAGGATGGCATCGATCGGTTCCTTCTTGAGCCAGGCAGCCAGCTCCTCGGCCTGCCGGTGGCCTGACTTCGTCAGCGGCCTGAGCCGATCATCGCCCTCCCATTCGGCACGATCGCCCGCCTTCGCGTGGCGAACAACGTAGATTGCCATCAGGTAACGACGGCCTGGAACGAAGCCGCGCTATCCGGTGGCTTCGAGGTCGAGCGCCCGCAACAGGGCACGATCCCGTCGATAGCTGAGCAGGTCGAGGGCTTCATCGATCGTCACCCAGCGAACCTCATCGATCTCACTACCCGCGCGGAATCGGCCGCTGACGACGTCCATCAGCCAGTAGCAAGCGACCTTGTCACGACCCTTGTGGTCGGCGTAGGCGGTGCAGCCGAGCGGGGACACGAGCTTGCAGCGAAGACCCGTCTCCTCCTCCACCTCGCGCAGCGCGGTTTCCTCGAGGGTCTCGCCGCGATCCACCTTTCCTTTAGGGAAAGACCAGTCATCGTAGCCGGGGCGGTGGACGACGGCGAGGCGCATCGCCCCGCGCGACCCATTCCGGCGGACGACGCCCCCCGCGGCCCTGACCAGCTTGGCCTCATCGACGCTCAAGATCTTTGCTGCCATGGACACCCCTTGCGGTATTAGTTGCTGTGACGATGGCTGGGTCGAGGCGGCTCGGCTCATATCATCCACCTTCTGAGCCGCTTGCGGTCAAGTTTTTTCCAGACTTTAGCCCATTCGGCCCGGGCGTGGGCGGCCGCCTCACGTTCGAGCGCGCACAATTCACCCGAAACGAAGGCCCGTGGTCCGCTTCCGGCCCCTCGCAACCAGCGTTGGGCCGTCGCGCTGTCCTGATGATCACCGAGAACATCCTGAAGTGCGGCGGCGGCCTCGGAGAAAAGCGGCACGCTCTTCCCGGCGATCGGCGCGGCTGCCTCGGCGGCATAGCGAGCGCGCTTTGCAAGGATGCGGATGCGATGAAGGTCGGCGTCGGGGGCGGACTCGGGCAGGCCCCGCACGCCCTTGCGCAACCGTTTCCAATCTCGTCGAGCCAGCGCCGGCATGGCGGTCGCCGCGGGCTGGTCGGCTCGCGCGGTGAGGGCCGGCGCGCGAGAGGCCTCGACCAGCCGCTCGATCAGGTCGATGTAACGGTCCGTGCGCATATCCAGCACCAACCGGGCTCGGGCCTCCTCACTCTCCGCCTGCAATTCATCGGCGAGCTCGGCAACGGTCGGGGCGTCATCCGCACTCAGCGCCGTCGTCCGGGCCCGCAAACGCTGGCTCATCACTTGCTTATCGCGAACGCTTCCCAGGCCGGCGCCGAGCCAGCGCAGGTCGGCGCGCAGCGCGTTGGCCCACGCAGGGTCGAGCAGCGCGCGAAACGTCCGCAATTGCGAGCGCAGCCGGCGGGTCGCGACCCTCGCCCGATGAACATCCTCCGGGTCGTCGCCCAGCCGCACGCCGGGGTCGTGGCGCAGCAGGCTGGCGACCGACACTGCGATCACGTGGCGCACCAGGTCGCCGGCCCGGGCAGTCGGCGCCAGCAGGATCGGGTCGACCTCGGGTGCTGCTGTTGCACGCGGCCCGAGCGCGCGCACCAGCTTGGACGCCTGGTCTTCGTCGGAGGCCCCGGCGTGACGCAGGCGGGCGAGGATCGGGTCCAGCAGACGGTCCGCCGAAGGATCGCGCAGCTCGACCTCGACCTCGCGGAAGCGGTTCTGGATGCGAAGTCCCTGGATGACGGAGACGTCATCATCCACGACCTCGGCCAACACCACACCGTCGCTGTTTTTGAGTTGGACCCGCCGGCGTACGGTGGAAAGGCTGGCGACGGGCACGAGCGTGGAACGCCGCACGTAGGCGATCATGAGCGCGACCGCCGCCTCGGGTGGCCGGTTCCCATCGCCTGGGAACTCGAGCTCCCGCCGATTGAGCGTGCGACCTTCGGTCGTGCTCGGGAGTTTGAGCGTCCAGCCCTCACCCTGGCGCAACCGTAGATTGCAGCCCCAGCGCGCCAGTCGCAAGTCTGGCGTGTCGTAGTAGACCGTCTCGAGGCGGCGCTCATCCACGGGCGACGTCTCGACCGCGGCCGCTACGTCTTCGAGATTCGGCAGATGGAAACTGGGCGTGACCGCGAGCTTGATCTCGCGCTCAAGCATCCGGCGCGGATCCGTTGGTCGCCGCCGCGCGGGCAGCGGCCAGCTGCTCGAAGGCCTGCTGCGCGTTGACGCCTTTGATGGTCGGGACCTTCGACCAGGACCCGTTCGGCTGCAATCCCCAGGCGAGCACATCGTCCTCGAGCTCGACGTCGAGGATCTGCGCGAGCCGATCCTGCAAGGCGGGATCCAGCACGGGAACCATCGCCTCGACGCGGCGATCGAGGTTTCGCGGCATCAGGTCTGACGAGCCGAGGTAATACTCGGCCGCGTCGCCGTCCGGACCGAATCGAAAGATCCGGGAATGCTCGAGGAAGCGACCGACCAGCGAGCGGACGCGGATTCGGTCGGAAAGGCCGGGCACGCCGGGGCGCAGGGTACAGAGACCGCGCACGATCAGGTCGATCTCGGTGCCTGCCTGGGATGCCGCGTAGAGCGCCTCGACGATTTCGGGGTCGACGAGGCTGTTGACCTTGAGGATGATGCGGCCACCGCCCGGCCGGGCTGCCTCCCGCTGGATCATGCGGATGATGTTCGTGCGCAAGCCCACGGGGGCCACCAGCAGCCGGCCGAATCGACGCTGACGGCTGTAGCCAGTCAGGAAGTTGAACAGCTCGGACACGTCTGCACCGAGCTCGGGATCCGCCGACAGCAGGCCGACGTCCTCATAGATCTGCGCGGTCTTGGGATTGTAGTTGCCGGTGCCGACGTGTACATAACGGCGGATGCCGTCGGACTCTCGCCGAACGACGAGCGCGACTTTGGCATGCGTCTTGAGCCCGACGACGCCATAGACGACGTGGACGCCCACCTGCTCGAGCTCCTGGGCCCAGGCGATGTTCGCTTGTTCGTCACCGCGAGCCTTCAGTTCGACGAGCGCCACGACCTGTTTGCCGCTCTCGGCCGCGCGGATCAGCGCACGGACGATCGGACTCACTGGACCGGAGGTCCGATAAAGCGTCTGCTTAATGGCCAGGACGTCGGCGTCCTTGGCCGCCTGGTCGATAAAGGCTTCCGCCGAGGTGGTGAACGAGTCATAAGGGTGATGGACGAGGATGTCGCCATCCTTGAGGGCCTCGAAGATGTCGGCCTGCTCCACTCCAACCCCTTGCAACCGCCGCTGGGTGACTGGAGTCCATGGCTCGCCCTTGAGATCCGGACGGTCGAGCGCGTAGATGGCCCAGAGGCTGCTCAGGTCGAGCAAGCCGTCGACGCGGTAGACGTCCGTTGGTTCGAGCTCGAGCTCGCGGACGAGCAGGCCGAGCACTTCGTCGGACATTCCGGCATCGACTTCGAGTCGGACGACCTGTGCCTTGCGCTGCTGCCGGCGTAACTCGTTCTGGATGGCGGCGAGCAGGTCTGCCGCTTCCTCGTCGACCAGGTCGAGATCTGCATCACGCGTGACCCGGAAGGGGTGCTGGCTGACGATCTCCATCCCAGGAAACAGCTCGCTCACATAGAGCGCGATCACCTGCTCGAGCGGAATGAAACGCTTACCGTCCGGCAAGACGATGAAGCGAGGCAGCAGCGGCGGGACCTTGACCCGGGCGAAGCGCATCTGGTGGCGGACCGGGTCGCGGACCATCACCGCGAGGTTGAGCGAGAGGTGGGAGATGTAGGGGAAAGGATGCGCCGGATCCACGGCCAGGGGCGTGAGCACCGGGAAAATCCGAGCACGAAATTCGGCGACCAGGTACTCGCGATCGGCCTCGTCGAGGTTGGCGACGGAGGCGATCGAGACCCCTTGCTGCTCGAGGGCCGGCGCCACCTGGTGCGTGAACAGATCGGTGCTCCGCTGGAGCAGGCCTCCCGCCCGCTGGTGAATCGCCCGGAGCTGCTCGCCGGTGGTCATGCCGTCCGGCGAGGTCTGGGGCAGGGCAGCGTGCACCTGTTCTTTCAAGCCGGCAACCCGGACCTGGAAGAACTGGTCGACGTTCTCACCCAAGATCGCCAGGAAGCGCACCCGCTCGAGCAGGGGGAGCGACTCGTCCTCCGCCATGGCGAGCACCCGCTCGTCAAAGTCGAGCTGGGAAAGCTCACGGTTGAGGTAGCGCGGCTGGGATTGGACCGGGGCCAGCTGGACCCGCGGGGCCTCCACGGGAGCCGCCTCGTGGACGGTCGGCAGTGAAGCGGCCGGCAAGTGGTCCCAGAGTGACACTGGGGCTGGCTGGGCAGGCGCAGACGCCTCGAACTTAGGTGTGCCTTCCCCCATCGGCCAAGTATAGGGAGGCCAGGTTAAGG
>DATBYU010000005.1:0-14769 GCA_036513555.1 Candidatus Dormiibacterota bacterium | reverse complement strand
CGGATCGTAATTTTGTTTGCCTTCGTCAGCCTTTTCGCCGTGGGGGAGACCATCGTGGCTCCTACGAGGAACCCGCTGATCAACAGTCTGGCCGATGACAGGATCCGCGGTCGAGCGAATTCGATCTCAGGTTTCAGCCAGGCTGTTGCACTGATCGTCAGCCCTGCCATTGTCACCGGCCTGCTCGCGGCGCACCTCGGAGCAGTGTGGATCGCGCTGCTGTGTCTCGGCTGTCTCGGCACCGTCGCTATCGCCGCCCGGCTACGCGTTACCCTCACAGCCGAGCAGGATTTCGCCATTCAGCCGCCCGTGGCGGAGTCGCCAGCCGGATGAGCCGGTGGGCACGGCTTCGGTGCAGGATCCTCGACTTCGAACCGCTCACATGAGTGCATCTGATCTGGCTGACGAGTACAACGCGGTGATGGCCGACGTCATCGCGGTTGCCGGCGAACTGTGGCGAACGCTGGCGTGGCGATCGACCTGCGAACTTCAAAACCGCTTGTCGGCGGCGCCAGCGTTCGGGCGGCGATCAGGCGCGCAAGGTCAACCGCCGGCGTGAACGCGAGCTCGAGGTGGGTCACCGCCGAAAAGGCTCCCCGAGAGGCGGGCGCCCAGCGATCCGATCCATGCCGCCAGCGGCGCCAGCACCAGGAAGATGACCAGGTTGATCAGCACGATCATTCCCGGTGTCAGGTGAACCGGCTGGAGCGTGCCGGAGGTGGCCGGCACCATCGCGGTGGCGCCGACCGCGACCTTGACCACGGTGCTGCGGAGGCTGTCCACCGCGACCACGACCATGGCGGCGAGCGCCGGACTCGCCTCTGCGTACCGGCGGCGTGCTGTGGCGCCGGCGAACCCCACGCAGAGGATCCAGGCCGCCACACTGAGGATGCCAATGAGGTTCGCGAGCGTCGCGGGCAACAGTTCCAGGCTGCCGTTGAAGACCGTCAGCACTAATCCGAAAATGACGCCGGTTCGCACTGCGTTTTTCATGCGTATGTCTCCTAGAGCAAGGTGAATGCCGCGGTTAAGACCAGTTGAACGCCGAAGAGGGGGACGACGACGCGATGCCAACCCTGCCGGGCCGTTGGCTCGAGGCCGAGGCCGATGATCATCGCGGTGGCGAGCGTCGTCGCCGGAAAAAACCGGCTCCACCAGATGAACTCGCCCAGACCGAGCCACGCCATGCCTCGGGTCAGCGCGGCAGCGGCCAGGGTCGCCAGCGCCAGCTTCACCAGCAGATCGATCAGGCGTGCCCCACGGATCGGCGAGGAAGGGAAACGCCGGTTGATCCGAACGATGAGCGCCGCCATCAGGACCTGTACGCCAAAGTTCGCCGTCATAGCGAGGACGCCCGCGACGTAGACGGCGGCCGGACCGACCCGGCGATCGGCCGACAGACCGGCCGCGAGTCCGTTGCCGGTCAGCAACCCGGCCCCTAGGATCGCCGCTGCGATAAGCGCGCGCGACACGCGAGGGTTGTAGGTGGTCACGTGCCCAGCACCCTCGCCTCCATACCGGCCGCGAGCCAGAGACAGGCCACGCTGCCGACGCTCACGCCGGTGAGAAGACGCGCCCCAATCGGTCGCGCCGAGAACCAGAGACGCCAGAAAAGCAGCGCGCCCAGGGTCGCCATGCCGATCAGCGCGACGAATTCCAGCCAGGGGAAGGTGATCGCCATCAGCCGATCCGCGAAATTGGTGGGCGCCACGGCCGGGGTCGCCGCCGCCAAAGCCAGGCCGTAGCGGATGCCGTTGACCCCGACGATGACGATCGCCGCCACCCCGCCCGTGCAGAGGCTGACCAGAAACGTGATGGCCACCAGCTTCGAATTCGTGGCGAACAACGATGTCGCGGTCGCACCGGCGACGATCGGCGCGCCCGTCCCGCCGGTCCTGGTGCGAAGCGGGAGCAGCGTGATTCCCACCAGGACACCGCCGAGGTGAACGGCGGAAAACGCGGCGAGTTGATGAGGGAGCGAGGTTGCCCACAGCGCCAACCCGCGTCGATCAGCCATCGTGTTTGCGCACCTGCGCTGCCAGTTCGGCGGCCACGTTTGGAAGCGGCAGCAGCCCCATCCAGGAAAGCCGCGCGGATGCCGGTGTGCCAAGCAGACGCAGGACTGGCTCCGGCCCGACGACCCGGGCAGCGCCCCGATGCGCGGCCGGCTCGGCCAGGGCCTGGCGCAAGTAGGGCATCACCACCACGAAGATCGCGACGAAGGCGATCAGGGCGACCGACGCCACAGGTCGTGGCCAGCTGTTGGCCCAGCCGAAGATGTTGCCCAGGGGGATGCCGAGCCAGTGGCCGAGCACGGCGAGGCCGGAGACGGCGGCCACGAACATGACCGGCGTCGAGCCCAGGTAGAGATCGTGGTGCTGGCGCAGGTGGACCGCTTCGTGAGCCACGACCGCCCTTCGCTCGTCGGCGGGCAGGCTCTCATAGTCGTTGGCGGCGATGTAGGCGACCTGCTTCCAGGGCCGCTCCACGGCCCCGCCTCGAATCCAGAGATGGAGCAATTGCGGTCGGTAACTGATGCGCAGTTCGGCCGGTGCGCAGAGCGCGCTGAGATCAGGGTCTGGGCAGGGCCGGCTGGTCAGCGTCATGACCCGGTCGTCGAGCAGGAGAACCGACCAGAATCCCACGCTGAAAACGGTGATGCAGGTCCAGAACGCCGCCGTACTATCCGCGGTCCCACGCCAGCCGCCAAAGACCCATCCCGCGACCAGCGCGACAAGGGGCAGCGCGGTAAGCAGGCCGATCAAGACGATCACCTTCACCCGGTCTCGCCAGCCGGCATCCTGGTCTTCATCCATGAGCGTGTAGGAGCGCTCGGTGCGGACGAAGCGAGCTGGACGAAACAGGCCGGAGATCAGGAGCGGTTCTCCTTTGACACCCCAGCTCTCGTAGAGCAGGAACCACTTAGCCCAGGGAGGAACCAGCGGCGCCACCGAGACTTCGCGGGCCGCCGCCCACACCGGGAGGCGCAGGTTCTGTGCATATCGGCTGCCCACCTCCGACTCGGCACGGGTTTCTCGGTCGATCCAGAGGAAGGCGATCAGGGACAGGCCGAGGGCGAGCGGGATGCCGTATCGCGGGTCGACCAGGCTGATCAACGTGACCATGCCGAGATAACGCAGGATGCGGAATGTAAACCGGGCAGTCATGGAACTGGCGTCGGACGCTGGTCCCCTCTCTTGTGAGGGGAACCAGCCGCGCCGCCGTGCCGTGCGGATTCTAGCCGAGGACCGCACCGGATAGCACACCAAGAATGAACCCGCCGACTCCCGTTGAGAGCAGGAAGGCGTACGCCATCGTGGCTCCTTCCCAACCCCACCAGCTGATGTAGACGACGAAGGTCCACAGGACGTTCCGCACGATCGTGGCGTTGGCCACCCACCAGGGAAGCGCGCCGATGATGTAGCCAAATGCACGGTCGGCACCCCACTGGCCCGTCGCCAGCATGTAAACGGTGAACTTGAGGCCGTGTGCCACTCCTGGGCCGATCTGGGCCTGCGCCAGAGCGATGAAACCGGCGACGGTGGCGGCAGCGGCCACCCACCAGGCCCGATCAGTTTGCAGGGCGATCGATGGACGATTGACGGTCGAGACCATGTCATTCTCCTTGTGTTAGCGAGAAAGCGAACGAACCGCCGATTGGTAAGTGAATGTGGTTGGCAGCCTGTAGGCCGGCGTTGCTCACCTCCTCCTGGCGGGTTTCATCGACGGACTATGAAAGCTCGTCCTTCCAGCGAAAGGCGGCGGCTGAGGCGCTGAACATCAGCCCCGTCCAGGCGGCGAGCACGGCGACCGTCATGAAGAGGCTCGAGTGAGGGACTCCCGGGGCGGCCTGATCGAGGAGGAGGTTGGCGGGCTGCAGGTGGGCGAAGATCAGGTATTGCGTCCAGGCGGGTGATTGAAGCCAGAGAGTCAGAACCACCAGCGCCCCGGGGGGCAGGAGCAGCGCGGCCACGGAGGTTCCAACGGACCATCCCGCGCTCCGAGCGAAGGTCGACACCAGGAGACCAAGCGCGTCGGCGGCCGCAAGCGCGAGCAGCGAAAGCGCCAGGCTCGCCAGCGCGTAGGTCCAGGCCGGCATCGTGAGCAGGTTGGACGGGGCGGCTGCAATCGTGGGATCCCTGAGAACCGCGACGTCGGCCGTCACCGTGATCCAACCGCCGTGGGCCGTCCCATAGATGATGTAGGCCAGGGCCCAGCCGAGCACGAGGGCCGCCGTCGTGGTCGTCAAGACCGCCGCGGCCTTGGCGACCAGAATCGCGGTTCGCGAGATCGGCAAGCTCAGCAGGCCCGTGATGGTGCGCTCGGCTCGCTCCTGGGAGAGCGCCTCGGCGGCGAGCCAGCCGGCAAGAATGAGGTAGAGGGGAAAGGCGAGCTGGAACACCGTCTTGGCCGCCGCGCTCATCGGGTACCAATCGACGGGGGCCAGTTGATGTTCGAGGCGGTATTGCTTGAGCGCCAGTCCCTGCTGGAGCGAGGCGTTGAGGTCGAAGAGCGCTGGAGGCCGCGCAGCGGTGGCGGGTCCCGGCGGCGATCCCGCTTGCGCTAGCGCCTGCTGCATATGAGCGATCTCGGCACGTTCGGAGTCCTCCCAACTCCCGGCCGCCGGACGGCTCAGGCCCGACAGGGCCGCCATCGCCATCACGATCGCGGTGATGGCACCGATCAGCAGCCGGCGGTGTCGCCAGAGCTTCTCGAGCTCGTTGATCCAGGCGGCAAGCAGCGGTCTCATCGGGCCGGCGGAGCGGAAACCGGGGCTTGCGACCCGGGCTGGCCGGTCAACTCGAGGAAGACGTCCTCCAGCCGTCGCCGCCTCCGCCGGATTTCGTTGATGGCGATGTCGGCGACCATCAGGCGGCGGATGACGTCCTGGGAGAGATCGCGGGGAGACTCGATGCGCAGCCACGCCGATTGCGCCCCCACGCCGCGCACACTCGCCAGCGGCGCCAGGACGGCGGCCGCCCGTCCAGGATCCGAAACCGATAGCTCGAGCTCGTGCCGGTCGCGCTGGGTCAGCTCGGCGAGTGACCCTTCGACCATCAAGCGGCCCTGGTGCACGACCGCGACCCGGCTGCAGAGCTCCTCGGCCTCGCTCAACAGGTGCGTCGAGAAGAAAATCGCGACTCCTTCGTCGGCGGCGAGCCGGCGTAGCAGCTGACGCATGTCGTGAATGCCGGCCGGATCGAGGCCGTTGGTGGGTTCGTCGAGCACCAAAAGGCGCGGACTGGCCAGCAACGCCACGGCCAGGGCCAATCGCTGCCGCATGCCGAGGGAATAGGCGCGCACCGGACCGTCCGCGCGATCCGCCAGTCCGACCAGCCGGAGCACGAATGCGATCCGGTCGTCGGTGACGTTGCCGCGAACGCGGGCGGCCTGGCGCAGCGTCTCGCGGCCGGTCAGGTAACCATAGAACGCTGGGGTTTCGACGACCGCGCCCATGCTGCGGGCGGCCAGGACGTGCTGGCTGGTCGAATCGGCTCCGTTGACCAGCACGCGGCCGGATGACGGCCGTACGAGCCCGAGGATGATACGGATCGTCGTGGTCTTACCGGCGCCGTTCGGCCCCAAAAAGCCGTAGACTTCACCGGGCTCAACGTTGAAGGTGATGTCCGCGACGGCGGCGCGCTCGCCGAACCGTCGCGTGACGCCCTGGACTTCGAGGACCGCCATGGCGGCTCCAGCCTATGGCGGCCAACCCGCCGCGGCCATCGCCCAGCGGCTGAATTTCGGACCAGCTCCGGGGAAATCAGCCGCGGGGTGATCTAGGGGCCGGTCATCGTGAGCTGCCAGCGCGATTCGAGCTCCAGTTTGCGAAGCACGCTGCGCATCTGGCTTCGGACGGTATGCACGCTGACCCGCAGCTCGGAGGCGATTTCAAGGTTGCTCCGACCTCCACCGGCGAGCAAGGCCACCCGCCGCTCGCGGGTGGTTAGCAGGCTGAGCCGTTGCGCTGGTGGTAGGTGCCCCTCCCCTGCCTGGCGCCCGAGTTCCGCCAGACGCTGAAAGACCTGCCGGATGTCGCGCAGGTCACCGTCGACGCGCGCCAGGTCCTGCCGCAGCCTCCTCAGGCTCAGCTCGAGCGCGTCGAGCGACCGGAAGATCTGGACGGGGTCCGCCGCGACCGCGTCGACCGAAGCAGACGCCTGTACCAGCACCCGACCACCTTGCTCGAGGTCGCGCCGTTTGAGTACCCCCAACCGGCGGGGCGATTGGATTCCAACCGGCGGGTATCCGGCTAAATCAGCTTCAGACGGGAGGCCGCGGCGACCGCCTCGGCCCGGTTGCGGGCGTTGAGCCGCGTGAGCAGGTTCTCCATGTAGCCCTTGACCGTGTTGTCGCTCAGTTTCAGACGGGCGGCAATCATTGGGTTGGAGTACCCCTCCGCGACCAGCGCCAGGACCTCCCGCTCGCGTTTGGAGAGCCGGAGCGTGGAGTCGACCTCCGCGGCCTGAGCCGGGGTCAGCAGGATCCGGTGGACCGCCACCAGCGCGCCCGCCGCCAGCGCCACGATCATGTTGACGCCGATGACATCTGTCGGCGACATGAAGCCATGGGTCGTATAGAGGTACGCGGTTTCTACCAGCGAGAGCCCGGCGAAGATCCCAAACGAGAGCACCGCCCCCGCCGCTTCGAAGTACGCCACCGCCTCTAGCAGTCCAAAGAAGTAGCAGGCGACCTGGCCGCCCTGGGGCAAGGCACTGGAGTAGATCGCGATAAAGGTGAAGTTGAAGATCTGGTCGACGATGGTCGTGACCAGGGCAAGGCGCCCCGCCTGCTTATCGGTCGCCCGCTCGGCCGCTAGGGCGATGCCGGAGTTGTAAATGACGGCCGCCAGGATCAAATAAAAGAGCAGCGACGGCGCGCGAGGCACGATCAGGCCGGCCAGCCCGGCAAACCCGATGGACACCCAACGCAGCAGGATGCCCAGCCGCAGCAGGCGGCGGAGTTGGGGCACGCTGACACGCGGCGTAAACATGGTCGAACTGGGCGGAGCAGGCAACAACCGCACGGGATCCCTCCACCGATGACCGGTCACGCCATCATAGGCTGCCGCGCGCAAGCGCCGCCGCAAACACACTTCCCAGTCGCGAGTCATAGCGCGACATCATCGAGAGCGATCGGCTGACTCGGTTATCGCCTCGGCGGAGGCGCGTAAGCGGTGTAGCCTGCGTGTCGTGGATCGCTCCTTCGTGGCCGCGAACGGGCGCGAGCTCGCTCGGATGCGGGCGCTCGTTTTGCGTTTGAGCGACCGGCAGCTCGGCGCGATGGTCAACGAGTATTGGAGCGTGGCCGGAGTGCTGGGCCACATCGCGTTCTGGGACGGCTGCGCGCTCTACCTCGCTAGCAAGCTCCAGCGCCGCGAGCCGTTCACAGCATCCGAGCCCGGGGACGCGGACTGCATCAACGACTCCTCGCGTCCGCTGATCCACGCGATTCCGCCACGCGCTCTGGCCGAGCTGGCGGTGAGGATTGCGGAAGAGACCGACGAGCTCGTGGCCTCGCTGCCGGATGAACTTCTTGCGGGCCTGGATGAGACTAGCCCGCTCAACCCTGTGCGCGCCGATCACCGAGGTGAGCATTTGGATGAGATCGAGGCGGCTATTCGACCACGGACTTGATCCGGATCGTCTCCTCGCGCGGCCGAGCAAACACTTCAAGGTGGACGGCTCCGGGCCATCTAGCCTTTGACTGACCACCTCTCTCTGGGCTTAGTGCAGACCCCGCAGGAGCAGCGCCCCGAACACGGCGACGGCGCAGCCGATGACGATTCCGATGGTTTGCCCCCTGGTGATCTGGCCCCGCTGCGGCTGCGTCTGCATCGTGGCGAGACGCTGCTGGATATCGTTCATCTTCTCGACGACCTGCGGATCCGCGTCCGGAGGTAGCTGGACAATCGCCTGGCCGAGGGCTTCCCATGATGGCACCGGCACCAACGCTCGACGCCGCCGAGCGAGGAGCGTCAGGACCACCGCGCCGCCAAAGACCAGCCCGAGGCCCAGCAAGATCCATCCGATCCAGCGCGTTTGTGTCGTCTGAACGACTGGGTTCTGGATAGTGGCGAACTGGTATCCACCGACTGCCAGGAGAACGGGCACTCCCCGATAGACGTCGACCGTTCCGGTCGCCCCGGCCAGGAGAACCTGATACTGGTCGCTCTGCCTGGGAAGGACGATCTCGCTGGGGCCGCTAGGCGCCTGGACGATGACGTGCTCCTCGTCCGGCCTGTTCCTGGAAAAGTGATGGACGGAGGCGCTGACCACGGTGACCCGCACCACGGCATAGCAGTTGTCCGAGGGGATGCTCGCGGCGGTGCAGGGGGTCGCCTGCTGGTAGGCGGCCGCCGAATTCGATGGATCCGGCAAGAAGGACATGCCGGCCCCCGACGCGATCAGCGGGGAGGCGATGATCCCGAGCAGAACGACTTTCCATATTGCGGTTGGCGCGCCCACTTATGTCATGCAACGGCGGATGGCCGCAGTTCTCGCGACCAGGCAGCTCTCCTGAGGCGCGGGGCCCCGCGCCTGACGGCACAAGTGGCGGCATAGCCGTCGGCCCACGGCGGACCACTGTGGAGGGTCTCGCTTAATGCTCCCCCAAGCCCAATTCACACTGGACCGACATGGTTGTGTCCGGCCCCCTAAGGTGCTCTCGCTTAGCGCCGCGTCGAGATCAGCTCAGGAGAACGGCGATCCAAAGCGCTCGGCTGACGCAACCTCACTCCGTGGCTTTCGCTTCTTGATTCCCTTGACGGGCCGCGCAGGATAGCCGAACGGCACAACCGCCAGGACCTCGTAATCATCCGGCAACCCCACCGCCTTTCGGACACCCTCTAGGCCGCCGAACCCAGTCCAGTTGGAGCCGACCCCATCCGCCCAGGCCGTCAAGATCATCGACTGGATGGCACGGCTGACATCCGAAATAGCGATCGGGCTTTCCTTCATGTATGCCACGACAACCGCGAGTCCCGCCCGCGCCGTGTAAGGACCCGTCCTCACTAGCGCGCCTAACTCCCGCAGGTGCGCCTGCTCACGGACGACGACGAAATGCCAGGGCTGACGGTTGCTTGCGCTGGCGGTAAGCCGAGCCGCATCGATGATCCGGTCCACGACCTCGCCGGGAACCGGCTTGTCCTGATAGTCGCGAACGGCCATGACGGTGCGAACCGCGTCGAATACGGGATTGGACATGCGAGGATTATCTCGCTAGTCCATCAGCGGCGCATCGGATGAATTCGCATACCGTTTCTTCGACGATCCGCGCGAGACGGCGTTACGCGATGCCGTGCAGCGATCGGTCAGCCGCGCGCAGGGGCAAATCCGGCCTCGAACCGCGCGGACCTAGGTTGATGACGCAATCTCCTTCGTGGTCGACGGCTGACAAGCAACGTCTCCTCGAACGGATAGACAACTTAATCTGCTGTTATGGCCGACCGCCGGGTGGACGACCTCCTGACCGCACCGAAGGGATTGCAGCTGCTCGACCTTATCTCGCAATGTCAGGTGGCCGACCTCACCGACAACGACTTGAGCGGCCTGCTGCCCCAACTCGATTTCCACGTGACGCGTTACCGAGGCGACTACGAGCCAACCGTCGAAGCACTGAAATCCAGAGCGCCGCAGCTCGGCCGTCTGGCAGAGTGGCTTCCAGGCCGGATGGCTCATTGGTGGGATGACCTCGATCGCAAGAACCAGATCTGGGTTGGGCGCTCACCCGACCCTCCCGTCGAGGATCAGCTGATCGTTGACCTCACTCCATTCGGCTCCGAGACACCCAAACCGAAACGGGCCTTCTGGACGAGCACATTCGTACCGGTTTTGGTCTCACCCTGGCTGCACACACCCGAGGATCAGTTTTCTGGACCGTATTACACGTGGGAGGTCACCGTGACCGATTCCGCACGCGTGCTCGAGATCCATTCACGCGACACGTGGTCGGCTCTTGCGCGCTTCTATCCAAAGGCAGAGGCCGGGTTCATCTTTACCACCACACCCCATCGACCACAAAACGCGGCGCGCCTGGATCCAGACTGGTCCGAGCTGTCGCGCGACTGGGACGGAGTCCACCTTTCCATCGGTGGATGGCTGACCGCCGAAGACGTGCACATGAATCAGATGGCGTGAAGACCGAACTCCGCGGCTGGGGCATGGAGTCGACCGTCTGGTTCCGCTGGTCGTTTAGCTCCGTCAAGCCCGCTGAAACACTGGAACGCCGGCCATAACGGATTTCCCTTGATTGGCGTTGAATTAGTAAGTGCATCCTCTACCTCGGAGGTCCGCAAGCCTCTCGATCGTGATTCTGGTCGTCACCCTGGTCTTGGTTTCGTGCGGGCGGGCTCCGGGAAGCCCGCAGGCTAACGCCAGCTCGGTGGCTACCGCGACGCCCTTCGCCGAGGCAACCGCTTCACCGTCTTCGTCGAGCCTGGATTCGCCCTCGCCCTCGCCGGCGGGATCAGCGAGCCCAGTCCAAGAGCTTCCGCCGTTGGCAGCTGCTTACGGAGTCCAGGTTAGCCTCACGGCCGGCGAGTATGACGTGTTCCTGGTCGGAACCGACGGCAAGATCGCGGCGGCTTCGCATGCCGCGCGCCGTACGACAAAAGTCATTGGGGATGCAGTCTCGCGCGCCGAGGCCATCGACTTTCCCTATGTCACCACCAGCCGATCGCGCCTCTACTACCTGGACGGCGATTCCACCCTCCGCTGGTTGAGTCCGCACGGCAAGGGGATCGCCCGCTCGCTGCCGGGTGGACGCACGGCAAGTGTCGTGTTCGCCGTTAGCCCGGACGATGCCCGGATCGCGGTTTCCACGGTTGACTTTGCCCCGCGGTCGCCGGTTGTGCACCTGTCGGTCGGGCCGCTGACCGGGCCGCTGACGGAAATCTTTAGCTCGGCGTCCGACTACGTGTGGCCGGTGGGCTGGCACGCCGGCAAACTGGTGGTCGCGCAGAGCCCGACGTTGTCGGGAGACGGCGTGGGCTTCAATCCCTACAGGGCGCGCGGCTATTACGTGATTGACGCCGCGAACGCGAGCCGGCTCGGGAGCGTTGGGAGCTGGGATAGCCTCAACAGCTGCTGGCCGTCGGGCTTGCTGACGGCGGCCGGAACGGCCTGCTACCTCAGCACCTCGTTCGGCGGTAACTCAGGCGGCTATTCGATCGCCGACTGGACCGGATACCGCTACCTGCCGCCGATGGCGGCGAGCTGGTCGGCAGCTGCCGCCGTGGGTCCTTCGGCGAACTCGGTCACGGTTGCGGTGTGCTGCGAGTTCAACGCCACCTCAGGCCAGTTCCTGGTTTCGCGCGGGTCCTCGGTGCTCGCGGTGCCACTTTCCGGCCTGAACACTGACTGGGCTTGCTGGATCGACCAAACGCACCTGCTTTCCGGCGGCGTTGTGCTCGACCTCACAAGCCAGAAACCCACCGCTACAGGGCAGAGCGGTTTCTGCGCCGCCGTGCTTCCGGCCGACCTGGGTTAGCGGCTGCGGGCCGCCGGCTACTGATTCGACGAGGCGATCCAGGCGGCGATCTGGGCCCGCGAGTTGTAGCCGAGCTTGTTCAGGATGCTGCGTACGTGGCTGTCGACCGTGCGCTCTGAAATGAACAGTCTCGTTCCGATCTGCTTGTTGCTCAGCCCTTGAGCGACGAGTCGTGCCACGTCGGCCTCACGCTTCCCGAGCGGTCCGCGACCGTCGTCGTTCGCAGCGGCACGAGGCGAAACCTGAGCTGGCTCCCCAAGCGCCAGCCGGATCGCCTCGTCGCGGCTCAGCCGTTTGCCAGCATTCATCTCCGCCTGGAACTTCGATGCGCCAAGTGCTGCTGTCGCTGACTCTTCTGCCATCGCAATCAAGGGAGCAAGGATGGGAATGAGGCTAGCCCCGGCCTGCGTTCGGACCATTTCCGCAGCACCGAGCAGCTGCGCGGCCAGGCGTGCCTGGCCGGACCCGGCTGCCACGCAGCCCAGCTCATCAAGCAACACGTACTGCGCGACTCGGTCGTCGATCCGCTCCGCGATCTTCAGCGCTTCCATGTGGTAGCCCCTTGCCTGCTCGAGATCGCCGGTAATCAGCGCCGCGCCGCCTGCGTTCAACAGCATCATTTCAAGGCTGTAAAGGTCACCGAACTCACGACTGAGACGGACCCCATCTGAGGCGGCTGCTTTGAGTGTCTCGATATCGCCCCGGAAGATACCGTCGAGTGCACGAGCCTGGAGCAGCGAGATCCTGGCTGGAAAGTCATCGAGACCGGTGGTCACAACCGCGGCTTCATCGAGCAAGCGCTGGGCGGATCCGGAATCACCGGCCATGTTCTCGGCGATCGACGCCATCGCGAGCGCCTGCGAGAGGAGGGTCGGCTGGCCCAGCCCTCTGGCAGCCGCTACCGCTCGGTCGAGCGGCGGCCGGGCCGCTGTCGCGTCGGCCTTCAGCACGGCAAGAAATCCACGGAGGAAGTACGCCCAGAACTGGCCCTCTGGATTTCCAGGACCGCAGGCGAGCAGCTCATCCACCCAGCGCACGCCTTCCGTGGTCGCCCGCGTGATCCAGTACCAGCCCGCGGAGGTGACGAGGTCGATTCCGCGGCGGGCGTCCCGACGAGTCACGCAATGGCGAAGGACGGCTCGGATGTTGTCGATCTCCAGGTCCATCCACTCGAGCCAATCCGCAAGCTGGTATCGCGCCTCTGGCATGGCCTGCTTGCACCTGGACCAGAAGTAGTCGGTGCACCGCTCTCCGACGACGACTTCCTCGGCCGCCTCGCGGAGCTTGAGCGCGGAATATTCGCGCATCGTCTCGTGCAGGCGATAGGACGCGACGCCCCGCGCATCCTCCTTCATCACCAGTGACTTGTCGACCAGCGAGGAGAGCAGGTCCAGTACATCCGCGATCGGAACGTCGTCAGAGGTGCAGACAGCCTCGGCGTCTTCCAGAGTGAAGCGTCCGGCGAAAACGCATAACCGCCTCAGTAGCGTGCGCTCCGCAACGGCCAGCAGGTCGTAGCTCCAGTCGAATGTGGTGCGAAGCGTCTGATGTCGCGGCAGGGCCGCACGGCCTCCTCCAGTGAGGAGACCGAAGCGGTCGTTCAAGCGATCGCGGATCTGCTCCACCGTTAGGACGCGGGTTCTCACCGCCGCGAGCTCGATCGCGAGGGGCAAGCCGTCGAGCCGCCGGCACAGATCTGCAACAGCGATCTGGTTCGCAGCGGACAAATCGAACGTGCCCGACGCGGCCGCGGCCCGCTCCGTGAACAGCATGACGGCCTCGTTCTGTCCAAGCTGGGCAAGAGACACAGTCGAACCAGCCGAGGGGAGTTCGAGAGGCGGCACCGGCACGACATGCTCGCCGGCGATCGCCAGCGGTTCGCGGCTGGTCGCGAGCACGCGTACGCCAGGGGCATCTCTGATCACATGGGTCACGACTTGAGCCGTGGAGCCCAGGAGGTGCTCACAGTTGTCCACCAGCAGCAACAGTTCCTTGTCCTTCAGATAGGAGAGGAGGAGCACGAGTGGCTCGGTGAAGGCCTGATCCCGCAGGTCGAGCGCGGCCAGCGCGGCATTGCTCACCAGGGCGGGGTCCCGGACGTCGGCCAGCTCGACTAACCACGCACCGTCTCGGAAGCCACGTGCGAGTTCCGCCGCAGTCCGGATCGCAAGGCGGGTCTTGCCAACGCCTCCCGGCCCGACCAGGCTGACCAGGCGAGCCGCACCGAGCCTCTTTCGAACCTCGGCAAGCTCGCGGCGGCGACCGATGAAGCTGGTCGCCTCAGCCGGCAGGTTGCCTGACCGGCGGGTAGGCCTGGCCATGCTGACAAGGACGTTACTACGGGCCCGAGTTACAGCTCAGCTCACCACGACTCGGCACTGAATCAGTAATTCCACGGATTTCAACCCACCGCCAGCTCCCTAGCCTGAGGAGCATGACGCGAGAGCTCCCGGTGCAGCAAGTTGAGGTGAGTTTCGTGGGCGCGATCCCTGCCCAACAGGTCAAGCGTGCTTCGGGCGTCAGCGAGGTCGAAATCGATGGTGCCACGTTGCGCTGTGTGGTCTACGGCAGCTTTCAGCCATTTCTGGAGGCATTGCGCGGTCACGAAGTCATCAGCCTCAGGTCGATATTCACGGATCCCGTAGGAGGAAACTAATGGTAACCAGTTATCCGGTACAGTTCGATGTCGACTTCCCGACGCGACCGCTCGATCGATTGACGACGGCGTTACGGATCTTCGCGGCAATCCCGATCCTGATTCTGCTCGGCTTGCTGTCGCAAGACGCCGTGCAGGGCGGCGACCATAACACGGCGACGACGTTGGCGAGCGGCGTCGGCCTTCTCTTCTTGCCGATCGTCCTGATGCTTCTTTTCCGCCAGAAGTATCCGCGCTGGTGGTTTGACTGGAACATCAATCTGTTTCGATTCTCGAACCGCGTCACAGCCTACCTCGCCCTGCTCGATGATCACTACCCGTCAACCGATGAGGATCAGGCCGTGCACCTCAACCTCGACTATCCGGATGCTCGACAGTTAAACCGCTGGCTGCCTCTGGTCAAGTGGTTCCTCGCCATCCCCCATTACATCGTGCTGTTCTTCCTCGGAATCGGCGCCGTGGTTGCGGTGATCGTCGCGTGGTTCGCGATCATCTTCACGGGCCGGTATCCGGAGAACCTCTTTCGCTACGTCGTTGGTGTGATCCGCTGGAGCAACCGGGTCACCGCCTACGCCTTTCTCCTGGTCACCGATGAATACCCGCCTTTCCAGCTCAGCTGATCG
>DATBYU010000004.1:0-4356 GCA_036513555.1 Candidatus Dormiibacterota bacterium | reverse complement strand
GCTCGGTAATTGAGTCATGCGCGCGCCGCTCCAGTCAGATCGTCGAACGACTACTCAACGGGGATCTCCTGGTGGATGCGAGCCAGGTCGATACCCTGCCGCTTGCGCACCACTCGAGCGACCACGTAGATGGCGATGGCGGCGAGGTAGGTTACCGCGAAGTATTGGAGCGGTAAGACGTTGGTCGTGAAGGCGGTGCCGTAGACGGTGTTGAGGGACCACTCCACGATCATGAACGCGAGGAAGATCGCGCTGATCACTCCGGTGACCGTGATGACCGGGATGCCGGCGACACGCCAGCGCGCGATGGGCGAGTTCTTGTAGATGTCAGCGCGCCGCCAGGGAAGGATGGCCGCCGCGATGACCGTCCCGAGGAAGGTAACCGCGATCACGGCCGTCGCGTCGAGGAAGATGACCTGGAAGCTCGCCCGGTAGGCGAAGAGGGCGCTGACGACGAGCGAAGGCACGATCATCAGGATCAGCGATCCGTAGGGGACGCGCCGCTTGGCCGAAATGTTGGCGGCCCACTCCGGGAGCACCCGGTCGAAGGCGGCCGCGAAGATAACGCGGGTCGACGAGAGGAAGAGGGTTCCCGCCCAGCCGAAGAACCACAGCCCCATGACCGCGATCAGCAGCGCCTGGAACAGGTGATTGCCGACCAGCCAGCCGGCGAACATGACCGGGTAGGGCCAAATCGATACTGGCGGCGCAGCGCCGCCTGCCACCGAGTTCCAGTACGCGGCATTGGAGGCGTAATAGAAGTCCCAGCCGATCGTCTTGAGGATCAGCAGGATAATCACGGCTACCAGGGCAACTGTCACCCACAGCCCCCAGAACATGGCAGAGAAGACCTTGCGGTACTCCTTGGCACCGCGGACCTCGCCGTACAGCGTGGCTCCCCACACCGGCCATAGAAGGTAGAAGGCGAGGAAGGGGAGGAGGAGCAGGGTTGACGTGAACCCGAAGGTGCCGAACGTTACGCCGCTGGTGCCGCCCTTCTTGGCTACGTCGAGGGTGGCCTGGTAGGCGTTCCCGGAGGCGCCGAACAGTTGGCCAGCCTCACGGTTGAAGGCGTCGACGAAGGCCTGATGGGATGAGAAGAGCAACAGTCCGACCATGACGATCAGTCCGCCCATCCCCAGCCAGAAGCAGAACCGCTGGATCTTGGCGTAGCCCTCCATGCCCAGGGTGATCACGCCGCTGACAAACGCGAGGACGATCAGGCAGCTGACGAAGATGCCGGTTGGGCTGGTGAAGAACGTGGCCACCCCCGTCCAGCCAAGGGTATACGCGAGCGGCGCGAAGAACTGCAGGACCAAAATGTTGGCGTAGATGGGGGTCCAGAGCCAGAGCGTGAACCACCATCCGGTGATGGCCAGCACGAAGCCAATGCCGCCACCAAGGATGCGGCTCTGCCAGGCATAATCGCCGCCTGCCCGCGGCATCACGCTGACCAGCTGCGCATACGTGATGACGAGGAAGGTGACGAGCACACCGGTCAGCAGGACTGCGCCCAGGAGCTGCCCGTCCGGAATGGCATAGACGAACGACATACCGTAGAGACCGAGCGTGACCAGGTTGACCGACCAGAATGCATATAAGAAGGCGTCGAACGTCGACCAGGCTTTGACGAGCCCGGTGGCATTACGTAAAAACAGCGTTTGCCGAGGCGCTTCCGTCGTAGTCGCCATTTACTCCTCCTTCGCAATTTGATAGGCGAGGCGCCGTCGAACCTGTCTTGCTCTAGCGCTTCACCTCCTAACCGTTGACCAGCTGGTAGTTCTTGATGCCTTTCTTCTGGTCGAGCTCGATGATCGACGCGAGCAGCATCCCTTCTTCGTAGGCGCTGCCAGGGTTGATGGCGAGCGTCTTGCCCAGGCGCGCGATGCCCTTGCCCTCGTGGATGTGACCGTGCAGCGAGAGCATCGGCTGGTATTTGTCGATCGCGTCGCGCACCGCGGTCGAGCCAACGTGCCGGAGTACCCGGCCACCGTGCAGAGGCTTCAAGTTTTCATCCAGGGCGGGCGCCTCGTCGAGTGACGTGCCGTAGGGCGGCGGGTGAAAATTGAAGATAGCCCGGCTCATGTCCTTGATGTCGCGGAGCATCGGCTCCATCCGCCTTGTTAGCTCCTCTTCCGGCGCTTCCCGATACGTATGCCATGGGGTCGGGTTCGCCCAGCCTGAGGAGATCATTTCGTAGCCGCCGATGTCGATCGTCTTGCCTTCGGCCAGCTCGACGCGCGGCGCGTTGGCGATCACCTCATCGATCTCCATCTCGTCATCGTTTCCTGGGGCAACAAAGACGCGCACCTTGCTGTCTTTGAGCTTCTCAGCGGCGAGCTGCATCCATCGCTCCACCGTCTTGCACATCTGCTCGGTGAAGAGTGTCTGGACTTTCTGCGGATCCTTTTCCAACTCGGCGACCTGGTCCGAGGTCATCCGGACGGGGTAATAGCCCTTGCGCTGCACCTGGCTCTCGACCTCGGCCACCGCATCGCGGCTGACGCGCTGCGAAACGCCGGCAAGCGTGAGCTCATAGCTGTCGCCGTCCTCGACGATCGGGATCATCGCCTTACCAGTCATGTCCCCGCCGCAGATCAGGACGTCGGCGTTGTAGAACTTCGCCGCATTGATGAATTTCCGCCAGCAGACTTCCGAGCCGTGCAGGTCGGTGGCGTAAAAGACTCTCACTGTTTCCCTCCTACAGAACCTTGCGAATGGCGTGCTCGAAGCCGGCGACGTGCTGGCGCATCACGGATTCGGCCTTCTTGGGGTCGCGCGACACGATGGCGTCGAGCAGCTGGCGGTGCTCCTCGACCGCTTCCTTCAATCTGACGCCGCGGTCGAGGCCGAGGAACCAGATGCGGAGGCTGAGGTTGAAACTCTCCTCCAACATCGCTTGCAGGAACGCGTTGCGCGTTGCCTGATAGACCTGCCGATGGATCTGCTGGTCGAGTCGCATCAAGCCGCGCACGTCGCTCTCGTCGATCGTCTCCAGTTCGGCCATCAGGGCCTCCATGGCGGCGCGGTCACTGGCACCCGCCCGCTCGGCCGCAAGCCGAGCGGCATAGCCCTCCATTTCGACCCGCACTTCGGTGAGGCGATGAAGGTCGGTGAGGTTGATGTCGCACACGAACGTCCCTCGGTGGGGAATGAAGCTGACCAGGTTCTCGTGCGCAAGGCGCTGCAACGCTTCCCGGATCGGGGTTCGCCCCAGCCCAAGCTCCTGGCGCAACCCGGCCTCCTCGATCACCGACCCCGGGGCCAGCTTGAGGGTGACGATCTGGTCTCGTATCAAGAGGTAGGCGCGTTCGCCCTGGGAGCGAGCCGACTTACTGTGGAGCACGACGGTACGCAACTCCGGCGCCGAGGACGTCCGGCTCCGGATTCGACGAGCCGTCGACACGCCGCCCGCCAAGCTTCCCCTCCCGTATATCAGTCGTACACGAGCGATATATCGGCCGTTAGGCGCACGCTAACACCCCATCGGGGAGCCGTCAATGGGGAGGCGGCCCCCGACATCAGGGCTATCGGGCTCAGCCGAATATGAGCGGCGGCACGTCCGTTAATGGTGTGAGAGCGAGTGCGCTGACGCGGCCCCGGCGGTGAGAGCCCCTGCCGCGAGAGCGTCCGTCGATTTGTTGCGCCGTCGTCAGCGCCGCGTCACGGCGCTCCGACCACCGCAAGACTGCGCGAAATTTAGCCGCTGTTCAATCTTGGTCAGTGGCACGCCATGTCTTGCTCCCGCACGAGCGGCCTCAGCGGCAACGCGCCCAGTCGATGGTTGAGTTCAGCCTCGTGGCCCCTGTGCTCATCATGATTCTGTTCCTGATGATTGATTTCGGGCGTCTCATCTACACCTTTGGCGCGATCTCGTGGGCGACGCGGGAAGGCGCCCGACTGATCTCGCTGGCGCCACAGCAGACCACGGACTGCGCGGTCCTGAAACGCGTGGAGCAGGTCGGACAAGGCTTTCCGCTCCGTCCGGATCCCAACTCCGTCGTCGGCAACACCGACCCAAACAACCCGGGGCCGCCGCTGGCGCCCACGACAAATGACGCCATTCCTTCTGGCCAGGGGTACATCTACATCTGGCCTGCCGTCGCCACGAGAGTCCCGCAGGACAGCAATTGCAACGGGAACCCTCGTAAGGTCTCACAGACCGCCCGCGACGTGTCCGTGCAGGTCAAGTACAAGTGGTCGCCGCTGATGCCACTGGTTTCAAGCATCGTTCCGCCGCTGACGATCACGACCATCAGCGTCGTCCACACCGAGTATTGATATGAGCTTCAGTCACGGCCCGCTGGCGATTCACCGCAGCCGCAAACGCGGCCAGACCCTGGTGATCTTCGGACT
>DATBYU010000003.1:0-22739 GCA_036513555.1 Candidatus Dormiibacterota bacterium | reverse complement strand
GCTCCTGCACGTGCACCGAAAAGTCTATTTGCCAACCTACGGCATGTTCGACGAGCAGCGGTACTTCGCACCGGGTGATCGCTTCCGCAGTTTTGCGACGCCGTTCGGACGGGCGGGGATGCTGGTGTGCGAGGACATCTGGCACCTCTCGAGCGCCTACATCCTGAGCCTGGAAGGCGTGGACATGATCATCTGCCCGTCGTCGAGCCCAGGCCGCGGCATCACGACCGACGAGCGGTTGGGAACGGCGGAGTCCTATGGGCTCGTCTGCCGAACCTATGCCCAGTTCCTAACGACCTTCTTCCTCTATTGCAATCGAGTCGGTTTCGAGGACGGAGCCAACTTCTGGGGCGGTTCGATGGTGATCGGCCCCAACGGCGACATCATCGCGCAGCAGCAGGACGCCGACGAGGCCCTGGTGCTGGCCAACCTGGATCTCGCCGATGTCCGCCGCGAGCGGCTGGCCAATCCGTTGCTGCGTGACGAGCGGGTCGAGCTGACCATCAACGAGCTGCGCAGGGTCTGGCATGAGCGCACCCGCAAGCCTTACTGAACCGGTCTTCCCACCGCTTCAGATCAACCCGGAGTTGGTCCGAGGGATCCTGGTCGGGTTCATCAAGAACGAGGTGCGTAAGGTCGGCTTCGAACGAGTCGTGCTGAACCTCAGTGGCGGCGTCGACTCCAGCCTTGTCGCCTTCCTTGCGACCCAGGCGCTGGGCCAGGACAATGTGATGGCGCTGATCCTGCCCTACAAAAGCAGCGATCCGAAAAGCCGGTCGGATGCGCTGGACGTGGTCGCCCAGCTCGGAATCCGTCATCTCGAGATCGACATAACCCCGCAGATCGATGCGTACTTCGCAGGCTTTCCCGAGGCCGACCAGGTGCGGCGCGGCAACAAGATGGCCCGCGAGCGGATGACGATCGCCTACGACCAGTCCTTGGCCTGGCGGGCACTCGTCATCGGGACCAGCAACAAGACCGAGCTGCTGCTCGGCTACGGCACGATCTACGGGGACATGGCGAGCGCGATCAACCCGATCGGCGATCTCTACAAGACACAGGTCTGGCAATTGGCCGACGCGCTCGGCGTCCCGACCGCCATCGTGCAGAAGGCTCCGTCGGCGGACCTATGGGCCGGGCAGTCCGACGAGACGGAGCTCGGTTTCCAGTACCGCATGATCGATCAGCTGCTCTACTACCTCGTCGAGCGCCGCTACTCGGTCGACGAACTGAAGCGGCAGGGATTCGACGAGGCATTCATCACCGAGATCATGCGCCGGGTCCGTGAGAACCAGTACAAGCGTCGTCTTCCCGTGATCGCCAAACTCACCTCGCGCACGATTGACCGCGATTTCCGCTACCCCCGCGACTGGGGACGCTAAGGCGGACCGCGGCTGACGATGGGAACGCTTTACCTCGTCGCCACGCCGATCGGCAACCTGGACGACATCACGCTGCGGGCCCTTCATGTGCTGGAGTCAGTGCCCCTGATCGCGGCCGAAGATACGCGCCACACGATGAAGTTGCTGACTCACTTTGGCCTGCGCCGCCCGATGGTCAGCTTGCATGCGCAGAACGAGGCGCGCCAGCTGCAGTCGATTCTTGGCCGCCTGGCTCAGCACGACATGGCGCTGGTATCTGATGCCGGGACCCCGGCACTCTCTGACCCCGGGGTACGCCTCGTCAGCGCCGCGGTCGCCGCCGGCTATCCGGTCGTGCCGATCCCTGGACCCTCGGCGGTTCTGGCCGCGCTGGTCAGTTCCGGTCTCCCCACCAACCAGTTCACCTTCCTTGGCTTTGTGCCGCGGAAGCGCGGCGAGCTGGAAAGGATGCTGCGAGACGCGGCCGAGGCGAAACGGACCTTCGTTTTCTTCGAATCGCCCCATCGGATACTCAAGACATTGGATATAATGGCGTCCGCCCTCGGCCCACGCTCGCTGGTCGTGGCGCGGGAGATCACCAAGGTCCACGAAGAGTTCCTACGTGGGACGCCGGCGACGATCCTCGAGCACTTCTCAAAGGTCCCGCCCCGCGGCGAGCTGACGGTCGTTGTTGCCGGCAGCGATTGGAAACCGCGAGATGAGTAAGTTCTACGTCACAACCGCGATCGTCTATCCGAACGCGGCGCCGCACCTCGGCTTCATCTATGAGCTGGTGGGCACCGACGTCCTCGCGCGTCACCACCGGATGATTGGAGACGACACCTTCTTCCTGACCGGCACCGACGAGCATTCGCAAAACGTCCGGCGTCGTGCCGAGGAAGAAGGGGTGTCGACCGAGGCATTCACGGCCCGCATGGCCCAGCTCTATCGCGACATCGAGGCCCGCTTCAGCATCGCCTACGACCGCTTCATCCGGACCGAGGACCCGGACCATGTGCGCGGCGTTCAGGCCTTCATCACGAAGCTGCAAGAGAAAGGGGACATCTACAAGGGCCACTATGAAGGGTGGTACTGCATCTCCTGCGAGGCGTTCAAGCAAGACGGGGACCTCAAGGATGGATACTGCCTGATCCATCCGACCCTCAAGGCACAATGGCTGAAGGAGGAGAACTACTTCTTCAAGCTGTCGAGCTACCAGGATCGGCTGCAGCAGCACATCGACAAGCACCCCGACTTCATCCAGCCGGAAACGCGGCGGAACGAAGTCCTGGGATGGCTCCGCGCCGGCCTGCAGGATTTCAGCATCTCGCGCTCGACGATCAAGTGGGGCATCCCTTTTCCCGGCGATCCCAAACATGTCGTGTATGTCTGGGGCGACGCGCTGGTGAACTACGTCACCGGTGTCGGCTACGGCACCGACGAGGCGATGTTCAAGCGCTGGTGGCCCGCCGACCTGCACGTGATCGGCAAGGACATCACGCGCTTCCACTGCCTCTACTGGCCGGCGATGTTGATGTCAGCCGGCGTGGCGGTGCCCAAGCGCGTCTATGCGCACGGCTTCCTCACGGTGCGCGGCGAGAAGATGAGCAAGAGCGTCGGCAACTACATCGATCCCCTCGAAGCCGCCGAGCGCTTTGGTGCGGATGCGGTGCGCTATTTGCTGCTGCGCGAGCTTCCCTTCGACCGGGACGGCGATATCAGCTGGGAGACGATGGTCGACCGCTTCAATGCGGACCTGGCCAACGACCTGGGCAATTTCGTCTACCGCACCCTGTCCATGCTGCAGCGTTACTTCGACGGCAAGGTTCCGGCGCCGGATGGCGACGAGGCGCCCCTCGACAAGCAGCTCCGCACGGCGCTCGAGCGCGCCGTCCGTGGCCAGGACAAGCACCTGAAGGCGCTCGACTTCACGGGCGCCCTCGACCTGACCTGGGAGGCGATCAACCGTGGAAACAAGTACATCGAGGAGACCGCCCCCTGGGTGCTGGCCAAGCAGTCGGATCAACGCAAGCGTTTGCAGACCGTGATGTACAACCTGGTCGAGGCAATCCGGTTGACGAGTTACCTAATCTCGCCCTTCCTGCCCGAGACCGCCGTCAAGGTCGCCGCCCAGGTCAAGGCGGACCTGAAGACGCCGTGGGCCACGGCCCGGGAGTGGGGGAGACTGGCGCCGCGAACCCAGACCTCGCTGGGTGGCGTCCTGTTCCCTCGGATCGAGAAGCCGGAGCCGGGCGCCTGATCGATTCGCACGCCCATCTCCTCCACCTGCGCGAACCGCTGACACCGGAGCAGGCCCTCGACGATGCGCGGGCGGCTGGGGTGGAATCCGTGATCAACATCGGCGACGATGCGTCCGACAACCGAAGAGGATTGGAGCTGTCGGAGCGCGTTCCCGGCCTGCGCACAACTATCGGCCGGCATCCGCACTCCGCGGGTGAGGCCATCAGCCCCACTGAACGGCGCGAGCTGCGAGACCTGGCCAGCCATCCCCATGTCGTCGCGGTCGGGGAGATCGGCCTCGACTACCACTTCACCGATTACCACCGGGTGCCGAAACGCGACCAGCAGGAGGTCTTTCGGCAGATGCTCGGCCTGGCGCAGGAGCTCGAGAAGCCGGTGGTGCTGCATACCCGCGACGCGTTCCCCGACCTTCTCGCCATTCTCGATGAATTTCCGGGCACAAGCGGCGTCTTTCATTGCTTTAGCGGCAACGCCGCGTTCGCGGCTGAAGCCCTCGCCCGCGGCTTCTACATCTCCTTTGCTGCGACCGTCACCTATCCGACCGCCCACGGCGTCATCGGGGCGGCCAGTATCATCCCGCTGGATCACATGCTGGTGGAGACGGATTCCCCATTCCTTCCGCCGCAGAGCCGTCGCGGGCAGCCGAATGCGCCGCGCTACATCGTCGAGACGGTCGAACGGATCGCCGCCTTGCGCGCGACCAGTGCCGCCGAGATCGGTCAGGCAACGGCGCAGAACGCCATCGCCCTGTTTCGGTTGAACCACGCCGGCTAAAAAGCGCGCGCTCGACCTGGCCGACCCCTCCGTCATTCGCGGCGTGGCCCGGCGCTTCGGCGTCCGCTACCTGCGGCGGTGGGGACAGAATTTCCTCGCGGACCGCCAGCAGCTCGAACGGCTCGTCGAGGCCCTGCAGGTGGCCGCGGAGGATCGCGTGGTCGAGGTGGGACCGGGACTCGGGGCATTGACCGTGGAGCTCGCCGGGCGCGCACGCGCCGTGGTCGGGGTGGAGATCGATCCGGCGGCCGTCAAGGCGCTCGCGCTCAGCCTGCGCGATCGCTCGAACGTCCGCATCGTCGAGGCCAACATCCTGCGCACGGCGGTTGGCGAACTGTTACCCGCACCCTACCGGGTCATCGGCAATATTCCCTACAACCTAACGGGCGCGCTCTTTGTCCACCTTTTGGAACAACCGACCCCGCCGTCCCGAATCGACCTGGTGGTCCAGCAGGAAGTCGCGGAGCGGGTGGTGGCGCCGGCGGGTGGCTGGAGCCTCGCGACGTTGGGCGTTCGCGTCTACGGCACGCCGGAGCTGGTGCTCCGCGTCCCGCGAACAGCGTTTCTGCCGCAGCCGAAGGTCGACTCCGCGCTGGTGCGCATCGTCCCAGATGCAGAGCCCGCCCTTCCGCGCGCGCAATTACCATCCTTCTTCGAGTTCGTCACACCTTTCTTCCAGGCCCGTCGCAAACAGCTGCCATTCGTGCTCGGTCGAAAACTCGCGATCAGCGGGGCGGAGGCTCGCACCCGGCTCAGCGTTATAGGCATCGACCCAGCGCGCCGGGCCGAGACCTTGACGCTCGAGGAATGGAGGCGACTTTTCGAGAATGTGCGCGCCAATTGACAACTAGCTACGATTTAGGCGCCTTGAAGGGACCAGACGAGGTCGGCGCGGACCCGCGCGAGATCATCCTCCCTCGTCCCGGTTTTCGCACGGTGCTCGCCAACCGGGATTTCCGACTGATCTGGTCCGCACAGGTCGCCTCGCAGCTCGCCGACAAGTTCTTGATGTTCGCGCTGCTGATCCTGACCTACAGCATCAGCCACGCCAGCACCCACGGCGCGGCGCTCTTTCTCGCCTATACCTTTCCTTCCGTCTTCTTGAGCCCGCTTGCCGGGGTGTATGCGGACCGGCACGACAAGAAGCTGTTGATGTTCTTCACCAACGCCATCCGCGGCGGCTTGATCCTTCTGATCCCGCTCAGCCAGCTCATCCCCTACTTCGAGCACGTGACCTGGCACCTGTTCCTCATCATCTTTCTGTTCGCCGCGGTCGGCCAGATCTTCGCGCCGGCCGAGGCGGCGTCAATTCCCTTCATCGTCGGATCCGAGGAGCTGATGACGGCCACCTCGATGTTTACCAGCACGGTGATCGTCACGCTGCTGGTCGCCGTGCCGCTCTCGACGCTCGCCGTCCGCTTCCTCGGCACGGACTCGCCGTACTGGATCGCCGCCGCGCTCTTTTTGGCCGCGGCCTGGCTGATCTACCTGGTCAAGACCGACCTGCACGCCCGCACCCACGAGACGATCGCCAAGCAGACCGACATCCTTTTTGAGCTGCGCGAAGGCATCGCCTACATCGCGAGCCGGCCGCTGGTGCGCTTCGCGGTGGTGCAGTTGAGCCTGACGATTGCGGTGATCTTCTCGGTCTTCGTGCTAGCGCCCAGCTACATGAGCACGGTGCTGCGCCTGCAGGTTACCGATGTCTACCTCTTCCTGGCGCCGGCCGTGATCGGCATGCTGGGGTCGGCCTTCTACCTCGGCCAGTACGGTCAGCACTACCGTCGCAGCCGGCTGCTGATCGGCGGGCTGCTCTCCGCAGGCCTCACGCTCATGCTGATCGCCCTCGTTCCCTACCTGCTGGAACGATTGGGGGCAACCGCGCTCCTCGTGTGGTTCCCGGTGGTTTTCGGGTTCATCGGCGGGGTCGAATTCGGCATGCTATTCATCCCCGCGTTCACCGTTCTCCAGGAAAAGACCGAGGCCGAACTGCGGGGACGGATCTTCGGTGCCATGTTCACCGTGGTCAATGCCGCCGTCGCCATCCCGATCCTGCTGGCAGGCGGCCTCGCCGACCTCTTCGGCGTCACCCGCGTCATCTTCGGAATGGGCTGCCTGCTGATGGCCAGCGGCGTCATCTCCGCCCTCACCGGCCGCCGCAGCCCCCTGGTGCCACCGGCACTATCGACGAACGACAAAGCGCCGGTATAAGCCCCAAGCGACGATATAATCCCTGCGTTACGCGGGCGCATAGCTCAGTTGGTACGAGCGCTTCCATGACAAGGAAGAGGTCACAGGTTCGACTCCTGTTGCGCCCACCAGCCTCGGCATCCTTGTGCCAACTCGTGAGGATTCCCGCGTTATAGTGCCATGGCTTCCCGAGCGACCCGCTTTCGCCGCTGGCTGGCGCAGCTGCTCGACTACGTGATGTTGCACGGTCCTCGGCTGCCCTAAAACCAGCTACCGTCTAGGGGATGGCCGTTGACACTGGCGCTTTAGCCCTTGCGGACATTCGAGCCGCCGCCGACCGGATTCAACCCTATGTTCTAAAGACCCCGACCCTCTCGGGCGAGTCGCTCGGGGGACCTGGCGTCTGGCTGAAGGCCGAGAATCTGCAGCGGACCGGCTCGTTCAAGGTGCGGGGCGCGGTCAACGCCGTCCTCCAGTTGACTCCGGATCAGCGCCGCCGAGGCGTCATCACCCTGTCGGCGGGGAACCATGGGCAGGCGCTCGCCTACGCCGCGCAGGCCTTTCAGATTCCCTGCGTGGTCGTGATTCGAGAGGATGCCCCGATGACCAAGCTCCAGGCGATCCGTCGCTACGGCGCCGAGATCGTGCTGGTGCCGTTGGCCGAGTGGCAGCAACGGCTCGAGAGGGAGCAGCAGCGGCGGAATCTTCACCTGGTGCATCCTTTCGATGACCCCGCGGTGGCCGCCGGGCAGGGCACGGTGGGCCTGGAAATCCTGGACGCGGTCCCCGACCTGCGCACCCTGATCGTTCCGGTCGGTGGCGGCGGCCTCATCTCCGGCGTGGCGGTGGCAATCAAGGCGCAGCGGCCGAATGTTCGAATCATCGGCGTGGAGCCCGAGGGGGCGCCGGTGGTGAGCGAGAGCCTGGCGGCCGGGCATCCCGTGAATCCGTCTCGTCTGGACTCGATTGCGGACGGGCTCGGCGCACCCTACACGCGTCCTTTCAACCTCAGCCTGATCCAGCGCTATGTCGACCAGATGCGCACCGTCAGCGACGAGGCGATCGTCGAGGCGCTCAAGGCCGTCGCACAGCACGCGAAGCTGGTCGTCGAGCCGGCTGGTGCGGCCGCGGTGGCGGCACTGCTAGCCGATGCCCAGATCGAGCGCCCGGTGGGCGCCGTCCTCAGTGGCGGCAACGTCGATATGGATCGGCTTGGGTCGTGGCTGACCCGCTGAGGACAAAAAAATAAATCCCCGGGTTTGTGACCCGGGGACTTGAGCGAAGGGCTATCTAAGGTGTTAACGCGCTGGTGTCCTCCTGCTTACGGCCTTCAGCGCATGCCATAATTTCGCTCGACCATGGCTATCGCTCAAGACAGCGACTCGGCTGCCTCCGTCGTCATCTTCGAAAACGATCCGCGTCAGGCGATCGCCTACCAGGAGTTGTTCACGGGCGCCGGTCACCTGGCCCAGACCGCCCTCCCGAACGAGGACGTGCAGCACCTCTGCGAGCGCGTCAAACCCCACGTCGTTGTATTCGACATGGCGATCTGGGAGGCGGATACCGCCTATGTCTTCGGTGTGCTCAACGGTGCGCTTGGCTTCGAGCGGCCGGTGATCGTCGCGCTGGCGACCCTGCCGCACCAGGTGCGCCGGGCGAGGCGATTCGGTGCCGACAGCGTCTGGATCCGCGGCGTCGATGATGCCGCCGGCCTGCCGCAGCTCGCGGACAGTCTTCTTCAGCAGCGCCGCGAGGGGAAACTCAAGCCGCGCGTGCCGTCGACGCCGCTCTAGCGCAACAGGAATCGCCAGAGGAACCAGCAAGTTCTTTACAAGACCTCATCGCGCGTTGATCGCCGCAATACTTTTTTTCCCCCACTTATCCTCTTGCGAGTCGAACAATGTGGATAAGCAGAGCCGATACTTGACACACTGCAGGCGGCGCGCATAATCAATAGCGCGTCAGGGGAGAACGGTCTCGGCAGGGACCGCGATAGTTTGGAGGACATTGGTGATCGCTCACGGTTTCAAGCAAATCGCTCCGCTCAAGGTCTGCGCTCGCCCAGGGTGTGAGGCCTCGGTCAAGAAGGCGACGGCCAAGTACTGCAGCATTCGATGCTGCGCCATGGACCCGGTCCGCCAAGAGCGCCTTCGACGCCAGGCACGGCGCGCGCCGATCGTTCCCCTGGCGCACCAGCTGTCGATCATGTTCCAGGTCCATCCGGACATCGAGGCGTCGCTCGACGAGCGAACGTTGGGCCGGGACGATATCCCGGCCGGCCTCCAGCGACTCCGCGCTGTTTAAGCGCACCCCAAGTCCCTTCGTATAATCGGCTGACCATTCTGCGCGGACAGCCATGAGCGAAGACCTGGAAACCCTGCGCCATTCGACGGCGCATGTGATGGCAGCGGCTGTGCTCGATCTCTTTCCCGGCACCGTGATCGGCATCGGTCCGGCCACCGACGAGGGGTTTTACTACGACTTCGGGTTCCAGGATCGCCTGCTCCCGGAGCACCTGCCGAGGATCGAGGCCCGCATGCAGGAGATCGTCAAGGCGGGTACGCCCTTCATCAAAGAGGAGGTGCCTCGGGCCGACGCCGTTGCCTTATTCGAACGGTTGCACCAACCCCTGAAGGTCGAACTGATCGAGGAGAAGGTCACAGAGCCGAACGCGCGCCTGTACCGGACCGGCGACTTCGTCGACCTCTGCCTTGGACCGCACGTCGCAAACGCCGGGAAGCTAGGCGCCTTCCGCCTCCTCTCCATTGCCGGTGCCTACTGGAAGGGCAGCGAGAAAAACCAGCAGCTGACTCGGATCTACGGCACGGCGTTTCCGACCCAGGCGGAGCTCGACCAGCACCTGCAGATGCTCGAGGAGGCCGCCAAGCGCGACCACCGCAAGCTGGGGAAAGAGCTCGACCTCTTCCTGATCGACGAGATGGTGGGTCGTGGTCTGCCCTTGCTGACCCCGAAGGGAGCGGCCATCCGGCACAAGATGGAGGAGTTCATCCTTCGGCTCGAACGCCGCCAGGGTTACGAGCACGTCAAGACCCCGGACATCGCCCGCCTGGAGCTCTACAAGGTCAGTGGACACCTCGAGCGGTATCGGGACTCGATGTATGCGCCGTCGGAGATGGAGGACGAGGAGTGGCAGCTGCGGCCCATGAACTGTCCGCACCACATCCGCCTCTTTCAGCGCAAGCCTTCCAGTTTTCGCGATCTGCCGGTCCGGATCGCGGAGCTGGGGACCGTCTATCGCTACGAGAAGTCGGGCGAGGTCTCTGGTTTGATCCGGGTTCGCGCCTTCACTATCAACGACGCGCACATTTTCTGCCGGCCGGATCAGTTGAACGAAGAGTTCGAGCGCGTCATCCAGCTCATCCTCCAGGTCTACCGCGCCTTCGGCATCACGGATTTCTATTTCCGGTTGTCGCTGCGTGATGACGTCAGCAACAAATGGATGGGCGACCCGGCGATCTGGCAGCGCGCCCAGGACGCCGCCCGCGAGGCACTCCGCGCTTCGGGGCATCCGTTTGTCGAGGCGCCGGGCGAGGCGGCCTTCTACGGACCCAAGCTCGATGTCCAGATCAAGGACGCCATCGGTCGCGAGTTCAGCCTCTCGACGAACCAGATCGACTTTTTGCTACCGGAGCGCTTCGGGCTGGAGTACGTGACATCCGAACAGACGATGGAGCGGCCGGTGATGCTCCACCGGGCCCCGATCGGTTCGATGGAGCGGTTCATGGCGTACCTGATCGAGCACTATGGCGGCGCGTTCCCCGTCTGGCTGGCCCCGGTCCAGATGGTCTTCATCCCGATCGCGGACCGTCACCTGGAGGCGGTCACCAAGCTGGCGGAGCGATTTCGTGATCGCGACCTGCGGGTCGAGGTCGACGGCAGAGCAGAGCGGATGCAGGCGAAGATCCGTAATGCCCAGCTGCAGAAGGTCCCCTATATGGCGGTAGTTGGGGACAAGGAGCTGGAGGCCGGCACGCTCAACATCCGGCGCAGGGAAGGCGGCGACCAGGTGTCCCTTGGGATCGACCAGTTCCTGGCGCAGCTCGAGGACGAATCGAAGTTACCGCTGTAGTGATATACTCCCGCGTGCCAAGAGAGGCTGTCCGACTCTCACCTCCAGGCCGCGCCAAAGAGGTAAAGGGGACGAAGATAGCCCTGAGGCTATCTTTTTTTGTTTTCGAAGGAGGCTTGATCCACGGCATTTAGGGAACTTCGCATCAACGACCAGATCCGCGCCGCCGAAGTCCGCGTCATCGACGATCGCAACGAGCAGTTGGGTGTCCTGCCCATCGACCGCGCCAAAGCCCTGGCGGTCGAGCGAGAGATGGACCTGGTGGAGGTCGCGCCGCAGGCGCAGCCGCCGGTGGCTCGGATCATGGACTACGGCAAATTCAAATTCGAGAGCATCAAGAAAGAGAAAGATGGACGCCGCAAGCACAACGTCATCAAGGTCAAAGAAATGAAACTCCGTCCCAAGATCGGCGAGCATGACTTTCAGACGAAGTTCCATGCCGTCAAGTCGTTCCTCGAAGAGGGCGACAAGGTCAAGCTGACGATCATGTTCCGCGGCCGCGAGATGGTCCATCAGGACATCGGCAAGAAGTTGCTGGACCGGATGGCGCTGGAGCTGAAGACCATCAGCACGGTGGAGCGGCTGCCCCTGCTCGAGGGCCGGAACATGATCATGATCCTGGCCCCCGCCGGCGCGGCGGCGCCCCCGCCGGCGCCCACCACGCCGACACCGTCGCCGGCCCAACCGCCGGCGCGCGCACAGGCCCCCAAGAGTTAAAGGAGCGATCGATGCCTAAATTGCGTACCCATCGCGCGTCGGCCAAGCGGTTCCGGATGACCAAGACCGGAAAGATCGTGCGCCCACACGCGCAAAAGAGCCATCTGCTCGGGCACAAGAGCCCGCGGCGCAAGCGCCAGTACAGCAAGCTGCTGGTGCTGACCGGCAAGGACGCACGGCGGCTTCGACGGTCGGCGCCGTACATGAAGGACAAGGACTGATATGCCACGAGTAAAGCGCAGCGTCCCGGCACGCAAGCGCCACAAGAAGATCCTCAACATGGCCAAGGGCTTCCGGATGACGCACCGGACCCTGTTCCGACCCGCCAACGAGGCCATCCTTCACGCACTCGAGTACGCGTATCGTGACCGTCGGGCGCGCAAGCGGGACATGCGCCGGCTCTGGATCGCCAGGATCAACGCCGCGTCTCGCAGCCAGGGCATGCCGTACAACCAGTTCATGCACGGGTTGAAGCTGGCGGGCGTGAACATCAACCGTAAGATGCTCGCCGATCTGGCAGTTCGTGACGCGCAGTCCTTCAGCGAGCTGATCGCGGTCGCCAAGGGCGGCCCCAAGTCCTGAACTAGCGTACGTTGAACGCCTCTCGCGCTCGCTTGCGCGCTCGGAGGTAAAACCGGAAATGAAGCAGGGTGTCGTTGGCGAACTCCAGCAGCTCCGGGCGAGCGCGCGCGAACGCGTGGACGCTGCGACCGACCTCAGGGCGCTCGAAGACCTGCGGGTAGGCTTGCTGGGAAAGAAGGGCGAGCTCACCGGCGTCTTGAGGCAGCTCGGTACCCTGCCGGCGTCTGAGCGGGCCGCCGCCGGGGCGGAGGCGAATCAGCTCAAGGAAGACATTTTCGGCTGGATTTCGGCGCGCATGGCCCAGCTGGAAATGAAGCGCCACACCGCGCTTGGCGACACCGAGTGGGTCGACATGACCTTCGTCCCCAACCCGGTCCGACGCGGCCATCTGCATCCGCTGACGCTGATCCTGCGCGAGGTCAAGGCCATCTTCTCGCGGCTCGGCTATGAGGTCGCGCTCGGGCCCCAGGTCGAGGACGAGTTTCACAATTTCGAGGCGCTCAACATCCCCGCGGAACATCCGGCGCGCGACACCATGGACAGCTTCTATGTCGACGCTGACCAACTGCTCCTCCGCACCCACACGTCTCCGGTGCAGATCCGCTTCATGCAGACCCACAAGCCGCCGATTCGGATCATCGCACCCGGCGCCGTCTACCGGCGCGATGCCACCGACCCATCGCATGGGTCGCAGTTCTACCAATTCGAGGGCCTGGTGGTGGATCACGATATCCGCCTCTCCGACCTGAAGGGAACGATCGAGTATTTTGCGCGCTCGCTGTTCGGTCCCGACCGGCGCATTCGGATCGTCGGAGACCATTTCCCCTTCACCGAACCGAGCATTGGCGCGGCGGTCTCCTGTGGTCTCTGCGGCGGCACCGGCTGCCGAAGCTGCAAGGCAGGTTGGCTGGAGATCCTCGGGGCAGGCATGGTCCATCCGCAGGTGCTGCGCAACGGTGGCATCGATCCGGAGCAGTATTCCGGCTTCGCCTTTGGCGCTGGGCTGGACCGGTTGGCGATGCTGAAATACAACGTCACCGACCTCCGGCTGTTCCTCGAGAACGACGTGCGTTTTCTGAGGCAGTTCTAGGGCTACGGTGACATGCTGATTTCGCTCAACTGGCTCAAGGAGTACGTCGACACCCCGGCTGACGTCACGGCCCTGGCCGAGCGCCTGACGCTGGTGGGCAACGAGGTCGAGCGGGTTGTAGAACAGGACGTCGACTTCGAGGGCGTTGTGGTCGCCCAAGTCCAGGGCTTACGGCCACTGCCCGGATCGACGAAGAATCAGCTCGCCACCGTGACCACCGGGCAGGCCGTCACGGAGGTCGTCACCGGCGCCTGGAATATCAGCGTCGGCGACCGCGTGCCCTACGCGCTTCCTGGCTCGAGACTGAAGGACCGCCGGATCGAAACCAAGACGTTCCTTGGCGTGAAGTCCGCCGGCATGCTGTGCTCCGCCATCGAGCTCGGTCTGGGGGAGGATGCGGCCGGCATCATGATCCTCGACCCCTCGGCACCGTTGGGAGCGGATCTTCGAACGCTGTATCCGCGCGATACCATTCTCGAACTGGAGATCAAGTCGAACCGTCCCGATCTCCTCTGTCACCTGGGCATCGCCAGGGAGGTCGGCGCGATCTTCAACCTGCCACTCCGCGAACCGAGCGTCCCGAAGGTCCGGACGGCCGATGCCCCAGACCTGGTTCGCATCGACGCCCCGGACGGTTGCCGACGCTTCAATGGGCGGTTGATGACCGGCGTGACCGTCGCCGCGTCGCCAGCCTGGATGCAGGCGCGGCTCCGGGCCGCCGGCGTCCGGCCAATCAGCAACATTGTCGACATCACCAACTACGTGATGCTCGAAAGCGGGCAGCCAATGCACGCCTTCGACTACCGTCGGCTGAAGGATGGGCGCATCGTGGTTCGGCGGGCGCGCGACGGTGAGGAAATCGCGTGCCTCGACGGCAAGACGCGGCGCCTGACGTCGAACGACATGGTCGTGGCCGACACCGAGCGGGCCCAGGGCATCGCCGGCATCATCGGTGGGGCCAACAGTGCCGTCCAGTCCGGGACGACGGACATCTTCCTGGAAGCCGCAACCTGGGAGCCTCGCTCGATCCGGCGGACCGCGCGGCTGCTCGGCTTGCGCACGGAGGCCTCATCGCGATTCGAAAAGGGATTGAGTCCCGAGCTCAGCCGGCCGGCGGTCGAGCGGGCCGCGGCGCTGGTCGCGGAATTGGCGGGCGGAACGGCGACGAAGTCAACAGACGTGTATCCCGGTCCGCTCACGCCGCTCACGATCGAGGTGGACGCGGATCGGGTCGATCGGGTGCTGGGGGTCACGGTCGAGCTCGGTGAAGCGGCCAACATCCTGAAGCGCCTCGCTTTCGCGGTCGATCGAAAGGATCGCGTCCTTCGCGCGCGGCCACCGGTCTTCCGGCTCGATTGCTCGATTCCTGAGGATCTGGTTGAAGAGATTGGTCGAATCTACGGCTACGACCGGGTGCCGAGTACCCTGCCGGGAGCTCGGACGCCGGTGCGCGACCTGTACGTTCGCGCGGATGCCGACGAGACCGCCCGCGAGGTGCTGGTCGGCCACCAGCTTGATGAAGCGGTGAGCAGCACCCTCGTCAGCGCGAGCGGCACGCCCGCGATCGCCATGCCGTTTGCGGCGTCACTGCTGCGGATCAAGAACCCGATGGCCGAAAACCGTGACGCCCTCCGACGCAGCCTGCTGCCGGGGCTGCTGGAGGCGCTCGCCCTCAACGCGCGTCAGGACCAGGGAGCCGCCCGCCTGTTCGAACTGGGCTCCGTTTTCTGGAAGACGAATCGGGACGGGGTCGAGCAGCCGCAGGTCCTGGCGTTGGCCGCCCACATTCCAGCGGGAGGAGCCGACGCCGCAGCGGCGGAACTACGCGCCCTCCAGGCGACGCTCGCCACGGTGCGAGACCGCTTCGTGCTGCCGACAACCGATTTCAAGCAGGCCGTCTTCGCGAGCGAGAGTCCCGGCCGTTTTGCGGGCTTCCACCCGGGCCGGACGGGAGAGATCCTCGACGGGGACGAGCCAATCGGCATCGTGGGCGAGGTGCACCCGGAGGTGGCGACCCAGCTCGGGCTGCCCGGCCGAGCGGTGGTCGCCGAGGTGCTCTTCGACCGCTTTACGGCGGGCGGGCAGCGGACGCCGCAGGTGCGACCGTTACCCCGCTTCCCCGGGGTGCGGCGGGACCTAACGGTCGTAATTCGAGGCAAAATTGCGGGTCACGACCTCGTGCAAGTTATCCGGCAGCTGGGCGGTTACACGTTGCGGGAGATCTATATGGTGAGCGAATACCAGGGGCCGTCGCTGGGGGCTGGGGCCCGAAGCCTGTCGTTCCGCCTGCAGTATCAGGCTGACGATCGCACCCTCACGAATGAGGAAGTCTCGGCCCTGCAGCAGCGCATCATCGAGGGTCTGAAGGAGCGCTTTGCCGCGGAGGTCCGCTCCTGATGGATTTCCTGGACCTGGTCATCGTTGTCATCCTGGGGGTCAACATCGGGTTGGGCTGGGCGTTTGGCCTGATCCGTCGGATCGTCGCCTTTGCCGGCCTCTTCGCCGGCGTGGGTGCCGCTACGTTGACCAGCGCCAATACGTCGTCGTACATCGCCAACAGCTTTGGCATCACCTCGGCGATCTGGGCACATGTCATCACCTACACGGTGATCGTGAGCTTCGCCATCATTCTGTTCGAGGTGCTTGGCGCCGTTTACCAGCGCTACCTTGACCAGATGATTGCGCCGGCGTTCGACCGCTTGACCGGCGTCCTGACCGGTGCGGTCGTGGGCGCGCTGGAGATCACCGTAATCCTGATCATCGGCGTCGGCGTGGTCAACGCCAAGCTGCCGGGTGGGTACGCACCGCCGCCCGCATTTCTGACCGCCCAGGACTGGTTCAACAACTCGCTGCTGGCGCCGCACTTCTACGGGCTGGAGCCGATCACCCGGACGATCTTCTCGCTGGTGCTGCCGAACAGTATCAGCGGCTACTTCACCCAGCTGGTTAGCCACTAGCTCCCGGCGACGCGGCCCATCTGATAAGCAATCAGACGTGGCGTTGACGTCACCGCGGTTGAGGCGAGCCTTCTTTTCGAGGGATCCCGTGATTGTGGCGCGCGACCTGCTGGGCCGGATCCTCTTCTATCGCACCCAGGAGGGTGTGCTGGCCGGCCGGATCGTCGAGACCGAAGCCTATACCGGCGAAGCCGATCCGGCGTCGCATGCCTTCCGTGGCCGCACCGCCCGCAATGCGGTCATGTTCGGCATGGCCGGTCATGCCTACGTCTACTTCAGCTACGGCATGCACTACTGCCTCAACGTGACGGCGGACGCCCCCGGCGTCGCGGGCGCGGTGCTGCTACGCGCCCTCGAGCCGCTTGCCGGCATAGAGATCATGCGGCGGCGCGGCGACCACGGGCCAGAGGTGCGGCTGCTCAGCGGGCCCGGCAAGATCGGGCGAGGCTTCGGGCTCGACCTGGAGGACAATGGCCAGGATTTCACCCGGGGGCCGCTCGGATTGGCAGCCGGCACCCCAGTACCGGATCGTAAGGTCGCGGTTTCCCGGCGGATCGGCATCTCGCGTGCCGTGGACCTGCCCTATCGCTTCTCGGTGATTGGCAGCCGTTCGGTATCCGGGCGCGCTAGGGGAGGGTGACGGTGATCGTTTGCGCTGCCGGAGGATTGGCCGGGTTGTAGTCGTAGGCCTGCACGTTGAGCGTGTGGGTACTGCCCGAGGCGCCCTTGATCACGAAGGTGAAGGGGCCCTGGGTTAGCCGGACCGGTCTGCTCGCTCCATCGAGGAAGAAATCCACTTCCTTGACGGCTTCATCGTCGGTGGCCGTGGCAGTGACGACCACGCTACCGTCGGCCTGCGGCGTCTGGGCCAGCGTGAGTGTGGGTGGGATGGTCTCGGTGAACAGCTGGCAGTTCTGCGTGGGCGGTTGCGGGCTGTTCTTGTCCTTCATATCGTCGGGGTAGCCCGGCGGGTAGACGACGAAGGTTTTGACCGTTGTCAGACTGGCCGGAATGTCGGGTGTGGCGAGCAACCCGTCGGTGGTGCAGACCCGGATTGGGTGGTACCAGTCGTCGGGGCGGTTCGGTGCGGTGCCCGCAATGAACCAGTCCGTGATGGTCTGGCCGGCGCAGTTCGGGGTCGCCAGCAAGCCACTGGCCTGGCAGACCGTGACTTTCTTGAGGCCATCCGGCACGGCGAAGTCGCGCACCGGCTTGTTGGCTTCGTAGGCGTTGAAGATGTCGCGGAAGATCAGGCCGGCGCCCTGCACGCCCCACACGACGTTGAGGTCGGAGTTCACATTGGCGGGACAACCACCGGCGCAGGTGTGGCCCATCCAGGCGCCGATCACGATGTCCGGGCTATAGCCAATCAGCCAGGAGTCGTGCCAGTTCTCGGTGGTGCCCGTCTTGGACGCGAAAGGCCGCTTGATGTTCAGGGCGGCGCCGACCGGCCGCAGGATGTCGCTGATCATGTAGGCGACCTGCGCGGGTAGCACGCGAACGCCCGGGTCCGGCTTCCATTCCTGGAGGGTCTTCCCCTGGCTGTCGACGACTTTGAGGATGACCGTGGGGTCGTGGTAGATGCCGCCCGACGCGAGGACGGCGTAAGCGTTGAAGTGCTGCATCGGTAGAACCTCGGTGGCGCCAATCGCCTGAGCCAGACCACGTTCCGGGGTGAGGTTGGCGCTGGTCAGGCCCATCATCCGCGCTGTCTGGAAGACACGGTCGTAGCCCAGTTGCTTCAGCAGCAGGATGGCGGGGATATTGCGCGACTCCACCAGCGCACGCCGAATCGTGATGACACCCTCACTGCGATGGTCCCAGTCCACGAACGCATGACCATCGATCTTCCCCTGGGTGTCGTTGATCAGGTTGGAGGGGGCGTAACCGTTGGCGAGCGCGGTCGCGTATTCGTAAATCTTGAATGACGAACCCGGCTGCCGGCCCTGGCCGTCGGCAATGACGTTGTACTGGCCGCCGATCGCCTGGTCGTAGTAGTTCGCGCTACCGACCATGGCCAGCACCTGCCCGGTGCTGGGGTCGATCACCTCGGCGGCGCCGTTGTTGACGTTGCGCGCCCGCAGGTCGGCCCGGTTGACGTTGTTGGTCACGGCAGCTTCGGCCGACTGCTGTATGCCGTAGTCGAGTGTGGTGGTGATTCGCAGGCCGCCGCCGGCGACCACCGCCTCACCGTACTGCTTGGTGAGCTGCTGGAGTACGTAGTCGACAAACCAGGGCGCCTTGAGGTCTTTCTGGATGCTGCCGTCCTGGTACTTGAGCGTCTCCTTGACCGCCTTGTCGTACTCAACCTGGCTGATGTAGTGGTCGCGGAGCATGTCGCGAAGGACGAGTTCCTGACGGGCCTTCGCGTTGGCGGCGGTCGCGGGGTTATAGGGATCCAGTCCCGACGGGGCATTCGGTATCGCGGCCAGCATGGCGGCCTCGGCGATGTCGAGGTCTTTGGCGGCCTTGGCGAAGTAAGTCTGCGCCGCCGCCTCGGCACCGTACGCCGAGTGGCCGTAAAAGATCTGGTTGAGGTAGAGCGTGAGGATGTCGTTCTTGGTGAAGCGACGCTCGATCTCCAACGCCAGCACGATCTCGCGGACTTTCCGCTCTAACGACCGGTCGTCTCCGACGAACATCCGCTTCACCAATTGCTGAGTGATCGTGCTCGCACCTTGCTGGACGCGCTGGTGGGTAATGTCAGCAATGGCAGCCGCCGCGATCCGACGGATGTCGATCCCATTGTGGGTGTAAAACTGGCGGTCCTCGAGTGCGATCGTGGCATCGATCAGGTGTGGGGAGATCGCCGACAGTGGGATGACCGTCCGCACGACGCCGTCGGTGTGTTTGACGTAGAGCAGCACGCCGTTGCGGTCATAGATCTTGGTCGCCTGCGAGAGCTCCTTGGCGTTCAGCGAGCTGGGATTGGGCAGGTCGGCCGTATAGGTCTGGTACTTGTCGACCGCCTCCGCGCCTCCACCGAGGCTCAGCAGGCCGACCAGAGTGAGCCCGACGACGATGATCTTGTGTCCGGCGGCGCGGCGCCGCCGCGACAGGAGCCTGATCGAAAGCACGCGGATCGCGGCGCGACGGGCTGACCGGTGCTTGTCTGGCGACACCGCGTCTATAACGGTTGAGTTCGTCAAAAAAGCACAGAGGATCGCGCCGAGCGCCTATATACTCGCGTCTAGAAACCGTGACGGAGCGATGAAGAAACAACAAAACCCTGATCACGGCGCCTGGGATGCGGTTAGCACGGGCGCGGTAGACATCATCAACCGCGAACACTTGAAGGGCCGCATCGAGCGCGGCGACCGCTTGCGCGTCAAGCTCGGGCTCGACCCTACCCGGCCGGACATCCACCTCGGCCACACCGTCGTCCTGCGTGCATTACGCCGCTACCAGGAGCACGGGCACCAGGCCGTCCTCATCATCGGCGACTGGACCGCGAGAATCGGTGACCCCTCCGGCCAGAACGTCACCCGGCCGCAATTGACAAAAGAGGAGGTCGATAGCGCGGCGACCACCTACCTCGACCAGGCCTGGAAGATTCTCGACGAGGGCAAGACGGAGGTCCGTCTCCAGTCCGAGTGGTTCGACAAGATGCGCCTCGAGGACGTGGTGCAACTGACGAGCCGGTACACGGTCGCGCGCATGCTGGCCCGGGAGGATTTCGCCAAGCGCACCAAGGAAGGCCGGCCGGTCGGCATGCACGAGCTGCTGTACCCGTTGCTCCAGGCCTTCGACTCGGTGGCCGTCAAATCAGATCTGGAGCTGGGCGGCACCGATCAGACCTTCAACCTCCTGGTCGGCCGCGACATCCAGGAGGCCTACGGCCAGCCGCCGCAGGACATTCAGACGATGCCGCTGCTCGAAGGCCTCGACGGCGTCCAGAAGATGAGCAAGAGTCTCGACAACTACATCGGGATCGACGAGCCACCGGCGGTCATGTACCGGAAGGCGATGAGCGTGCCCGATCAGCTGATCACTCGTTATCTCGAGCTCGCCACCGATATTCCACCGAACCAGTTGGCCGGCGAGCAGCGCGCGCTCCGAGATGGCGAAAATCCGCGCGACGTCAAGCAGCGGCTGGCGGAGCGACTCGTCCGTCAGTTTCATCCCAACGCGGCGCCGAGCGATTATCGAGCCGAGTCCGGGGGCTTCAAGTCCGAGGGGCCTGCGACCGTCGAGGTGGCGCCCGGTGCGCGGTCGATCGCACAGCTCTTCTTCGACGCGGGATTGGTCAGCAGTAAAGGCGAGGCAAGACGCCTCGCCGGTCAGAAGGGCATCTCGGTAAACGGCCAACCGGTCGGCTCGGCCGAGGACAAAATCGAGCCGGCCGATGGCATGGTCTTGCAACGCGGACTGCATCGAGTCGCGCGTCTGAAGGTGCGATAAACTTCGGGACGGGGAGAAGATGTCTGGACATTCCAAGTGGTCGTCGATCAAGCACAAGAAGGCCCTCACCGACGCCAAGAAAGGGCAGCAGTTCACCAAGATGGCCCGCGAAATCACCCTCGCGGCTCGGGAGGGTGGCGGCAACACCGACGGGAACTACCGGCTGCGCCTGGCGATGGAGAAAGCCCGCGACGTCAACATGCCCCAGGACAACATCCAGCGGGCGATCAAGCGCGGAACCGGTGAACTGGGTGGCGCCGCGCTCGAGGAGCTTCGGTTCGAGGGCTACGGTCCGCATGGCGTGGCCATCATCGTGGACACCCTGACCGATAACCGCAACCGCACCAGCGGCGAGGTTCGAAACCTCTTCAGCCGAGCCGGCGGCAACCTGGGCACCACCGGCAGCGTCGCCTGGATGTTCACGCGGCAGGGCCAGATCGTCATCGACGCCAACGGCCGCGATCCCGACGAGATCGGGTTGGAAGCGATCGAGTTGGGTGCCAGCGACGCGCGCATCGACGGCAAGACGGTCGACGTCGTCACCGACCCGCCGAAACTCGAGGTGGTCCAGCAGGCATTGAAGAAGAAGGGATACAAGATCGATTCAGCCGAAGTCACGATGAACGCCTCGCAGCTCATCCCGCTGAACGAGACGACGGCTCCGTCCATCCTCAAGTTGCTGGACGCCCTGGAGGAACACGACGACGTGCAGTCGGTCTACTCCAATATGGATGTTCCCGCGGACGTCATGGAACGCATCAGCGAACGTGTCTAGCGTCACCATCAACGACGGCCTTCTTGTCCTGGGTGTCGATCCGGGACTCGCCGATACCGGCTACGGCGCCGTCCGCCGCCTGAATGGGCGCCTGACGATGGTCACCTGTGGCACGCTGAAAACCCCAGCCAACCTCTCGGAGCCGAAGCGGCTGGCGATCCTCGCCGCGCAACTTCGCGCGCTGATCGCCGAGTTACATCCGCAGGCGGCCGCTTTCGAGGAGTTGTTCTTCAGCAAGAACGTGCGCACCGCCATGGCGGTCGGCCAGGCGCGCGGTGTTGCGCTCCTGTGCGCCGTCGAAACCGGGGCCGAGGTGCACGAGTACACCCCGAACCAGGTGAAGCTGTCGGTGACCGGGTATGGGGCGGCCACCAAAGGACAGATGCTGAAGATGGTCCAGTCACTGCTCGCCACCCGCGAGTTGCCCCGCTCGGACGACGCCATCGACGCGCTGGCGATTGCCATCTGCCACCACCACAGCGGGCGGCTGCGCACCATCATCAGCCGGGCGCCGGCGAGCGTTCGCGCTTGATCGCGACCCTCGAGGGCATCCTGGCCCAGCGAGGTTCCGACTCGGTGATCGTGGACGTCCACGGCGTCGGGTACCTGGTGACCGTGGGGACCCGCACCCTGGCCGAGCTCCCGCGCGCCGGCGAGCGTGCGCGTCTCTACACCTATACGTATGTGCGCGAAGACGCGCTGGGCCTCTTTGGATTCCTCAGCCAGGAGGAGCTCACATTCTTCAAACTGCTGCTCTCGGTCAAGGGCATCGGACCGAAAGCCGCGCTCGCGATGCTCAGCCGGGCCGAGCTCCGCATCCTGAAGCGGGCGATCCTGCAGGAAGACGCCGCGCTACTGGCGACGGTGCCCGGCATCGGGCCGAAGACCGCGGCCCGGGTGGTGCTCGAGTTGAAGGGCAAGCTCAAGGACGAGATCTTTGGCGAGGAGGCCGCGGTGCCGGCGTCCGGTGGACCTGACCCGGTGGCGCAGGCCCTGGTGGTTCTCACCGGCCTCGGCTACACGCCCGCCGAAGCCAAGGAAGCGGTGCGAAAGGCGACCGGCGGCAACGGTGGGAATCACTCGGTCGAACAGCTGGTCACGGTCGCGCTCAAGGGGCTCGATAGGGGATGAGCGAGCGGATCATCACCGCCGAGGAGCGCAATGAAGACAAGGAATTCGAATGGAGCCTGCGCCCGAAGCGCCTCGCCGAGTTCATCGGGCAGGAAGGCGTCAAGGCGAACCTCGAGATCCTGATCAGCGCGGCACGTGGCCGCAACGAACCGATCGAGCACATCCTGATCGCCGGCCCTCCGGGGTTGGGCAAGACCACGCTTGCCAACATCATGGCCAACGAGATGGGGGTCAACATCCGCACCACGTCGGGCCCGGCGATCGAGCACCAGGGGGCGCTGGCCTCGATCCTCACCAACTTGGAGGACCGCGACATCTTCTTCGTCGACGAGATCCACCGGCTCGCCCGGCCGGTCGAGGAGTCGCTCTATCCGGCGATGGAGGATTTCAAGTTCGACTTCGTCAGCGG
>DATBYU010000002.1:0-2574 GCA_036513555.1 Candidatus Dormiibacterota bacterium | reverse complement strand
CCTCGCTGGTACGAGCGCTGGGTGGACCGGACCTCGCCCCGCTGGCAACCCGTCGCCAGGCCGGCGATCGCGGTGCTGCTGGCGGGCGCCCTCCTGAGCGGCGTGACCGCAACCGGGGTGGCGCAGGGCTGGTTCCGCGTCTTCGAGCCCCGCACCGTCGCGCCGGTGCAGGTCTCTTCTTCGGATTTTCCGACGGCGGGCGCGCTACTCGATTACGGCGACGTGAAATGGCTGCCCAGCGCGCCTACCCTGCAGCAACTCAGCGACGCGACCGCGGCGGCGGGGCAGTCAGGTTTGCCGGTGCTCATGCCGGCCTCATTGCCCAAGGGCGTCTCCGGCCCAGTTAGCTTTGGCGTGGTTTCGCACGCGACCGGCTCGTTGACCTTCGACGCCGCGCGCCTTCGCGCGTCGGCGGCGAAGAATGGCGTGCGGGTTAATCCGATGCCCGCAACGATCAACGGCAGCCAGCTGGTGGTCAACGGCGGGCCGGCGCTGCTCGAGGTATGGGGCCTGTCTGCCAACACGGGCGGGACTCTGGCGCCGACGCTCGTGATCGCGCAGACCCGGGTGCCGACGGTCGATTCCACCGGGGCCACCGCGGCCCAGCTTGAGGACTACCTGTTGTCGCAGCCAGGGGTGCCGCCCGAGATAGCGGCGCAGATCAGGGCGATCAAAGATCCGAGCACGACGCTTCCGATTCCGATTCCGAAGGGGCTGGCGACGAGCGAACCGGTGCAGGTGAATGGCGTACCGGGGATTCTGATCAGGGCGGTCCTTGGCGCTGGGGTGGTTTGGACCAAGAAAGGCGTAATCTACGCCGTCGGAGGCCAACTCACGCCCGACCAGGTGCTCGCCATTGCAACGTCCCTCCACTGATCGCAATCTGAACCCGATGGAGGCGGCCGATGCCGCCTCGCTTGCCGTCCACACCCAGGACCTCGCCAAGCGCTACGGCAAGACGGTCGCGCTCAGCGGCCTGACGATGAGCGTGCGTCGCGCCGAGGTCTTTGGTTTCCTCGGACCAAACGGTGCCGGGAAAACTACGGCGGTAAAGCTCCTCGTTGGTCTGGCCCTACCGACTGCGGGAGAGGGATGGGTGCTTGGGGCGCCGATCGGCGACCTGCAGACCCGGCGGCGCCTGGGCTATCTGCCCGAGCTGTTCCGCTACCAGGGCTGGATGAAGGCACGCGAGGTGCTCGGGCTGCATTGCGAGCTGTCGGGCATGGCGCGATCCGAATGGAACAAGGAAATCCAGCTCGCCCTCGACATGGTCGGGCTAGCCGACCGCGCGGACGACAAGGTCGAGGGCTTCTCCAAGGGAATGCAGCAACGGCTGGGGCTGGGCGTCGCATTGCTCGGCCGCCCTGAGCTGGTGCTGCTCGACGAGCCGACCTCGGCGCTCGACCCGGTCGGGCGCCATGACGTCCGAGAGATCATCCGCCAGTTGAAGGCGCGCGGAACCGCTGTCTTTCTAAACTCGCACCTGCTGAGCGAGGTCGAACAGATCTGCGACCGTCTCGCCGTGGTCGACCACGGCCGGGTGATCGCGACCGGAACCATGGCGCAGATCCTGGGTCAGGACGGTGCAGTCCGAGTCCGGGTGACCGGGTTGGCCGCCGCCGGCCGGGCCGGGCTCAGCGAGTTCGGAAACCTGGAGGACGAAGGGGAATGGCTCACCTTTCGCGGGCTCAACCCCGATCGCGTCCCGCAGCTGGTCAGCGAGATCGTTCGCCAGGGTGGCCGCATCTACGCCGTCGAGCCGCGTCACGAGACGCTCGAAGACCGGTTCCTTCAGCTGCTCAAGGAACAGGACCAGTGACGCAGGTCCTCACGATCGCTCGGCTCACGATCCTCGAGGCGTCGCGGCGCAAGTTGTTGCTCGCGCTCGGCATCCTGACGATCGTCGTCGTTGTGCTGACCAGTTGGGGTTTCAGCCGGCTGCCGACGATGAATAATGTGACGCCCGCCGAGGTTCGGCTCGCAGCCTCGCAGCTGACCATCTTGATGGCCTTCATGTTCAGCGGTGTACTCGCCCTCGGCTCGACCCTTGTCGCGGCGCCCAGCATTGCCAGCGATATCGAGTCGGGGATCGCGCTGGCGATCCTACCCCGGCCGATTCGACGCAGCCAGCTCCTCATGGGCAAATGGCTGGGCCTCGCGCTGCTGGTCACGCTATATGCCGCGGGCAGTGGGCTGCTGGAGTTGCTCGGCATCTGGCTCGGGACGAGTTACCTTCCGCCGAACCCGATCGCGTCGATCGCCTTCGTGGCGGCCGAGGGGATCATCCTGATGACGCTGGCCATGCTACTCAGCACCCGCTTGGCGCCGATGACGGGCGGCGTAATCGCCCTGGTGCTGTTCTTCGTTGGGTGGGTCGGCGGGATCGCGCTGGCGATCGGCAACGCGTTCGACAACGGCACGATCAAAGGTATCGGCAATGCCAGCCGGCTCTTGATCCCGACCGACGGGCTGTGGCACGGGGCGATCTACTATCTGGAGCCGTCCGAAATCATCGCGGCAGCCAGGCTAGCGGGCCGGGCAAGGGCTGGAAACCCGTTCTTCGCGGAGGCGCCG
>DATBYU010000001.1:0-43520 GCA_036513555.1 Candidatus Dormiibacterota bacterium | reverse complement strand
GAGCAGGGTCAGAAGCTCGACATCACCTTCAAGCCGAAGACCCCGCGTGGCAAGTCCCTCGCCGGGCTGCGCCGCATCAGCAAGCCCGGGCTGCGGGTTTACGCCCGCAAGACCGAGATCCCGCGCGTGCTCGGCGGTCTCGGCATCGTGATCCTGTCGACCTCGCACGGCGTGATGTCTGGTCAAAAGGCAACCAAGGCGGGCCTCGGTGGCGAGGTCGTGTGTTACGTTTGGTGACCCCATGAGTAGGATTGGCAAGCTTCCGGTCAAGATTCCGAGCGGCGTTACCGTGACGCTCACCGATCACACCGTGCTGGTGAAGAGCGGCAAGTCGGAGCTCAGCCGCGTGCTGAATCCGCAGATGAAGGTCACCGTCAAGGACGGCACGGTCGTCGTCGAACGGCCAAGCGAGTCGAAAGAGCACCGCTCGCTGCACGGCCTAACCCGGACGCTGGTCTGGAACATGATCGAGGGCGTCAGCAAGGGCTACGAGAAGCAGCTCGAGCTGGTCGGCGTCGGCTACCGGGCCAGCCGCCAGGGCGAGGCGCTCGTGCTCAACGTCGGCTACTCGCACCCGGTCCGCTACCCGGTGCCGCAGGGCATCACGATCGACGTTCCTGAGCCGACCCGCATCAACATCAAAGGTGCCAGCAAGGAAGACGTCGGCCAGGTGGCCGCCGAGGTTCGCAAGATCCGTCCGCCCGAACCCTACAAGGGCAAGGGCATCCTCTATCGCGGCGAGCGCATCCGCCGCAAGGCGGGCAAGACCGGGAAGACCGGCGTCGGAGCGGCCAAGTAATGAACAAAGTCCCTGATCGTCGCGCGACGCGGATCCGTCGGCACAGCCGGTTGCGTGGCCACCTCGAGGGTGGTCCGACCCGGCCGCGGCTCGCGGTCTTCCGCAGCCTGCATCACGTCTACGCGCAGGTGATCGACGACGCCTCGGGCCGGACGCTGGCGGCCGCCTCCAGCACCGACGCCGACCTCCGCAAGTCGCTCAAGTCGGCATCGAGTGCCGAAGGCGCGGCGGCGGTTGGCAAGTCCATCGCCGAGCGCGCCCGTAAGGCGGGCATCGAGACGGTCGTCTTCGATCGCGGCGGTTTCCCCTACCACGGTCGAGTCAAGGCGCTGGCGGAAGCCGCGCGCAGCGCCGGATTGAAGTTCTAAGAAAGGAAAGGCATGAGTTATCAGTACGGAAGAGGCCAGTCGGAATTCACCGAGAAGGTCGTGCATCTGAACCGGGTGGCGAAGGTCGTCAAGGGCGGCCGTCGCTTCTCCTTCAGCGCGCTGGTCGTCGTTGGCGACCAGAACGGCCGCGTCGGCGCCGGTCTGGGCAAGGCGGGCGAGGTGCCCGAGGCGATCCGCAAGGCCGTCGAGTCGGCCAAGAAGCACCTGGTCACGGTCCCCATGGTCGGGACCACCATCCCGCACGAGATCCGTCTCAAGAAGGGTGCCGCCAAGGTGCTCCTCAAGCCGGCGGCGCCCGGAACCGGCATCCGCTCCGGCGGCGCGATGCGCGCCGTGGTCGAGCTGTCGGGCGTCAAGGACATGATCACCAAGTCACTCGGAACCAACAACCCGGTCAACACCGTCCGCGCGACGATCGCCGCGCTGCAGGCGTTGCAGACGGCGGACTCGATCGCCCAGGCGCGCGGCAAGCCGGCCGACGAGATGGCCCGCCTCAGCCGCCGTGGGCCCGCGCCGGCCGTCGCGCCCGTCGCCGAGACGCCGGAGCCTGAACCGGAGCCGGTCGCCTAGGCCATGGCACGATTGAGGGTCACCTACGTGAGGAGCGTCATCGGCCAGAAGCCCGACCAGGAGCGGACGGTCCAGGCTCTCGGCCTGCGCCGCCTCCACCAGGTCGTCGAGCACGAGGACAGCCCGCAGCTGCGCGGCATGGTCCACAAGGTCCGCCACCTCGTCAAGGTCGAGGAGCTGCCGTCATGAAGTTGCACGAACTCCAGCCGTCGCCCGGGTCGCACCACGCGCGGAAGCGCGTCGGCCGCGGTCCCGGCTCCGGCCACGGTAAGACGGCGACCCGCGGCCAGAAGGGGCAGGGCGCTCGCACCTCGGTGAACCTCCCGAAGACGTTCGAGGGTGGCCAGACGCGGCTCACGATGCGCATCCCGAAGCTGCGCGGCTTCCACAATAAGTGGCGCAAGCGCTTCGCGGTGCTCAACCTCACCCGCCTGAACCGCTTCAAGGACGGCACCGAGATCCGGCCCGAGTCGCTGCTCGAGGCCGGCATCATCAAGGACGTCGGCGCCGGGATCAAAGTCCTTGGCACCGGGGACCTGCGTCGCAAGCTGACCATTCACGCTCACCGATTTTCGGCTGAGGCGAAGCGCAAGATCGAGGCCGCCGGCGGGACGGTCGCCGTGATCGAGGCGCCGGCGCCGATCCGGCCGAAGACGAAGCGGGCAAAGAACCAGCCGAAGCCGGTCGCCCCCGCCCCGGTCGAGAAGGAAGCGGCGGAAGCGGAAGACGAAGCCGCACCGGCCAAGGCCGCCAAGAAGGCGAAAGCCGAGCCGAGTGAGAAGGGCGAGAAACGCGAGAAAGGCGAGAAGGGCGAGAAAGGCGGCAAGAGCGAGCCGACCCTCGCGTCAGGTTCGGAGGATTCCCCTAAACCCGATAAGGGTAAAAAGAAGAGCTAGGCCATGCTAGAAGCGATCGGCAACGCGCTCCGCATTCCGGAGCTGCGCCGCAAGATTTTATTCACGCTGGGGCTCTTCCTCGTGTTCCGGATCCTGGCGCACATCGCCGTGCCCGGCGCGGACAAGGCCGCCCTCGACAAGCTGTTCAACAGCAATGCCTTTTTGGGCCTGCTCGACCTGTTCTCGGGAGGCGGGCTCTCGACGTTCTCCATCATCGCGATGGGGGTCAACCCCTACATCAACGCCTCGATCATCATGCAGCTGATGACGGTCGTCTCGAGCCGAATGAAAGAACTCAGCAAAGAGGGTGAGTTCGGTCGGCGGAAGATCACCCGCTGGACCCGTTGGCTGACGGTTGCGCTGGGCCTGTTGCAGGCGTGGGGGCTGACGCTGGTCTTCAGCCGCCAGGGCGTGCTGACCAACCTCAACTGGTTCGGCATCATCGAGATCATGGTCACGCTGACCGCCGGCACTGTGATGCTGATGTGGTTTGGCGAGCTGATCACCGAGTACGGCATCGGCAACGGCATCTCGCTGGTCATCTTCGCCGGCATCGTCGGCCGGATCCCGAACACGATCTACAACCTGCTGACCGGCGGTGGCGCCTCCCAGAACCTGGCGCCGTTGCTGCTCTTCGCCGCGCTGGCGATCGTGGTCACCGCCTTCATCATCGAGGTGCAGCAGGCGCAGCGGAAGATCCCCATCCAGTCGGCACAACGCGTGGTGGGCCGCAAGGTCTACCAGGGGCGAAGTTCGCACCTGCCGTTGCGCGTGAACCAGGCGGGCGTCATTCCGATCATCTTCGCCATCTCGATCATGTTCTTTCCCGTGATCATCGGCAACTTCCTGGCGACGGCGCCGTCGCCCTGGGGCGATATCTCGCGGGCGCTGCGCACCTACTGGGTGCCGGCCGGCCCCAACATTCCGACCGACATCCTCTATAACTTCGTCTACTTCATCTTGATCTTCGGCTTTACCTACTTCTACACCGCCGTCACCTTCGACCCCGTCGACACGGCAGATTATTTGAAAAAGCACGCGGCCTTCATCCCGGGCATCCGACCCGGCGTGGCGACCGCGCAGTATCTCGATCGCACGATGACCCGGATCACGTTCGCCGGTGCGCTCTTTTTGGGCGGCGTCACGGTGCTGATCCCGCTGCTCGCGACGGCGCTCACCCGAATACCGACGCAGAACATGTACCTTGGCGGGACGGCGATCTTGATCGTCGTGGGTGTCGCGCTCGACACCATGAAACAGATCGAAACCCAACTGATCATGCGTCAGTACAAGGGGTTCATCAAGTAGCGACTTCAAGTCGCCTCCCTGGCTCATGAACCTGATTCTTTTCGGCGCGCCCGGCGCAGGCAAGGGGACCCAAACCGGGTCCCTGATCGAGACCTACCACATCCCGGCGATCGCGACCGGTGACATGCTCCGCGCCCAGCGCCGCGCGGGGACCGAGCTCGGCGACCAGGTCAAGAGCTACATGGACCGCGGCGAGCTGGTGCCGGACGCGCTGATGATCGACATCATCCGTGAGCGGCTCCAGAAACCCGACGCCAAAAACGGCTTCATCCTCGACGGCTTTCCGCGCACCGTCGCCCAGGCCGAGGCGCTGGACGCCAAGCTGGACCAGCTCGGCCGCCGCGTCGACGCCGTGATTTATTTGCGGGTGAGCCGGCAGGTGCTGATCGACCGCCTGTCGCATCGCTACAGCTGCCGCACCTGTGACGCGGTCTACAACTTCACACCCCAGCAGGCGCGGGCGGTGCCGCGCTGCACCGTCGACGGCGGCGAGCTCTACCAGCGGCCGGACGACACGCCCGAGATCGTGGCGCATCGCATCGACGTGTTTCTGACGCACACCGCGCCGCTGATCGATTACTACACCAAGCAACACAAGCTGGAGAACATCGACGGCCAGATGTCGGTCGACGAGGTCCGGGCGGACATCACGAAGCGGCTCAGCGCGCTGCGCAAGGGGGCGGGGTCGCGATGATCATTTACAAATCGCAGGACGAGATCGAGCTGATGCGCGAGGCGGGCGCCATTCTCGCGGAGACCCTGAACCATCTGCAGTCTCTGGCCCGCCCCGGCGTGACCCTGCTCGAGCTCGACCGCGAGGCCGACAAGTTCATTCGTGCTCACGACTGCATCCCCGGCTTCGTCGGCTACCAGGGCTACCGCAACGCGATCTGCACCTCGGTCAACGATCAGGTCGTCCATGGCATCCCGACGAATCGCAAACTTCGCGAAGGCGATCTGCTCGCCCTGGACGCCGGGCTGATCTACCGCGGCTTCTGGGCCGATGCCGGCCTCAGCGTGGGCGTCGGCAAGATGTCGCCCGAAGCACAGCGCCTGATGGACGTGACCCGGGAATCCCTCGCGCTCGGCATCGACCAGGCCCGCGTCGGCAACCGGATCGGGGACATCAGCGCCGCCGTCCAGCGACACGTCGAAGGCGCGGGCTTTTCGGTCGTCCGGCAGTTCGTCGGGCACGGAATCGGCCGGGACATGCACGAGGACCCGCAGGTGCCCAATTTCGGCATCGCCGGCCGGGGGCCCTTGCTCAAGCCGGGGATGGTGCTGGCGATCGAGCCGATGGTCAACGCCGGCAGCCCTGACGTCGCGCTCCTAGGGGACGGCTGGACGGTGGTCACCGTCGACCACAGCCTTTCCGCGTACTTTGAACACTCCGTGGCAATCACCGAGGAGGGGCCCGAGATCCTCACGGTCTCGAAGAAGGCCCTCCCGGCGCGCTCATGATTAGGCTTCCCCGTCCTGTGGTATGCTATTCGTTCGTGCGCCGGAAATCCGGCGATCTCGCCATGGGCATTTGCTTGTGGTGAGTATTGTCGTCGGACGGGTGGTAGAGCCGATGCCCAACGCGCTCTACCGTGTCGAGCTCGACACCGGCCACAGGATCGTGGCACACGTGGCGCCGGCCGCGCGGCTTCGGTTTCTCCGGGTGATCCCGGGTGACCGCGTCCGCGTCGAGGTGTCAGCGCTCGATCCGGGCCGTGGTCGAATCGTCAAGAAGGCAGAGTGAGTACAAGAAATGAAAGTTCGTGCGTCGGTCAAGAAAATATGCTCGAAGTGCAAGGTCATCAAGCGCGGCGGCGCGGTGCGGGTCATCTGCGTGACGCCGAAACACAACCAGCGGCAGGGCTAGGAGGGTAAATGGCGCGTATCGCCGGCGTTGACATTCCTCGTGAGAAGCGCGTCGAGATCGCGCTGACCTACATCTTTGGGGTCGGTCCCCACACCGCCCGGCGTGTCCTAACGATCGCCAACATCGACCCCAACCTCCGGGTCAAGAACCTCAACGACGAGCAGGTGGGCCGCCTGCGCGACGTGATCGACAAGGAAGCCAAGGTCGAAGGCGAGCTGCGACGCGAGATCGCCCTCAACATCAAGCGGCTGATCGAGATCGGGACCTACCGCGGCCTGCGGCACCGGCGTGGTCTTCCGGTTCGCGGCCAGCGCACGAGGACCAACGCCCGTACCCGCCGCGGCCCGCGCAAGACCGTCGGCGTGCGCAAGAAGGTCGAGGCAAAGAAGTAAGGCATGCCAAAGAAGAAAGTCGTTCGCACCCGCCGGCGTGAGAAGAAGCACGTCACGGTCGGCCAGGCGCACATCCAGTCCACCTTCAATAACACCGTGGTTTCGTTGACGGACGCGCAGGGCAACGTGCTGGCCTGGGGCAGCGCCGGCAGCCAGGGCTTCAAGGGCTCGCGCAAGAGCACACCCTTCGCCGCCCAGGTGACGGCGGAAGCGACGGCGAAGCGCGCCATGGAACATGGCCTCAAGCAGATCGAGATCTTCGTCAAGGGCCCCGGCGCCGGCCGCGAGGCGGCCATTCGTTCGTTGCAGGCCGCGGGTCTCGAAGTCACGGCGATCACGGACGTTACGCCGATCCCGCATAACGGCTGCCGGCCTCCCAAGAGGCGGCGCGTCTAATGGGCAAGTACCAGGGCGCCGTCTGCCGCCACTGCCGCCGCGAAGGCGTCAAGCTCTTTCTGAAAGGCGAGAAGTGCTTCACCAAGTGCACGCTCGACCGTCGCGCCATGCCACCCGGGATGCACACCCAGGTACGCCGGCGCAAAGTCTCCGACTATGGCATCCAGCTTCGGGCCAAGCAGCGTGCGCGACGGATTTACTTCTTGCTCGAAGGCCAGTTCCGACTGTACTTCGATCGGGCGGCGAAGATGGCCGGCGTGACCGGCCTGAATCTGTTGCGCTTGCTCGAGACTCGGCTGGACAACGTCGTCTACCGCGTCGGCTTCGCGGCCTCGCGGCGTGATGCCCGCCAGATCGTCTCCCACAAGCACATCACCGTCAATGGCAAGGTCGTGAACATCCCCTCCTACGCCGTTCGAGTGGGAGACATCGTCGCGATTGCTCAGTCAAGCAAAGAAATCGACCGGATCAAGAATGCGCTCGATGCCGGCGAGCAGCGGCCCGTCGTGCCGTGGCTCACCCTCGACAAAGACAATATGACCGCGAAAGTCACCGCGCAGCCTGGACGCGACGACATGGATCAGACCATCCAGGAGCAGCTGATCGTCGAGTTTTATTCGCGCTAATTTCATACCAAGGAGCACCCATGATCGATACCGCCCAACCCCAAGTCAAGAGCATCGAGAACTCGACCAGCTATGGCAAGTTCGAGATCGAGCCGCTCGAGCCGGGCTTCGGCACCACCCTGGGCAACGCATTGCGCCGGGTGCTGCTGAGCACGTTGAAAGGCGCCGCCGTCACCTCCGTCTCGATCGAGGGCGTGGCGCACGAGTTCTCGTCGATTCCGTACGTGAAGGAAGACGTGACCGAGATCATCCTCAACCTCAAAGGCTTGAACCTGATCTCCTACAGCGACGATCCGGTCCGTCTGACGCTGGACGTCAGCGGTCCGAAGGAAGTCAAGGCGTCCGATATCCAGGCCCCCAGTGACGTGGAGATCGTCAACCCCGAGCTCTATATCTGCACGCTGGACTCGAACAAGGGCCGGCTCCGCATGGAGCTCACGGTCGAGCGCGGCAAAGGCTACGTACCCGCCGAGCGGAACAAGAAAGAGGGCCAGCCGATCGGCGTGATTCCGATCGACGCCATCTTCAGCCCGGTCGTGAAGGCGAACTTCCTGATCGAGAAGACCCGTGTCGGTCAGGAGACCGATTGGGACAAGCTCATCCTCGAAGTCTGGACCGACGGCACCATCCAGCCGGACCAGGCGATCAGCGAGGCCGCGAAGCAATTCACGAGCCATCTCAGTCTGTTCACCAGGTTCACCGAGCGAATCAAGGACGCCGACGTGCCGCAGCAGAAGGGTAATGACCTGTCGTCGCGGCTGGCGGACGTGCCGATCGAGGATCTCGATCTCTCGGTCCGCGCGTTGAACTGCCTGAAGGCGAACGAGATCACCAAGGTCGGCCAGTTGGTCGCCCTGCGCGAAGAGGACCTGTTGAGCCTTCGGAACTTCGGCCGCAAGTCGCTGGACGAAATCAAAGAAAAGTTGGTGCAGCGCGGCTTTTTGACGCCGGACGAGCTCACCAAGGTTCTGGTCTAAGAGCTGTAGACGCGTGCGGCACCAGAAAGCGGGACGCAAGTTCGGGCGGAGTACGGCTCATCGCAAGGCGATGAGCCGCAACCTCGTCACCTCGCTGCTGGATCACGGCCGCATCCAGACCACGGAAGCTAAGGGCAAAGAGCTGCGCCGCTGGGTCGAAAAAGTGATTACCACGGCGAAGACCGACAATGTCGCCGCCCGCCGCGCCGTCGATGCCATCGTCGAAGACCCGGAAGTGACCGAACGGCTCTTCACGAAGCTCATGCCGCGGATGAAAGAGCGCCCGGGTGGCTACACCCGCGTGCTCAAAATCGGACCGCGCCTTGGCGACGGCGCGGACATGGTTCTCATCGAGCTCGTCGACCGATGAACGTCAAGCTGGTCGTCGAGTACGAAGGCACGCACTATCACGGCTGGCAGGCCCAGGCCGGGACACCAACGGTCGAGGCGGCGCTGCGCGATGCCATCGTGGGCTTGACCGGTGAGTCCCCGGTTTTGACCGCGGCGGGCCGTACGGACGCGGGCGTGCACGCGCTCGGCCAGGTCGTCAATTTCAAGCTCGAGCAGCCTTTTCCCGTCGAGCAATTGCCCGGCGCCCTCAACGCGCGGCTTGCTCCGGACATCGCGGTCCGGCATGCCGAAGCGGTCGACGATAGCTTCAATGCTCGCTACTCGGCGCGAGCCCGCCACTACGCCTACCGGATTCGCCAGGCGCTCCCGCGTGGTGCCTACCAGCGCCAGTATGCGTGGGGCCTCAAGGACACGCTCGATGTCGCGGCCATGCAGGCGGCCGGTGACCGGCTGACCGGCACGCACGACTTCGCGGCGTTTGGCCGCAGCCCCCGGCCCGGTGGCCACACCGTGCGCCGCGTGCATGAAATAACAATCAGCTCGGCGGGCGACTGGATCACGATTGCGGTCGCCGCGGACGCGTTTCTTTACGGCATGGTGCGACGGATTGCCGGCGCGCTGGTCGACGTAGGCAGCCGGAAGCAGACACTCGATTGGATCGACGCGCTGCTCGCCGGCTCGACGCATGGGTTGCGCCTGGCGCCGCCCCAGGGCCTCGTCCAGGTCGCGGTGGAGTACTAGACGCCATGCCTGTCTCCGGTAAGACCTACAGCGCCAAGCCCTCCGAGATCACGGCCAGCTGGTACATCGTCGATGCCAGTGGGCTGACGCTCGGCCGCCTGGCCGCGAACGTGGCCAAGGTGCTCCGCGGCAAGCACAAGCCGACCTACACGCCGCACCTCAATACCGGCGACCACGTGATCGTGGTCAACGTCAAGGGCATCCGGGTGACCGGCAAGAAAGTCACGGACAAGATCTACACGTCGTATTCGGGTTACCCGGGCGGTCTTCGCAAGCGCGCCTACGGCGACATGGTCGTGAAGCATCCGACGCACCCGTTCCGTCATGCGGTGTCGGGCATGCTGCAGCACGGGACGCTGGGCAAGGCGCAGCTCAGCCGCCTGAAGGTCTACGTCGGCGATGCGCACCCGCACAAGGCGCAGCGGCCGGTGCCAATCAAATTTGGAGCTCGAGGGGAGATTGAAGTCATTGGCCGATAACGCTACGTACTACTACGGAACCGGGCGCCGGAAGAACGCCGTGGCGCGCGTCCGGCTCTACCCGGGCGAAGGCACCATCATGGTCAACAACAAGCCGCCGCTGCAGTATTTCGGTCGTCGGATGCTGGAGATGGTGGTGGTCGAGCCGCTTCGGCTGACCGAGAGCCAGAAGCGCTTCAACGTGAGCGCCATGGTCGACGGCGGCGGTATGTCCGGCCAGGCGGGCGCCGTGCAACACGGCATCGCGCGGGCGCTGATCGTCGCCGACCTCGCGATGCGGCCGGTGCTGAAGAAGCACGGGCTGTTGACCCGCGACCCGCGCATGAAGGAACGCAAGAAGCCCGGCCTCAAGCGCGCCCGCAAAGCTCCGCAGTACACCAAGCGCTAGGTCTCCCCGCCCTGCGGGAGAATTAGCCGAGCATGTGCGGCCGGATCGGCTCCTCGATGCCTCGTGCTGAGCTGCTCGAGACGTACCACTGGCTCAGGGACGCGCCAGAAGAGCTCCCGCGCTACAACATTGCCCCGACGGATCCGGTCATGGCCGTTGGCCCGAACCGGGTCGAGGTCGTGCGCTGGGGCATCGAGGGAGCAAAGGGTGGCCTCTTCAACCTCCGGACTGAGACGGCGCTCAGCAAGCCCTACTACCAGCGCCTGCTGCTCACCCGGCGCGTGCTCGTACCGGCCAGCCACTTCTACGAATGGCGAAAGGTCGGCGAGCGGCGGCTGCCAATGGCCGTCTCACGCGCCGATGGTGGGTTCCTCCACCTCGCCGGCGTGCTGGCGCGCTGGGAGGGTCAGACGGCGGCCACAATCCTGACCACCACGCCCAACGCCGATATTGCCAACCTTCACAACCGGATGCCCGTGGTCCTGAGCGACGACGACGCCGCTACCTGGGTCCTCGAGGATCTGTCGCTGGAGCAACTGGCCGGCTTCCTTCAGCCGTGCCCGGTTGGCTGGCTGCGGCTGGCGCCGGCCTCGTTGCGGGTGAACGACGTCCGCAACCAGGGCCCCGACCTCCTCGACCCCGAAGCGCTCCCGGCGAACTACCAGATGGAGCTCATCCCTCCGGCCTGACCCCCTGGGCTAGGTCGGCGGGGCGCCCCGCCTCCGGGACATCCACCAGACCACGGCGGCCACGATGATGAACAGGACGACCCCGCCGACGATGATCTTGCGCGGCGTAAGGGCGGTCGTGATCAGGGGCGCGATGAGGGCCAGCGCCAAACTCCTGTCCATGGGCTTAGAGGATACTAGTCGCCGAAGTGGACGTGATCCTGCGGGACATCATGGTGTTCCTCCAGAGCGGGGACGTCTGGCGCCATATCCGGGATCTGATCGACATCGGCCTGGTGGCCTTCTTCCTCTATCGCTTGTTCCTGCTGGTCCGTGGTACCCAGGCGGTCCAGCTGATGTTCGGGGTGCTCCTCCTCGCCTTGATCGGCTTGCTCGCGAACCTGCTCGACCTGCGGCTGCTGTCCTGGATCTTCCGCAACGCCGCGCCCGCCATCCTGGTCGGCATCATCGTGCTCTTCCAGCCGGAGATTCGGCGCGCCCTCGACCAGTTCGGCCGGATCGGCTTCATCGGCCGGCCGCTATCGCACTACAACCTGCAAATTTTCAATCGCATGATCGACGAGGTGATCCGAGCCACCACCAAGCTGACCCAGCGCTTCACCGGGGCGCTGATCGTCTTCGAGAAGGAAACCGGGCTCGAGAACTACGCCAACAGCGGCATCCGCATCAACGGCGAGCTGACCGCGGAATTCCTCGAAGCCATCTTTTTCCCCAACTCGCCGCTTCACGACGGCGCGGTCATCGTTCGCGGAAACCAGATCCTTGCCGCCGGCTGCGTGCTGCCGCTGGCCGAGGAAGGCACCGTCCGCGAGCGGATGGGCACGCGCCACCGCGCTGGGCTCGGGCTCTCGATGCAGACGGACGCGGTCGTTCTGATCCTGTCTGAAGAGCTGGGCCAGATCGCGGTCGCGCACGAGGGGAAGCTGCTGCGCAACCTCGATCCCGATCGGCTTCGGCAGGTGCTGACCTCACTCCTCCAGCCACGCACCGAGATCCATCGGCCGCCGCTGCCGGTCTGGCGGCGTCCCCCCGGTGCTTCGATAAGATGACGGTCCTGCTAGCAAACCTTCGGCTCAAGCTGCTGGCGATCGCGTTTGCTGTCGCGCTCTGGAGCGTCGTCGCATACGCGCAGAACCCCACCCAGCAGCGTAACGTCCAGCTCCCGGTGGTGGCGTCAACGCTGCCCGCCGGCCTGGTCGTGGTCGGCAAAGTGCCCCCCGTGCCGGTGACGGTGATCGGGACAACCGACAACCTGGCACATTTCGTCCCCAGCTCGTTGCACGTCACGGGGAATTTCTCCAACGTCAAGGTCGGCACCAATAAAGTGCCGGTTGACGTCCAGAACACCGATCCGACCATCACCATCGTCGCCCCCAGCTCCGTTTCGGTGACCGTCGACGACCTCGGCAGCTCGACCCAGACGGTCTCGATCGAGCGGGTCAACACCCTGCCTGCCGGATTCCACGAACAAACAGCCCAGACAACGATCACGCCGGCCACGGTCCGGGTCGACGGCCCGAAAAGCCAGCTCAGCGGCATCCAGGCGGTGGTGATCGTCGATCTCGCCATTGTCGGCCCGCCCGGCAACACCCAACCGGCCACGGTGCAGGTGTGGAACGCTAGCAAGAAGCCGGTGCCGCAGATGACGGTAACGCCGCCGCAGGTCAGCGTCAAAATGGTCATCCAGGCGGACGCGATCACCCTCAATAAGGGGGTGGGCTTTACCGTCACCGGCCAGCCTGCCGCCGGCTATCGGATCACCAACGTCCAGGTCGCGCCTGCCGAGGTCCAGGCGACCGGCCTCCAGGCCGCCCTGGCCGCTCTCCAACTGGTGGCGACCGATCCGGTGGATATCACGGGCCAAAAAGGCGACGTAATCAAGACCGTGACCATCCGGCCGCCGGACGGCGTGACCGTCAATCTGAAGACCGCCACGGTGCACGTGTTCATCTCGGCCATCCCCGGGGTATCCCCGGCGCCCTAGGCCGTAACCTTGCGCCGGCTCACGCGTTTCACCAAAACTACGAACTAGCTTCGCTCGTTTGTTCGCGCCTAAACGGGGAAGATAGGAGGCTGCAGCATGTGTGGGATCATCGGCTACCTGGGCGAGCGCTCCGCGGCTCCCATCATCATGGAGAGCCTCAAGCGGCTCGAGTACCGTGGCTATGATTCCGCCGGCGTCGCGATCTTCAACGAGGCGGATGGCCAGACCTCGGTCGTGAAGAGCGCCGCCAAGGTCGACACCCTGGTCGAGCGCCTGACGGAGGAGATGCCGCAGGGCCGGCTCGGTATCGGCCACACCCGATGGGCGACCCACGGCCGCCCGACGGTGATCAATGCCCACCCCCACACCGACTGCCACCAGCGGATCATGGTGATCCACAACGGCATCATCGAGAACTTCGCGGAGCTGCGCAGAGAGCTGCAGGCCCGCGGCCATGTGTTCATCTCCGAGACCGACACGGAAGTCGTGCCCCACCTGATCGAGGAGAACGACAAGGGCGACCTGGTGGCCGCGGTCCGCGCGGCGCTGGCTCGCCTGAAAGGCGCCTACGCCATGGCGATCTTCTCGCAAGGCGACCCGGATCTCCTGATCGGCGCACGGCTCAACGCGCCGCTCGTCGTCGGGATCGGTGACAAGGAATGGTTCGTCGCCTCCGACATCACCGCCGTGATCCCGTACACGAAGAAAGTCCTGCTGCTGGGAGAGGGCGAGATGGTGACGATCACCAAGCTCGGGCCCGAGGTGAGCACGATCGGCGGCGCCGCCGTCAAGCCGAAAGTCATCGAGGTCAAGTGGGACATCAGCCAGGCCCAGAAGGGCGGCTACCCGCACTTCATGGCCAAAGAGATCAACGAGGCGCCGGAAGCCGTCTCCAACGCCTTGCGCGGACGCCTCACCGACGAGGGCGAGGTGACCTTCGAGGAGTTCGGGCTGACCGATCGCCAGCTGCTAAAGGTCAAAGACATCAAGATGGTGGCGGCCGGCACGTCGTATTACGCGGCGCTTCTTGGCAAATACATCATCGAGGACCTGGCGCGCATCCCAGTCGAGGTCGAGCCAGCCTCTGAGTTCCGCTATCGCCAACCAATCATCGACCTCGACACGCTGGTGATCGGCATCTCGCAGTCGGGTGAGACCGCCGACACGCTGGCCGCCATCCGCGAGGCAAGGGAGCGCAAGGCCAAGGTCGTCTCCATCACCAACGTCGTCGGCAGCTCGATGGCGCTGGAAAGCGATGGCGTCATCTACCTGCACGCGGGCCCCGAGATCGGGGTCGCGTCGTCGAAGACGTTCATCGCGCATTTGACCTGTCTGTACTTGCTCGGCATCCGGCTGGCCGCGGTGCGCCACCGCCTGGCGCCGGAGCGGCTGCGTGAGCTGACCGCCGAGCTCAAGGCCCTGCCCAAGGCGGTGCAACAGGTGCTCGATCGCGCCGAGGCGGTACAGGCGCTGGCCCGGAAGTATTCCGGCCATCACAACTTCATGTACATCGGACGGGGCATCAACTATCCGATCGCCCTGGAGGGGGCTCTGAAGCTCAAAGAAATTTCCTACCTCCATGCCGAGGGCTACGCCGCCGGTGAGCTGAAGCACGGCCCGATCGCGCTACTCGACAAGAACTTCCCGGTGTTTGCGATCGCGACCAAGGCCGCGACGCTGGAGAAGATGGTCAGCAACATCCAGGAAGTCATCGCGCGCGATGCCCCGGTGCTGGCGCTGATCAGCGACGGCGACGAGACGCTGGCTGAGATCGAGGCCGACCGGATCCATGTGCCGGCGGTGCCGGAATTCCTCTCGCCGATTCCGAATGTCGTGGCGATGCAGCTGTTTGCTTACTTCGTGGCGACCGAGCGCGGATGCAATGTCGACCAGCCGCGCAACCTGGCGAAGAGCGTCACCGTAGAGTAAGCAGCGTGACCCCTCGGGTCGGCGTGGATGTGGCGGCGATCCCGCGCATCGCGGAGGCCCAGAAGCGCTTCGGCGATCGGTTCCTCCGCAAGTTCCTCAGCGAGCGGGAGATCGAGTACTGCGGGAACAGTGCCGAGCGCTGGGCGGGTCGCTGGGCGGCCAAGGAGGCGATCGGCAAGGCGATGCCGACCGGTGTCCGGCGCCCGCGTATGCGTGATGTCGAGATCCTGCCGGCAGAGGATGGCCGCCCGCATGTTCGGGTCGCACCGGCGACCACGCTGACCGGCCGCACAGTGGACGTCAGCATCGCCCACGACGGCCACTTCGCGGTCGCGGTCGCCGTCATCCCAGACACAAATTTCCCTCCCCTGCTTGCGGGGGAGGGTCAGGGTGGGGGTTTGCCCGATGGATTCAAGTTGCCGGCGCGGCCGCGTGACGGGCACAAGGGGACGTTCGGGACCGTCGTCGTGCTCGCCGGCTCGCAAGGCTACACCGGCGCGGCCTATCTGACGAGCATGGGCGCCGCACGATCGGGCGCCGGCATCGTACGCCTGATGGTTGCCCAGTCGATTTATCCGATCCTGGCCGAAAAATGCACCGAGGTGGTCGTCGGCCCGGTCCCGGAGATTTCGCCTGGCATCGTGGGTCACTCGGCCCTGAGCGCCGTCCTGCGGGGCTTTACCGGCGCCGCCGCTGGGATCGTCGGACCCGGTATCGGGCGTGATACGTCGACGCGTCGCTTGATCGAGGATCTGCTTCATAAGGTTACGGTGCCCCTTGTGCTCGATGCCGATGCGCTCAACCTGCTCTCCGAACATCGCAGTATCCTCCCCAAGCTGTCGCCGGACATCGTGCTGACACCACACCCCGCCGAATTCGGGCGCCTGGCCAACTTGGAAACTGGCGCGGTTCAGAAGGACCGTCGCGGCATCGCCTCGCGGTTTGCCAAGACCTGGAACAAGGTGGTGGTCCTCAAGGGCGCCGGCACCGTCATTGCCGCGCCGGACGGACGCATCACCCTGAACCCGATCGCGACCCCGGCACTGGCCTCGGGAGGGACCGGCGACGTCCTTGCCGGCCTGATCGGCGGCTTGATGGCTCAGAAGCTGCCAGCCTTCGAGGCCGCGGTGACCGGCGTGCATATTCATAGCGTTGCCGGAACGGACCTCGAGGCGTCGATGGGCCAGGCTGGTGTGCTCGCCTCCGACTTGCTGCCGCAGATTCCCCGCGTGATGGAGCGCTTGCGCTGACGGAGCAGGGCGCGACGAAGTGGGCCGAGGTGGACCCGTCGGCCATCGCTCACAACACCGGCCTCGTCAAGCAGCTTGTCGGTGAGAAGACCGCCGTGATGGCCGTGGTGAAGGCCGACGGCTACGGACATGGCGCTGTGCCGGCGGCGCGGGCGGCGATTGCGGGCGGCGCGACCTGGCTGGCCGTGTCCTCGGTCCCGGAGGGGATCGAACTGCGCAAGGCGGGCATCCGCGAGCCAATCCTCAACCTCGGGTACACACCGCCGTCGGCGCTCTCGGCGGCGATCGCGGCGAAGCTGGCGCTCACCGTCTACGACCGTCCGGGCCTTACATTGCTGAAGACGGCGGCCACCGATATCGCCGTCCACGTCAAGGTCGACACCGGCATGCATCGCCTGGGCGCCACCCCCGAGGAAGCGGTACGCCTGGCGACCGAGGTGCACGCGAATGTCAACCTACGCCTGGAGGGCTTCTGGACGCATTTTGCCGACGCGGACCAGGACCCCGCCTTCACCAGAGCCCAGTTGCACGTGTTTCTCGACGCCCGCGCGGCGCTGATCCGGGCCGGCGTCACCGGCTTCATCAGCCATGCCGCCAACTCGCCGGGGCTGCTGCGCTTTCCGGAGGCCCGGCTGGACCTGGTGCGGGCCGGCCTTATCATCTACGGCGTTCGGCCGGTCGCGGGCTGGGACGACCTGCCTGGGCTACGCCCGGCGCTTCGCTGGCAGACGATTGTGACCAACGTCGTCATGGTGCCGAGAGGCGAGAGCGTTGGCTACGGCCGCAAGTTCATCGCCCGCGAGCCGGCGAACGTGGCCACCATCGCGGTCGGCTATGCCGATGGCCTGCACCGGCGCGCGTCGCAGGGTGGTCGCGCGATCGTCCGGGGCGTCGCCGTCCCGATCGCCGGCACCATCAGCATGGACCAGGCCGCGCTCGACGTACGAACCGTCCCCGATGTCACGGTGGGGGACGTCGTCACGTTGATCGGCGAGGAGGCCGGCGCGAGCTTGAGCGCCCACGACCTTGCCGAGGCGGCCGGAACGATCTCGTACGAAGTGCTCTGCGCGATCTCAAACCGGGTCCCGCGCCGATACCTATAATCAATGGTGCCCTAGGGGAGCGGAATGCTGAGAAAGTCGGGTCCGCCGACTGACCCTAGAACCTGATCAGGTAATACCTGCGGAGGAAACGGGCTCGAGCATTCCGTCACCGCTGGGAGCAGCACATATGGCAGCGGCCGAGCAACGGCATCAGCGACTCGAGCGCATGCGCCTCTACCTGATCACGGGCGATCAGGGGAATGAGGTCGAGACCGCGCGCATCGTTGAGGCCGCGCTCGAGGGTGGTGCCAACGTCATCCAGCTCCGCAAGAAGACCATGCCCAAGGGCGAGCAATATGCCATCGCGCTTACGCTGCGGCGGCTGACGCTGCTGCACGACTCGCTCTTCATCGTCAATGATCACGTCGACATCGCGATCGCCGCGGACGCTGACGGGGTACACCTGGGCCAGGATGACCTGCCGCCGTCCGTCGTACGCGAGCTTCCCGGCTTTCAGGGCCGCCTGATCGGACGGTCGACCCACAGCCTCGAGCAGGCGAGAGCCGCCATGGACGATGGCGCCGACTACATCGCGGTGGGACCGGTGTTTGCCACGCCGACCAAGGCTGGCCGGTTGGCGGTCGGCACCAGCCTGGTCTCGGAGGTCGCTGCGATCGCTGATCGCCCATTCGTTGCGGTCGGTGGGATCGACCACGACAATGCGCCCGCCGTGGTGGGGGCCGGGGCTAGGGCGCTCGCGGTGGTGCGCGCCGTCTACGACGCGGTCGATCCGGCCGAGTCGGCCCGCCGGCTGCACGAGCTGATCGCCACCCGGATCGAGGTGGCTCGCCGATGAGCGACGTCACGGTCACGCTCAACGGCAAGCCACGCAAGGTCGCCGACGGCGTGAGCCTCCTCCAGCTGCTCGAGGAGTTGGATGTCGCGCCCGCCCGGGTCGTGATTGAGCACAACCGCGAGATCCGGCGGAAGGATGATTTCGCGAAGACGATCGTCCACGCCGGCGACGAGCTGGAGTTGGTCTACTTCGTCGGCGGCGGAGCGAATGCGGACGATGCTTTTGTCGTGGGCGGGCGAACGCTCCGTTCGAGATTGATCCATGGCACCGGCAAGTTCGCATCGAACGAGGTCCTGGCTCGCTGCCTCGAGGCCGCGCAACCCGACATGATCACGGTCGCGATTCGTCGCTTGAATCTCGAGGGCGGCCGATCCGAGCTCGAGGGCATCGACCTGCGCCGCCATGCCCTGCTCCCGAACACGGCGGGCGCGACCACCGCCGAGGGCGCGGTCCGTCTCGCCCGCCTGGCCCGCGCCGCCGGTTTCTCCGACTTCATCAAAGTCGAAGTCGTCGGCGACGAGGACACGCTGCTTCCCGATCCGCAGGCGACGCTCGAGGCCACGCGGCAGCTGGTCAAGGAAGGCTTCATCGTGATGGCCTACACCAGCGATGACGTGGTGCAGGCGATCCGGCTCTACGAAGCCGGTGCGGCCGCGGTCATGCCGGGCGCGGCGCCCATTGGGACGACCCTCGGGCTGCAGAACCTGTTGAACCTGGAGTTGATCATCAGCAAGGTCAAGGTGCCGGTCATCGTCGACGCCGGCCTGGGCGTCCCCTCCGAGGCCGCGCGCTGCCTCGAGCTCGGCGCCGCCGCCGTCCTCGTGAACACCGCGATCGCGCGGGCCCAGGATCCGCCGGAGATGGCGCGGGCCTTCGCCGAGGCGGTCGTCGCCGGGCGCCGGGCGTTTAAGGCCGGCCGCGCACACATCGGCCTCAAGGCCGTCGCCAGCAGCCCTGTCGAGGGCATCCCCGTATAGCCCAGATCCGCCGGTCCGAACTTGCATCTCGAGCGCGGCTGCGAGCGATCCGTGCGTTGGCTCCTGCGCCCCTCACTCACGCACCGACGGGTGCGCTCGCTCCGGTGCTCGTCGCCGCCTTCGGCTCATCTCGCCCCGCATCTCGATCTGCCGCGTCCGGCCGGCGGATCTGGGCTTGAGCCCCGGCCTCGCGCGCCGGCCGCGGACGCTTGCCGAGCTCGGCGAACGCGGAATTTTGCGTTCGATCAGTCGCTACCTGGATGCCGCGTCGCCGGGCTTGCTGGTGGCGGCGCCGGGAGATGACGCCGCCGTCTGGCGTGGTGATCCGATCGTGGTCGCGACCACCGACACGATGGTGGAAGAGGTCGACTTTCGGCTCGAATGGCCCGGCTTTGATTTCAGGACCCTTGGCCGTCGGCTGATGGCGATCAACCTCAGCGACCTGGCGGCGATGGGCGCGCAGCCGCGCCACGCCCTCGTGTCACTGTCTCTGCGCGGGACGCTGCATGTCGATGACGTGCGTCGCCTCTATCGCGGCATAGCGGAGCAAGCCCACCGTTACCGCTGCACGGTTGCCGGCGGAGACCTCAGCGGGACGCTTGGGCCGTTGACGCTGACGGCCACGCTGATTGGCCGGCTCGGCTCGGCAGGCGCCTTGCTCCGGAGAACCGGCGCCCGGCCAGGCTGGGTGATCGCGGTCACCGGTCAGCTCGGAGCGGCAGCCGCCGGACTTCGCTTGCTTGAATCCGGCGCGCAGCCGGCCACTCGCGACGAGCGGGCGTGGGTGTCGGCCCAACTCGACCCGACGCCACGGATCGCCGCCGGGCGCGCGCTGGTCGCCGCGGGGATCCGGGTTGGCGGCGACATCAGCGACGGGCTTTCCCGTGAAGTGGAACGGCTGGTCGAGGATGCGCGCCTCGGCGCGACCATCGACGTCCAGCAGCTTCCGCTGGCGCGCGGCTTGCGACGCAAACAGTGGCCGCTCGCGGTTACAGACTCCGAGGATTTCGAACTGCTCTGCGCGGCACCGCGCGCCCGCATGCGGATCGCGCAGCGCGCCCTGGAGCGGATCAACGTTGCGCTCACCGTGGTGGGGGAGATCGATCGGCGCCCCGGGGTTCGCTTCCGCAATGGCACCCGGATGGAAAGCCTCAAGAAGGCCGGCTATGAGCACTTCCGTTAGGACCGAATCCGTCGAGGAGACCCGGGCGCTGGGTCGCCGGCTCGGCGCCACGCTCGCGGCGGGCGATGTGATCGGCCTCGAGGGCGACCTCGGGACCGGTAAGACGGAGCTGGTCAAGGGCATCGCGGAGGCGCTCGGCGTGACGACCGTCGTCCACAGCCCGACTTTTGTCCTGCATCACCAGTACCAGGGACGCCTGCCCGTCGAGCACTACGACCTGTATCGGCTGGAAGGGATGGCCTGGGTGGATACCGGTCTCGATGAGCCCGCCCCGGATGCCGTCACCCTGATCGAATGGCCGGAGCGCGCCGGCGTGCTGGAAGGGTGGGCAACCATCCTCATTCGGCTGACCGGTGGCCGCGACAATCGGCGTCGGCTGACCCTGCTCCGCGGACCCGATCGCGTCCGCGAGGTCTTTGAGCATGCGCCTGGCGATTGACACCTCCGGCATCGACCAGGCGATGGTCGTGCTGGACGGGCGGCGCGTGCTGGCCGCGGAGGACTGGGTCCGGCGTCGCGATGATCAGCCGGTCCTGGCGCGGCTCGAGGCGCTGGTCGAACGGGCGGGAGGACGGCCGGATGACCTCGACGCCGTCGCCGCCGCGCGTGGTCCCGGCTCCTTCACGGGCCTGCGGGTCGGCCTTGCGCTGGCGGCGGGGCTGGCCTATGCGCGGCACATTCCCCTCTACCTCGTCGACAGCCTGCCCATCCTGGCTCGCCGGGCGAACGGCGATCCCGCGACCGTCGCCCTTCGTGACGCCGGCCGGGCCGAGGTGTTTGCCTGGCGCGACGGCGAGCCCGTCCGGCGGATGCCGGCGGCCGAGCTCGTGAGTTGGCTGCCAAACTCGGCCCGCGTCATCAGCGAGCCGGCTGGGATGCTGGCGACCTGGTCGCCTACCCAGGCCCAGCTGGAGATCCCGCAGGCCGACTCCCGGCGCCTGAGTGCGGCCCTCGCAGATTCCGCCATTTGGACCTTCGAGTCGCAAAAACCACTGCGATATGATGAAGTGCAGGCGCTCTACGTCCAGCCCGCGGCCGCGGAGGAGCGCGCCAGGAAGGCCCCATGATGCAACTGAAGTCCCGAGTACTCGTCGACGCCATGCGCGAGGATGACATCCCGCAGGTGCAGGCGATCGAGCGTGAGATTTTTCCCACCCCCTGGCCGCGCAATGCCTACTACCGCGAGCTTCATCACAACCGGTCGGCCTACTACCTCGTGCTGCGACGCGACGAGGACATCGTCGGCTACGCCGGGCTCTGGAAGATGAGCGACGAAGCGCACATCACGACGGTCGGCGTGCGCGCCAGCCAGCAGGGCAAGGGCTACGGCCATGCCTTGATGGCTGCCCTGATCCAGCGTGCCTATCAACTGGGGTCGCGCTGGCTAACCCTCGAGGTGCGGCCGTCCAACGAGGTTGCAGTTCGCCTCTATGAGAAGTTCGGCTTCAAGGTGATCGGCCGGCGTCGTGGCTACTACACCGACAACAACGAGGACGCGATCGTGATGTGGTCGGATTCGATCCAGTCGCCGACCTTTAAGAAGCGGTTCAAGGACATCATGCAGACGCTCGAAATCGAAGGGCTCGACAGCAGCACGCCGCAGTAGCCACCAACACCCGGCGCGTCCTGGCGATCGAGACATCTTGTGATGAAACCGCAGCGGCGGTGGTTGCGGACGGCCCGCGCCTGCTCTCGAACGTCATCCGCTCGCAGGACGCGCTGCACGCACCCTACGGCGGGGTCGTCCCGGAGCTGGCGGCCCGGGCCCACCTGCAGACGCTGATCCCCGTGATCGAGCGCGCGATCGAGGACGCCGGTACCCGATGGGAGCAGATCGACGCCGTGGGCGTCACGCGCGGACCGGGGCTGATCGGCTGCCTGCTGGTCGGCGTCAACCTGGCGCAGGCGATCGCGTGGGCGCGCGGACTCCCGGTGATCGGCGTCAGCCACCTGGCCGCCCACGTGTATGCGGGGCAGCTCGAAGACGAACACCTCCGCCCACCGGTGCTGGGACTGGTCGTGTCCGGCGGCCACAGCGACCTCATCCGTTGGCAGCCCAATGGCGAGATCGCGGTGATCGGCCGCACCCGCGACGACGCCGCCGGCGAGGCGTTCGACAAAGGCGCCCGCATCCTGGGCCTGCCCTTTCCCGGCGGCCCGGCGATCGACAAGCTGGCGGCAACCGGCGATCCGCGGGCGGTGGCATTCCCGCGGCCACGGGCTCCCGGGCTGGACTTCAGCTTCAGCGGCGTCAAGACCGCCCTCCTCTACGAGGTCCGCAAACGCAAGACGCTCGGCGAGCAGGAGCGGGCTGACCTGGCCGCCAGCTACCAGGAGGCGATCGTCGATGCGCTCCTGCAGCGGGTCGAGTCGGCCCAGGCGACGGATCCCGCTCCCACGATCGTGATCGGCGGCGGGGTGGCGCGAAACCGGCGTCTCCGGGAGGCGGCGCAAGTCCGGCTCGGGCATCTGGCCCGCCTCATCATCCCGGCGCCCGAACTGTGCACCGACAACGCCGCCATGATCGGCGTCGCCGCGCTGATCGAGTGGGACCGCCGAGGCCCGGATCCCGCGCCGTTCGACGCGGACCCGAGCCTCGGATTCAGCTAATTATTGTTGTTGTCGTTGTTGTCGTCGGGCAAGACGGCCAGGATCGCCTTCGCGATCACCGCATGGCCGAGCAACGAAGGATGAATGTCGCAGGGCGGCGGTGGGCTGGGATTGGGAAACACTTGTAGTCCCGCCGCACAAGGGATGCCACCAGCGGCCGCCGATGCCGTCGCAAAGGCACCGAAGACGTCCGCGACCTTAGCGTGATATCGGGTGGCGACGCTCGCGATGGCCGCATCGAGGGACAAGGTGATTGCTTTGGTCGGATTGTCGTCACGGTAGTCGAAGGAGTAGTAGGGGACCGCCACAATGGTCCCGTCGTAGTGGGCTCGATTCCGGATCGCGGAGTAGATCACCTTAAGGTTCGCTTTCATCTGAGCCTCGACCGCTGGAAGTCCGCTGAGGACGCAGGTCGTATCGCCCTGGCAAGACGACAGCAGAACGAGAACGTCGTTCCCGCCGATCTGGATCGTGACGAGATCAGTGTGGTGGTGTGAACGCAAATATTTGACGGCGAACGCCAACTGGGCGCCGTTGTACGCGGTGTGCAACGGGAAGAGTGCCCGGAAGTCCTGGCAGCCGTTGTCCGGCCGCGTGCCGCTGATCATGCTGCCGCTTGTTTCGCCGGGACACGCCGCGTTGGTCAGCTTCAGACCGAGCGTGCCGGCCACGGAATCGGTGTAGCCGGGGAAGTTGGCCGGGTTCGATCCACCGCCGGCTAGGACGACGTTCGGGTTGAAGCCGAAAGCGTACGAGTCGCCGAGCGCCAGGTAGGTCGATTGCTGATGGTCGTCGGCCGAAGCCGGCACGGCGAGTAGGGCGAGCGCGGCGGCGGCGGCGAACGCAAGAACACGAAAGCCCCTCTTCATCGGTTCCTCCCTCCTGAGTGGTCGACCTTTTCGAGCCTACCCCCTTCCTGGGAAGCTGACAAGACCCCTTCCAGTGGGTTGAAAGCTACCCCGCTATCGGCTATCATTAGCACTCGGGCTATTTGAGTGCTAAACGTTATTGTCACCACCTAAGGAGGGTTCCATGAAGCTACGTCCACTGGGCGACCGCGTCGTGATCAAGCCCGTCGAGCGTGAGGAGAAGACCAAGAGCGGCATCGTGCTGCCCGACACCGCCAAGGAGAAGCCGCAGGAAGGCATGGTCGAGGCTGTCGGCAACGGCCGCTTCATCGAGACGACCGGCAAGCGGGAGCCGCTTGACGTGAAGGTCGGTGACCGTGTCGTCTACGCGAAGTACGCCGGGAGCGAGATCAAGCTCGACGAAACCGAGTATTTGATCCTGTCTGAGAAGGACATCCTCGCCGTCGTCGCGAACGGCAAGAGCTAACCACAGGACACCGAAAACAGGAGCCAGCCTTCGGGCTGGCTTTTTTCTTCACTTGGCCGGCTTTGGCCGGGGGATCATGGGCAACCCCAGCATCGCCTCGGTCAGTTCCGCGTACTGCTCCGAGCTGCGCCAGTCGTAGTGCGGGTTGCGCCAGCGGACATACCCGCGGTAGTCGACCAGGAAGAGTGAGCGGTGCGCCACGCCGCGCTCCTCGTTGAGGACGCCGTATCGCCGCGTCACCGACTTGTCCCAGTCGGCGAGCAGGGGATAGGGGAGATCGCCCAGGCTCTTGGCATAGGCTTTGTGCGCCCAGATGTGATCGACGCTGATGGCGAGGACCTGCGTCTCGGCTTTGACGAACTGCTCGTGATCACCTCGCAAGGAGGTGAGCTCGTTCGTTCAACCGGGGCTGAAGTCGAAGACATAGAACGCGAGTAGCACGTGCTTGCTGCCGCGATACGAAGCGAGGCTGAATGGGTCGCCGTCGGGGGTGCCCGGCAGGCTGAAGTCCGGCGCCTGGTCACCGACGCCAGGCGTCGACGGCATGGTGCTGGCCATCGACGTATTGTTCCACATGCGATCTCGCCGCGATCTGGCTTTCAGGCCGCTCGGGCCAGGGCCGGCCGGAGGCTCGGCTGCGTCGTGGGTGCGGCAAGCTCCTGTTGATGAAGGAGCCGCCAGATTAGGCGCAATTCCCCCCAGGGGTTCCGCGGAGAGCCAGCGATGTCGAGTATTTCCCACGCGGAAAGAGCCATCACTTAGTACAACGCGCGTCGCCTTACGCCCGGCCTTGCGGTGCTCTTTAGTGGAGTCGATTCTCGGCCAGCGCCACTTCTCCGGCTTTGCCGAGTACGTTGCGCATGGTCGCGATGAGCCAGTCCCGGTCGACCTCGCTGATGCCGCGCAGGGCATCGGACAACGCGACCTGAAGTGACTGGGCGCGCAGGTCCTTGATCCGCTGAGCGTCAACCGCCGGCAGACCGTCCACATACAGCGAGAGGGCGAGGGTGGCCCCGTGGACAGCACGCGCCAGATGGACCGGCGAGTCGAAGCGTCTCAACGAGATCAGCGCGCCGAGCGCGCGCCCAAGCAGCTGTTGCTCGGCATCGCCGGCGTCCTTCAGTGTGCCATCGAGCATACGGCCAACCTACCCCGGCAATCTTTCGGGGGCCGTTACAGGCCTGGGGACGCCCTATTGTAGTGCCGTGATTTTCCGGGACCGGCTCGACGCCGGTGAGCGCCTGGCGGCGGCGCTCCAGCATTACCGCGACGCGCCGGGGACGGTTGTCCTCGGCATCCCGCGCGGCGGTGTGGTCGTGGCGCGGGCGATCGCCGTCGCGTTGCATCTGCCGTTGGGGATCTGCCCGGTGCGGAAGCTCGGCGCCCCTGAGAACCCGGAGCTGGCGATCGGTGCGGTCGACGATCAGGGTGTCATCGTCTTCGACCACAAGTTGAGCCGGCACCTGGGGCTGACGGAGGACGATCTGTTGGACGCAGCCAATCGGCAACGCGAGGAGTTACGCGAATGGTTGGCGGGATTCGGCGCGAATGTCGTCCCAGCGGTGGAGGGGAGGACCGCGATCCTCGCCGATGACGGCGTGGCCACCGGCTACACCGCCCAGGCTGGCATCGAGTCGCTGCGCCGGCGTGGGGCGCGGCGCGTGGTGCTGGCGGTGCCGGTCGCGCCGCCGGATACCGCGGCCATCCTAGCCCCGCAGGTCGATGAGTTCGTCTGCCTGGTGACGCCGGAGCCGTTCTACGCCGTTGGCAACTTCTTCGAAGAGTGGCCACAGGTCACCGACGACGAGGTGCGAGCGCTGTTGCTGGCCGGTAACACGTTGTAGCGGAGGTTTTACACGGGCAAGGACGGCCTCCCACCGCCGGTTACAGCGGTGTGAAGCTCTTCGCCAAGGGCAAGGTGGAGAAGGGCGCTCAGGAGCCGGCGGCCCCCGCGTTCAGCCCCATTGATCGATTCGGCCTCCTTGGCCTGCTCGACCAGGTGGTCAATGGTTCCCAGACGGGTGTGCTCGAGCTGCGCGAGCCACGAGGGACCTGGGTGTACGCCTTCCAGGGCGGCGCCCTGATCCACGCGAGTGGCGGTCGGGTCCGCGGTGCCCGGCAGGCCTTCGATCTGCTCTGGGAATTCCAGAGTGGCGAATGCACCTTCGAACCTGGGCCCAATCCCAGCCTGGCGGGCAACCTTTATATCGACAAGGGGCGGCTCCTCGACCTGCTGCGGCGCAGCCAGGCTGCCCTGCAGGGTCCCTCCGCGCCCTACATCCCGGCCGATCAGCAGCGCCCCATCGCGCCCGTCGGGTGGCAGCCCGGCGCCCCGGCTCCCTCGTGGGGAGCGGGCGGCTACCAGCAGCAGCAACCGCGGTTCCCTCAGCCGCAACAGCCCGGTTACCCTCCGCAGCAGCAGCAGGGCTATCCGCCGCAACCGCCGCAGCAGGGTGGCTACCCGCCTCAGCAGCAGGGATACCCCCTTCAGCAGCCTCAGGGTTATCCCCAGCCGCAGCAGGCCGGTTACCCTCAGCAGCCGCCGCCTGGCTACCCGCCAGCCCAATATCCGGCGCCACCGTATCCGGGCGCGCAACAGCAGGGCCAGCCCTACCCGCAGCCCCAGCCCGCCTACCCGGCCTACCCGCAGCCGCAGCCGATGCAGCCCCAGGCCATGCCGCCGCAGCAGCCAATGGCGGCCCAGCCTCCGGTCGCGCCGCCCGCGCCCGCCCGGCCGGTGGCGCCCCCGAGCTTTTCGGTGCCGCCCATGGCCATTCCGAAGAAACGGGAGGCACCCCTTCCCACCTACCAGCCGCCGGCCGCCGCCCCGGCACCGCCCGCGCCCGAGCCGCCCAAGCCTTCAGCGCCAACGGACGACCTTGCCGCGCTGCGCGCCAGCCTGGTCGCCCAGGCGCCGCCCGTCGCTCAGGCCCCGAGCGCGCCGGCCTGGGGCGTCCGCAGCGGTGAACCCGTGGCCCCGCCGGTCGCTCCCGGACGGAAGGGAGCCGGCAAAGGCAAGGACAAGAGCAAGGGCGAAAAGGCGACCGCTGTCCAGGGAAAGGGCGCGGCGAAGCCCGATTCCAAGCTCATGGCGGCCATCAAGATCCAGCTGATCAAGTTCCTCCTCTGGGCAACTGAGCGCCGTTACTCGCCGGAAGACCACTGGACATTGAAAGATGCCTTCGAAATCTCGACGATGGAGTTGCGCGACCAGTTCATCGGCGCCTTCTCGGAGTCATTGAAGTCAAGCAAGAAAACCCGCCAGGACAATTTCGACGACAACGACGACAGCATTGCCGCCGGCCGCATGCGCGGCCGTGGGCGCCGCCACTAGACTTGCCCTTGATTTGCCAAGTACCCCCATGGCCGCCGAGCGCGGCGTCGACCTCCTCGCCGGCCTGAATCCACCGCAGCGCGCGGCAGTTACGGCGGACGACGGCCCATTGCTGATTTTCGCCGGGGCGGGCAGTGGCAAGACGCGCGTGCTCACGCATCGGATCGCCTGGCTGATCCAGCAAGGCCGAGCTGAACCCGGCGAGATCCTGGCCGTGACCTTCACCAACAAAGCCGCCCGCGAGATGCGCTCCCGCGTCGAGAGCCTCGTCAACCTGAGCGCGGGCGCCATCTGGATGGGGACCTTTCATGCGATTGGCGTGCGCATCCTGCGCCGCGACGGCAGCGTCGATGGTATCGATCGGCACTTCATCATCTACGACGAGGGAGATCGGCTCGCTGTCATCAAGCGCGTCATGAATGAGCTGCGCCTCGATGAGAAACGCTATCCACCGAGCGGGATGGTGGCACTGATCTCGCGCGCCAAGGACGAGGTGATCAGCGCCGAAGACCAGTTGAAGGCCGCGGGAACGCACAACGAGGAGCTGGCGGCGCAGATCCGGCTGCGCTACGACGCGTTTCTGCGGCAGAACAACGCCCTGGACTTCGACGATCTGCTGATGCGCTGCGTCTGGCTCTTCGATCGGCATCCTGAGGTGCTCGAGAAGTACCAGAAACGCTTCAAATACATCATGGTCGACGAGTACCAGGACACCAACCGCGCGCAGTACTTGATGGTGCGGCACCTTGGGAGCAAGCATCGGAATCTCGCCGTCGTGGGCGATGACGATCAGAGCATCTACGGATTCCGCGGGGCCGATGTGCGAAACATTCTTTCGTTCGAACACGATTATTCAGACGCGAAGATCATCAAGCTCGAGCAGAATTACCGGTCGACGCAGATGATCCTCGACGCGGCGTATCACGTCATCAAGGCCAACCCGAATCGCGCCGAGAAGCGACTTTGGACCGATCGCCCGGGCGGCCCAAAGGTGGTCGTAGCGCAAACCTATGACGAGCAGGAAGAGGCGCAGGCCGTCGCCCGGGAAGCGATGCGGCTGGTCGCCGAGGGCGACACCCGGCTGGGCGACATTGCCGTGCTCTACCGGACCAATGCCCAATCTCGGGCGCTGGAAGAAGTCTTGCTCCGGCGCGGCGTGCCTTATCGCCTCATCGGGGGGCTGCGCTTCTACGAGCGCCGCGAGGTCAAGGACGTGATGGCGTATCTGCGGCTGATCGCCAACCCGCAGGACACGCTGAGCTTCTCCCGCATCATCAATGTCCCCCGGCGAAAGCTGGGCGAGAAATCGCTGGCGCAGCTCGGCTACTGGGCGGACGCGCACGGCATGTCGGCCTGGGACGCGCTGAGCCGCCTCGACGAGATGGACGACCTGACCCTGTCGGCGAAGGGCGCGCTAGGCGAGTTTCGCGACCTGATCGTGGAGGTGCGGGCCGCCAGCCAGGAGCGCCGGCTGGTCGAGGTCATCGATCTCTTGCTGATGCGCAGCGGCTACGAACGCTACGTCAAGGACACCGGGTCGGACGGTGACGAGCGCTGGGCCAACGTCCTCGAGCTTCGCGGTCTTGCCTCCGAGTACGACGGGCTGCCACCCGGGGAGGGCTTGCAAGCGTTCCTCGAGGAGACCGCGCTGATGAGCGATGTCGACACCATGCAGGAGGGCACGCAGGGCATGACGCTGATCACCCTGCACATGGTTAAGGGCCTCGAGTTTCCCGTGGTCTTCATGCTCGGCATGGAGGAGGGCCTGTTTCCGCACAGCCGAAGCCTCGATTCGCCCGCCGGTCTCGAGGAGGAGCGCCGGCTCGCCTACGTCGGCATGACCCGCGCCAAGGACCGGCTCTATCTGTTTCACGCCTTCCGCCGGCACCTGTGGGGAAATGCCAACCTGAACCTGCCCTCGCGCTTCCTGAAGGACATCCCCGCGGAGCTCGTCGATGGTTCGGCGGGCATTCCGTCCGGGATCGATGTGGAGGGCATGGCCCCGGCTCGCGTTGTGGAGGCCGCACGCCCGGGCGGGCCCCTCGAACTCCGGCAGCGATACCATCCGGGCGACAACGTCGAGCACCGCGCCTGGGGCCATGGCCGCGTATTGAAGAGCACGATGACGCGGACGGACGAAGAGCTCATCGTCAAGTTCGACAAGGTCGGCGTGAAGATTCTCGCGGTTAGCCTGGCCCCGATCACCAAGTTGTGAGCAAGGCCCCCACCCTGCCCTCCCCCGCGGGCGGGGGAGGGGAAATTGAGGCCACAAGGGCCCGGGTCATCGAGTTGCGGCGGATCATCGAGAAGGCGAATCGTCAGTACTACGTGCTCGACAATCCGGAGATCACCGACGCCGAGTACGATGCGCTCTTCCGTGAGCTGGTCGAGCTCGAGACGCAGTATCCGGAGCTGGTCACTCCGGACTCGCCGACCCAGCGCGTGGGTGGCCCGCCATCGGATGCCTTCGCCAAGGTCACCCACCGCACGCCGATGCTCAGCCTCTCGAACGCGTTCGAGCGCGATGAGGTCCGCGAGTTCGATAAGCGGGTCCACCGGGCACTGGGCGACGTTAGGGTCGAGTATGTAACCGAGCTCAAGATCGACGGGCTGGCGATGAGCCTGTTGTACGAGGAGGGCCGCTACAAGATCGGTGCCACCCGCGGCGACGGCTACGTCGGTGAAGACGTCACGCCGAACGTCAAGACGATCCCGAGTGTCCCGCTGTCGGTCACGATCCCAAAAGAATTTCCGCAAACGTTCGAGGTGCGGGGCGAGGTCTACATGCCGAAGCGCAGCTTCCAGCGGTTGAATGCCGAGCTGGCCGCCGAGGGCAAGCCGCCGTTCGCGAACCCACGCAACGCCGCGGCGGGCGCCGTCCGACAGCTGGACCCACGCATCACGGCGCGCCGGCGCCTCGATACCTTTATCTACGCGCTCGATCCTCCGGGTAGCGCGAAAAGCCAGGAGCAGATCCTCGAGCGACTCGGCCAGATGGGCTTTCACGTCAACGACAACCGTCGCACCCACCCCGACATCGAGGCAGTGATCGCCTTCCTCGACGAATGGCAGGAGAAGCGTCACGGCCTCGACTACGAGATCGATGGCATCGTCATCAAGGTCAATGACCTGGGGCAGCAGGCGGAGCTCGGGTTCGTGTCCCGGAGTCCGCGCTGGGCCTTGGCGTTCAAGTTCCCACCCGAGCAGGCGGAAACCGTGATCGAGGACATCAAGATCTACATCGGGCGCACGGGTGCGGCCACGCCGGTTGCGTGGCTGCGGCCCACTCAGATCGCCGGCGTGACGGTCAGCCGGGCGACGCTCCACAACGAAGACGAAGTCGCCCGCAAGGACGTGAGGCCGCACGACTTCGTCATCATCCAGCGCGCCGGTGATGTGATCCCGGAGGTCGTTCGGGTCTTGAAAGAGAAGCGATCGAAATCAAGCCGGCCGTGGCACATGCCGAAGAAATGCCCTGAATGCGGGACGGACCTGGTGCGAGAGCCGGGCGAGGCGGCAACCCGCTGCATCAATCCAACCTGCCCGGCGCAGGTGCTCGAGCATCTCCGGCACTTCGTTGGTGCGCTCGACATCGAGGGCCTGGGCTACGCCACGCTGCAGCAACTGATCGACAAGAAGCTGGTCAAAGATCCGGCCGATCTCTTTCATATGACCAAGGAGCAGCTGCTATCGCTAGAGGGATTTGCGGACAAGTCGGCGCAGAACCTGCTCGACCGCCTCGAAGCCAGCAAATCGACAACGTTCATGCGGTTCCTGGTTGCGCTGGGGATCAATCATGTCGGCTGGACAATGGCGGGCTTGCTCGCCGACCACTTCGGGACGATCGACCGTTTGCGATCCGCGAGCGTCGACGATCTCCGGGCGATCGGCGGCGTGGGGCCGACGGTCGCCGATGGCGTTCACGACTACTTTCAACTTCCGGCATCGCGGGCGCTGATCGAGCGCCTGCTGCAGGCGGGCATCGTGATCAAGGAGCCAGAGCGCCACGAGGGCCCTCTCATCGGCAAGACCTTCGTGCTAACCGGCGCCCTCAGTTCGCTGACCCGGGGCCAGGCGGAGGAGCGGATCAAGTCCCTGGGCGGCACAATCAGCTCGGGCGTGACGAAGAAGACCGACTATCTCGTTGTTGGCGCCGATCCGGGTTCGAAGCTCGAGAAGGCCCAGCGCCTGAAGGTCCCGGTCGTCGACGAGGCCGCCTTTCTCGAGCTGACCGGTCAGACGCCCTAATCCCAGGCCATTGCCTACGCCTAATCCCTTTTGCCGAACACGGGCGGTCGCAGATAACGCTGGGTGACCGCTATCAGAATTTGTAACGAACTGTGACAGCTCCTTAACTTCTCTTTCAGGTCCCGCGACGCATCATGCGATCGTGGCGTTCCCAACCGTGCTCACCGCGCCCGCCAGCCGCGCCATGGCGCGCCTTCGAATGATCGGCGCTCGTGGGTTGCTGGCCTTGCTGACGGCGGCCGCGCTGATGCTGGTTTCGGTGCTCGGGGCGCTGCTGCCGGACGCCACGCTGCCCCTCACCTGGTATGTCCCGGTGCTGGACAGCGCCATGGTGGTCACGCTGGCCGTGGTCCTTGCGCTTTCGTCCGCCGACGTCGTGCTACGCCGCCACAGCCGGTCGCTGCCGCTGGTGTTCGCCAGCGTTGCGATCGGCATCTTGTGGCTCCAGCACATGCTGACGTTCCCCGGTGTCCTTCCATTCCGCTTGCCCTTTGCAAGCAACCAGACCGCCAGCTTCCTCTTCCACGTCGCCCATATCGGCACGCCGCTGCTCTATGCCGGGATCCTGCTGTATCGCCCTCGTCCGCTGGCGCGCCCCCGCGAGTCGCTGCTCCGCACCGTGGCGCTCGCACTCGGGATCAGCATCGCGGTCATCGTCGTCACCGCCGCCCTGGCGCTGCTGCTGCCCCCGCTGATCGTCGGAGCCCGCTTCACCGAGTTCAACACGCTGCTTCAAGCCGTCCCCTTCGTCGTGGTCGCTCTCGCCGCCGCGGTCTACCGCAAAGGGCGCTGCCCGGAGCGGCGCATCGAGGCAAGCGTCATTGCGGGCCTGGTGCTGGTCACCGTCGAGACCATGATGTTCATGTTCATGCGGGCGCGCTACGACGGTTTCTGGTACGCCGGGCACGCCTTGCTGGTTCTTCCGTGCGCCGCGCTGCTGGTCGGAACGGTCGGCCTCTACGTGGCGGCGCGGCGCGAAGCCGACGTCCAATTGCGCGTCATGGAGCGGCTCAAGGAATCGCAGCGCCATCTGCAGATCATCATCGACACGTCACCCAGCGCCGTGATTACCGCCGATGAGAAAGGCATCATCACCGGATGGAACCGCAAGGCCGAGGAGATCTTCGGTTGGTCGCATGACGAGGCCGTCGGCCGAATGCTCGCCGCGACCATCATTCCGCGGCGTTACCGCGAGCTCCACCAGCGAGGCCTGGCGCGCTTCATCGAGACCGGGGAGGGCAAGCTCCTGGGACGGCCGGCCGAGCTCGCGGCGGTGCATCGGGACGGTCGCGAGTTTCCCATTGAGATTTCGGTTTCGCCGACGCAGCGCGCCGGGGCTCGCGTCGAGTTTGTCGCCTTCGTCAGCGACATCAGCCACCGGCGGATGGCCGATCGCCTCCGCGCTGTGCAGTTCGCGGTGACCAGGCCGCTGGCCAATGCCGCCACCTGGGCAGAGGCGGCACCCCAGGTGCTGCAGGGCGTCTGCGAAACGCTCGGCTGGCCGGTGGGCGAGTTTTGGGCGGTCGACCAGGAGGCGAATGTCCTGCGGCTGGCGTACGGCTGGTATCGACCGACCCGGGATTTCGCGGCCTTCGACGCGTCAGGCCGAGACGTGACTTTTGCCCGCGGCGTCGGTCTGCTGGGCCGGGTGTGGGCAAGCGGTCGGGCCCGATCGATCGACGACCTGGCCGAAGACCCGAATTCGCAGCGCGCCGCCGCGGCCCTTAAGAGCGGATTGCACGGCCAGTTCGCCTTTGCCGTCACCAATGGCCGCAAGGTCACCGGCGTGATCGCGCTCTTCAGCAACGAGACACGTTCCCTCGATCGCGCCACGCTGCGCGTGATGGCCGATATCGGCAGCCAGATCGGCAACTTCGTCGAGCGGCGCCGGGCCGAGGACGAACTGCGGCGGAGCGGCGACCGGATTCGGGCCATTCTCGACAACGTTGCCGACGGCATCATCACGCTCGACCAGCGCCTGGTGGTCCGCTCGTACAACCCGGCGGCCGAGCGGCTCTTCGGCTACGCCGCCGACGAGGTGATCGGCAAGGACTTCGTTCGACTGATCGCGGAGCCGCACCGCTCCGAGGTGAAGCCGCAGTTGCGTTCCTACTTGCGGGCGCAGCAGGGCCTTTTTGAAATGGCCAGTCACGAGACCGCTGGCCTGCGCAAAGATGGCACGACCTTCCCGATGGAGTTCAATGTTGGTTGGCTCGGGCCGCAGCGGCTGGTCATCGGAAGCCTGCGCGACGTGTCCGAGCGCAAGGCGGAGACCGAAGCGCTGCAATACCAGGCCCTGCACGATCCCTTGACCGGACTGGCCAACCGAACCTTCCTCCAGGAGCGGCTCGAGGAGACCATCCGGGCCGGTGAGCGCGAGATGAAACCGTGTGCCGTCCTGCTGATGGACCTGGACGGGTTCAAGAGCGTGAACGACAGCCTCGGCCACCAGGCCGGCGACCGGCTGCTGCTGCAGGTGGCCGAGCGCATGCGTCGCGTGCTGCGCAAGGCGGACACGGTTGCGCGCTATGGCGGCGACGAGTTTGCCGTGGTTCCCTGGGGCGCGACCGACGTGACACGGGCGGTGCTGATCGCGGAAAAAGTCCTCAACGCCATGGACCAGCCGTTCATCATTGACGACCAGTCGATCTCGGTGAGCCTGAGCATCGGGATCGCGGCCTTCCCCCAGCATGCCGACGACGCGCAGACACTGATCCGCCGAGCCGATGTCGCCATGTACACGGCCAAGCGGGCCCGTAGCGGCTTCAGCGTGTACTCGGTCGATCAAGAGGGCGGAGAGCAGGGTGATGGAGTGCCCCTGGTCGGAAAGCTACGGTACGCGATCGATCAATTCGAGCTGGTGCTGCATTATCAGCCGATCGTGAGCGCCGTCGACGGCAAGCCGTTGAAGGTCGAAGCCCTGGTCCGCTGGGGCCATCCGGTGCACGGGTTATTGCCACCGGACGACTTCATCCCATCGGCAGAACAGACCAACCTCATCAAGCCCTTGACCGCCTGGGTGCTCAACGAGGCGCTCGGGCAGGTGCATGCCTGGTCGAGGGCCGGCATCGAGATCGGGGTCTCCGTTAACCTCTCGGCGCGCAACCTGCTCGATACGGAGCTCCCGGACGCGGTTGAGCAGCTGCTGCGCACCTGGCAGGTATCGCCCGAGAAGCTGAGTCTCGAGATTACCGAGGGCACCATCATCGCGAACGAAGCCGAAGAGACGCTCCAGCGCCTGCACGACACCGGGGTCCAGATCTCGGTGGACGACTTCGGCACCGGCTACTCCTCGCTGGCCTATCTCAAACGGCTCCCGGTCCGCGAGATCAAAATCGACAAGACCTTCGTCGTGGATATGGCGACCAACCGGGACGGCGCTGCCATCGTCCGCTCCACGATCGACCTCGGCCACAGTCTCGGGTTGACGGTCGTCGCCGAAGGGGTCGAGGACGAGCCGACGGCGGCGTTGCTGCGCGAGTACGGCTGCGACTATCTCCAGGGCTACCACATCAGCCGTCCCGCCGCGGCGGGGCCGCTTGGCCCCTGGCTGCGGGCGCGGGCGGCGCTGAACGGTGCGATGATCGCCTGACTTCTTTTAATCTATAAGTCTTGCCCGAGCCCGAGTCCGAGCTTTCGTCCAGAGAAGTCGAGCACGTCGCGCGTCTCGCGCGGTTGGGGATCACACCAGACGAGGTCGTTCGCTACCGTGACCAGCTGCGCCACATCCTGACCGCGATCGATGCCCTGAAGCGCGCCGATACCTCGACGGTCCCGGCCACCGCCCATCCGCTGGAGGAGCGCAACGTGATGCGGGAGGACCGGCGCGAACCGTCCCTGCCCGCGGAGGCGGCGCTCAAAAACGCGCCGAGCCGCGAGGGCGCCTACTTCAAGGTCAAGGCGATCCAGGAATGAAGCTCTTTCAGCGGACCATCCGCGATCTCCACCAGATGTTGCTCGAACGGGAGATCTCGTCGGTCGAGCTGACCGAGTCGGTGCTCGGTCACATCGACGCGGTGGGCGACAAGACAAAGGCCTACCTGCTCGTCACCCGCGAGCTCGCCCTCCGCCAGGCAAAAGACGCCGACGAACGGCTGCGCGCCAAGCGTGACGTCAGGCCGCTGACCGGGATTCCGATCGCACTCAAGGATGTCCTCTGCGTGAAGGATGTCGTGTCGACCGCAGGCTCGAAAATCCTGAAGGGCTTTACCCCGCCCTACAGCGCGACCGTCGTCGACCGGCTCGAATCCGAGGGTGCGGTGTTCCTCGGTAAGACGAACTGCGACGAGTTCGCGATGGGCTCATCGAATGAGAACTCGGGATACTGGCCCGTCCACAATCCCTGGGGACTCGATCGGGTGCCGGGTGGGTCGAGCGGCGGATCGGCATCCGCCGTTGCGTCCGGCGAAGCCATCGCGGCGCTCGGGAGTGACACGGGAGGGTCGATCCGGCAGCCGGCCGCGCTAACCGGTACCGTCGGCCTCAAGCCGACGTACGGCCGCGTCAGCCGCTATGGTCTGATCGCCTTCGCGTCGTCACTCGACCAGATCGGTCCGATGACGCGCGACGTCGCGGACGCCGCCGTCTTATTGCAGTCGATTGCCGGACACGATCCGCGCGACTCTACGTGTTCGACGCGCCCAGTGCCCGACTATCTCTCGACGTTGCGAAAGGGCGTGAAAGGCATGCGCCTCGGCGTGCCCACGGAGTACTTCGTCGCCGGCATGGAGCCCGCCGTCGAGCAGGCGATCAACGACGCCATCAAGCTGCTCGAGCAGCAGGGCGCCAGGATCGAAGAGATAAGCCTGCCCCACAGCGACGTCGCGCTGCCCGCCTACTACATCATCGCGCCCGCCGAAGCCAGCTCCAACCTGGCGCGTTACGACGGCGTCCGCTACGGCTACCAGGCGGAAGGCGCGAAGAACCTGACCGAGGAATATATGCTGACTCGCCAGGAGGGCTTCGGCGCCGAGGTCAAGCGCCGGATCATGCTGGGGACGTATGCGCTGAGCTCGGGCTACTACGACGCCTACTACCTGCAGGCGCAAAAGGTCCGCACGTTGATCATCGAGGATTTCAAGCGGGCCTTCGAGAAAGTCGATGCCCTCTTGGGGGCCACCTCGCCGACCGTGGCGTTCCCGCTCGGCGCGAAGACCCAGGATCCGGTCGCGATGTACCTGAACGACATCATCACCATCCCCGCGAATCTCGGCAACGTCTGTGGCATCTCGGTGCCGTGCGGTCTGGCCGACGGCCTGCCGATCGGCCTCCAGGTGATCGCGCCCGGATTCCGCGAGGAGACCGCCCTGCAAGTCGCCTATGCCTTCGAGGCCGCGGCCGACTTCCGCAAACTGCAGTCGCCGTTGATGCGGTCGGCGGCCTGATGGCGATCGCCACGCGCTACGAAGTTGTCGTCGGGCTCGAAGTCCATGCTCAGGTGCTGACGCAGAGCAAGATGTTCTGCGGCTGTTCGACCGACTATCTTGTGGCGCCGCCCAACGCGAACACCTGCCCCGTCTGCCTCGGGCTCCCGGGGTCCCTGCCCGTCATCAACAAGCGAGCCGTCGAGGCGACCATCCGCACCGCGCTCGCGCTGACCTGCGAGATTCCCGAGTTCTCGAAGTTCGACCGCAAGAACTACTTCTATCCCGACCTGCCGAAGGGGTATCAGATCTCCCAGTACGATTTGCCATTCAGTCGCCACGGGCATCTCGACTTCGATGTCAACGGCGAGACGCGCCGCTGCGGCATCACCCGCGTCCATCTCGAAGAGGACACCGGCAAGCTGCAGCACGAAGGCGCGATCGAGCTAGCCCAGTCGTCCCTGGTCAACTTCAACCGGGCCGGCGTGCCCCTGATGGAGATCGTCTCCGAGCCCGATCTGCGCACTGCCGACGAGGCACGCGAGTACGTCATGCGGTTGCGGGCGATCCTGCAGTACATCGGCGTCAACAACGGCGACATGGAGTCGGGCCAGCTTCGTTGCGACGCCAACGTCTCGCTCCGGCCCTTTGGCCAGACCGAGTTCGGCACCAAGGTCGAGATCAAGAATATGAACTCGTTTCGTGCGATCCATCGTGCCATCGAGTACGAGATCGTCCGCCAGACGGAAGTGCTGGACGCCGGTGGCCGGCTGGTCCAGGAAACGCGTGGCTGGAACGATGCGCGCGGGCTGACGGTCTCGCAACGCACCAAGGAGTTTGCCGAGGACTACCGGTACTTTCCCGAGCCCGACTTGCCGCCGCTGGAAGTCAGTCGGACATGGGTGGCCGAAATCCGGGCCACCCTGCCCGAGCTGCCGTCGGCGCGGCGCGAGCGCCTGATCGCGAACTTCGGCCTCAGCCCCTACGATGCGTCGGTCCTTACCTCATCGAAACCGATGGCCGAATACTTCGAGGAGATGGTGAGGCTGGGCGCCCCGGCAAAGGCGGCGGCGAACTGGATTCTCGGTGACTTCAGCCGCTTCCTCAACGCCGACCACAAGGAGATCCAGGACGCATCGGTCAAGCCGGCCCACCTGCAGCAGCTGATCGCGCTGATCGACTCGGGCGTCATCAGCGGCAAGATGGCGAAGCAAACCTTCGAAGCCATGTACCGCGCGCCCGACCCGGAGCCGGCGCTCTCGGCGGCGAAAGGCTCGAGCCAGATCACCGGGGACGCCGAGCTCACCGGCATCGTCGACAGCGTCATCGCGGAAAATCAAAAGTCCGTCGCGGACTTCAAAGCCGGTAAAGAGCAGGCATTGAAGTTCCTGATCGGCCAGGGGATGAAGCTTTCCAAGGGCCGAGCCAACCCGCAGCGGCTCGAGGCACTGCTCCGAGAGAAAATCGTCTAGTGGAGCTGACCGTCGGCGAGCTCGCCCATGGCGGGGCAGCCCTGGCGCGGGTCGACGGCCGGGTCGTCTTCGTCGAGGGGGCGATACCGGGAGAAACGGTCGAGGCCGAAATCACGCATCGGCGGAAAGATTTCTGGCGTGCCCAGGCAACGGCCGTCCTCGAGCCGGCGGCCACGCGGGTCGATCCGCCCTGTCCGTATTTCAAGGCAGGGTGCGGCGGCTGCCAGTTGCAGTACCTGGCCTATCCCGAGCAGCTGGCCCAGAAACGGCAGGTGCTGCAGCGGCAGCTCGAGCGCGCTCACCTGGAATTTCCCATCGACCGTATCCATGTCCTGGGGATGGACGACCCGTGGCGCTATCGCCTTCGGGGTGAGTTTCACGTCTTGCGCCGCAGCGGGGCGGTCAGCCTCGGCTTCTATCGAAAGCACACGTACCAGACGCTGCCGATCGACGCCTGCCTGATCCACGCCGAGGCGATCGAGCGGGCGCTGCCGGCGTTCGCCCACGCCGCGGAGGATCCGGCGGCCGCGCGCATCACGGCCGTGCAGTTCACCTGGGCGCCGGGGACGAGCGACCTGCTGTGGTCGCCATATCCCCCGGGCTCGGCCGATCCAGGATTCGGTACGCGGGCCGCCGGCTGGATCCCGGAGCTGAACCTCAACGACGACTCGATCGGTATCGACGATTCCGGGCGCCACTTCCGCGTGCGACCCGAGGCGTTCGTCCAGGTCAATGCGCGGCAGCGTGACGTGCTGTATCAGCGCGCGGTGGCCTTGGCGCAGCTCAGCGGCCGCGACCGAGTCGTGGATGCCTACGCCGGGATCGGCATGCTCACGGCGCGGCTTGCGGATCACGCCACCGAAGTCATCGCCATCGAAGAAAGCCCGTACGCCGTGCGGCTCGGTGAGCTGAACATGCAGCTCAACAGTTGCGGGAACGTCCGCTACCGGCGTGGCCGTGTCGAGGATGCCGCTTCCGGCGTCGACGGGGACGTCGACGTCCTCGTGCTCGATCCGCCGCGCGCGGGGTGCGCCGAAGCAGCGATCGAGGCGATGGCGAACCTGAGGTCCGAACGCGTCGTCTACATCTCGTGTGATCCGTCGACCCTGGCCCGAGATGTCAACCGTTTTTGTGCCGCCGGACGCTATACCCTAGTGGAGGTGGCTTTCGTCGACATGTTCCCCCAGACCTACCACATCGAAGCGGTGGTCAAGCTCGAACGCACCGCATGAGTTTCGTCCACCTTCATACTCACTCTGAATTCAGCCTGCTCGACGGGGCCAGCCGCATCTCCGACATGGTCCGCCTGGCGGTCGAAACCGGGATGCCGGCGATCGCGCTTACCGACCATGGCGTGCTGTACGGTGCGGTCGACCTCTACCTGCAGGCGAAAGCCGCGGGGATCAACCCCATCATCGGCCAGGAGGTTTACGTCGCCACCCGTTCCCGGCACCAGAAGGAAGGACGGGCCGACCGCGATCCCCATCACCTGATCCTGCTCGTCAAGAACCTGGAAGGCTATCGCAACCTGATCCAGCTTTCCAGCCTGGCGCATCTCGAGGGCTACTACTACCGCCCCCGCATCGACAAGGCGCTGCTCGCTGAACATGCACAGGGCCTGATCGCGCTCTCGGGCTGCCTCGGCGGGGAAGTGGCGAGCCGGCTGCTCGAGGGGGACGAGGCGGGCGCGGAGCAGGTGGCCCGCGAATACCAGCGGATCTTCGGCGATGACTACTTTCTCGAGATCCAGGACCACGGGATGGAGGAACAGGCTCGCGTCAACGAGGGCCTGGCGCACATCTCACAGCGCACCGGAATTCCTCTGGTCGCCACCAACGACTCGCACTACACGCGCCAGGACGACGCCGAGGCGCACGACATCCTTCTCTGTCTGCAGACCGGCACCGTCGTCTCTGACCAGAAGCGCATGAAGTTCCACAACGACGAGTTCTATCTCAAGACCCCGGCCGAGATGGCGGAGCGCTTCCGCGAATTCCCCGAGGCCGTCGCGAACACCGTCTGGATTGCGGAGCGCTGTCACCTCGAGCTCGACACCAAGCCGCTCTTGCCTCGTTTCGAGGTGCCCCAGGGTGAAACCGCTGAAGCGTACCTGCGCCGCCTCGCGGAGCAGGGCCTGAAGTCACGCTATCCGGAGCTGGGCCAGGTGGTGCGCGATCGTTTCGAGATGGAGTTCGGCGTCATCGAGGAGATGGGCTACGCGCCCTACTTCCTGATCGTCAGCGACTTCATCGACTTTGCGCGCCAGAACGGTGTTGCAGTGGGTCCGGGCCGCGGGTCCGCCGCGGGCAGCATCATCTCGTACGCGCTGGGCATCACCACGCTCGATCCGATCCAGCATGGGTTGATCTTCGAGCGCTTCCTCAACCGCGAACGCATCTCGATGCCGGACATCGACGTCGACTTCGACGATCGCAATCGCGACCGTGTCATCGACTACGTCGGCCAGAAGTATGGACAGGACCACGTGGCGCAGATCATCACCTTCGGCACCATGAAGGCGCGAGCCGTCATCCGTGACGTTGGCCGCGCACTCGACATCCCGCTGCGCGAGGTCGATCACCTGGCGAAGCTGGTGCCGCCAACACTGAACATGACCCTCGACAAGGCGATCCAGATGGTTCCCGAGCTCGCCCAGGCGGAGAAAGATCCGGTCTACGAGCGCCTGCTCAAGAACGCGCGCAAGCTGGAAGGCCTGGTTCGTCACGCCTCGACGCATGCCGCGGGCATCGTGATCACGCCCGAACCTCTCCAGCACTACCTGCCGTTGCAGGCCAGCATCACGCGCGGCGATAAGAACGGCCAGGAGAAGCGCGCGGTGATGACGCAGTACGAGATGAACGCGGTCCAAAAAATTGGGCTGCTGAAAATGGACTTCCTGGGCTTACGGAACCTGTCGGTCATCGAAGACGCCCTGAAGAATCTCGAACAGACGCGCGGCCTGAAACTGGATCTGGCGACGATCCCCTGGGACGATCCGGCTACCTTCCGCCTGCTACAGGCGGCGGACACGAACGGCGTCTTCCAGCTCGAGTCCGCCGGGCTGCGCCGCCTCCTCCAGGACATGCGCCCGACGACCTTCGATGACATCACCGCGGCGATTGCCCTCTTCCGCCCGGGGCCACTCGAAGGCGGCCTGCTCGACCAGTACATGAAGTGCAAGCACGGCGAGCAGGAGATCGTCTACCCGCTGCCGCAGCTCGAGCCGATTCTCAAAGAGACCTACGGCGTCATCGTCTACCAGGAGCAGGTCATGCAGATCGCCTCCCAGCTGGCCGGCTTCACCCTGGGAGAAGCCGATGTGCTTCGCGCCGCCATGGGCAAGAAGAAGAAAGACGAGATGGCGAAGATGCGGGCCAAATTCATCACCGGGGCGGTCGAGCGCGGCGTGACCCAGGCGAAAGCGACCGAGATCTTCGACCTGATGGCGTTTTTCGCCGGCTACGGGTTCAACAAGTCCCACAGCGCCGCCTACGCCGTGATCTCCTACCAGACGGCCTACCTGAAGGCAAACTACCCGCTCGAGTATCTCGCGGCCCTGCTCAATAACGAGGCCGGCAATTACGACAAGGTCGCAGCCGCCGTGCTCGACTGCCATGCGCGCGACATCGACGTCTTACCGCCCGACGTCAATTACTCTGAAGCCGGGTTCACGGTCCAGGACGGGAAGATTCGCTACGGACTCGCCGTGATCAAGAACGTCGGCGTCCGCGCCATCGAGCTGCTGCTCACCGAGCGGCGCGCCCACGGCCCATTCAAGTCGTTACTTGATCTCACCGTCCGGGTCGACCCTCGCGAAATGAACAAGCGCGTGCTCGAGAGCCTGATCCGCTCCGGCGCCACGGACAGCCTGGGTGAGCGGGGCAGCTTGTTCGCCAGCATCGACCGCGTCAGCGACCGGGCGGCGCAGATCATCAGCGAGCGCGAAAGCGGGCAGACCAACCTGTTCGGCATGCTGCCCGATGCCGATGAGCTCGACGACCCAGCCGCCGGGCTGATCCCCGACGTCCCGCCAATGCCCGACGAGGAGCGGCTCAAGGGCGAGAAAGAGCTGCTCGGTCTCTATCTGTCCGATCACCCGCTGCGGCGCATCGAGCAGGAGCTCCACGCCAAAGTCGATACGTATGCGAACCAGGTCACGCCGGATATGGAGGACTACGAGGTCCGGATCGGCGGCGTGATCAAGTCGGTGCGACCCATCGTCACGAAATCCGGCAAGGCGATGGCCTTCGTCCAGCTCGAGGACCTGACGGCGACGATCGAAGTTATCGTCTTCCCCAGGATCTTCGAAGAGCGTCGAAACTTGCTGCTGTCTGACACGGTCGTGATCGTTCGGGGCAAGGTTGATGCCCGCGCAGCCGCGGGCGACGACGAGGAGCGCACCGAGCAGGCGAAAGTCATCGCCGACGAAATCCTCGCTTTCGACGATGCGGGGCACGAATTCTGGGTGCGCAACCAGGTGGTTCACCTCGATGTTCCGGCCGACGCAACCCCGGACCAGATGGCGACGCTCCAGGAGATCCTCGGCCGCTGCGAAGGCCCCGACCGGGTCGTGCTCCACCTGGTGCGCGCCGATCAGATCGTCGACATGGACCTCGGCGAGAAGTTTCGCGTCCAGGGAGGAGGGCTCGCTGGCGATCGCGCCCAACGCGAGATCGATGCGCTGTTCTCGCGACCGGTCTGGCGCCTCGAGGTCATCCGGCGCCGCGCGCCCGAGCGCCAAGTCAACGGTGGCCGACAGCCGCGCACGCTGGTCGGCTCGGTGAGTTCTTAGCCGATTCCGAAGCGCGGCAGGCTGTTGACGAAGATATAGGCCGCCAGTACCACCACGAAGGCGGCGACCGGCGCCCAGTCGAACACGCCGGGGCGCCGCGGGAACCAGCCGCGGAACGGCCGGGCGAACGGCTCTGTCGTCTGCATGATCATCTGCGTGATCGGGTGCCAGGGATCCATCTTGAAGAATCCAAAGAAGATCCGGACCAGCAGCAAGATGATGATGAAGACGAGCACGTAGCCGACGATCAGGATCAGCGTGCTGACGATATTGCCG